>DASRJO010000037.1:0-34209 GCA_035649435.1 Candidatus Krumholzibacteriia bacterium | reverse complement strand
AAAATGCCCTTCGAAGTTGCGATGCGTCTTCTCGCCGGTTCATTTGACAGACCAGGACGAGACACGTAGTGTCGCTCTTGTGGACGAACCACTGACCGTGTCGCCCGACACCACGCGACACGTGTCGCCGCGGCGGTACGTGTATGCTTCGGCGCGTAGCATCCGCCGCACCCGAGCTTTCCTCCTGCCCACGCTGGTGCTCTGCATCGCCTGCGCCCGCGTCGTCAAGCGGTCACTGCACACGCCCGATGCGATCGGGCAGCTCGACCCAAAGTCGCGCTTCCTCAAGATCCACATGCGGGACGGCAGGCTCTACGTGCTCTCCGACTGGTTCATCTCCCCACACGCACAGTCCGCCACGGTGAACGGGAACGGTGTGCTCTACGGCACCGACCGGGACACGCTGCGCATTGGGAGCTTCGCCGTGCGTACCGACTCGGTCTCGCTCTTCGAGACCAATGTGGTCCACACATCTGCTGCGATTGCGCCCCTCGCGGTGATCAGCATCGGATCCGCCATCCTTTCCATCATCTGTCTGACTCAGGAGAAGGCTTGTTTCGGCTCCTGCCCCACCTTCTACGTTTCGAACGGTCAACATTCCGTGCTGATGGCCGAGGGATTCTCCGCCAGCGTCGCCCCGGCACTCGAAAAGCGCGACATCGATGCGCTGTTCCACGCCGTGCCCGACGGTGACACGGTGGAGATCACCATGAAGAACGAGGCGCTGGAAACCCACGTCGTTCGCTACGCTCATGTTCTCGCCGCGCCGCGTCGCCCTGGCGTGCGCGTTTTCGCCACGGCCTCGGGCGAATTCTGGAATGCGGATTCTCTCACTCCACCCGACCGTGCCGTCGCCCCGGAAGGCGATTGCAGCGCTGCCCTGCTCGCGCTCGACGGCCTGGAGCGCTCGAGCGTGACGGACTCGACCGATCTTGCCGCTCGAGAAATCGTCGATCTCGAGTTCGAAGCACCCCCGGCAGGACCGCTCGGCCTGGTTCTGGGCGCGCGACAGACCCTTCTCACCACGTACCTCTTCTACCAGGGTCTCGCCTACCTCGGAACTCGCGCCGTCGAGTTTCTGGCTACTCTCGATCATGCTGGCCCTGTCACGAACATGCCAGTCGCCGCCTTCGACTCGCTCGTCGGCAGGATCACGGTACAGGTCGCGACGGAGAGCGACTGGCGCACGGTCGCGGTGGACCGGGAGACTGGCCCCATCGCCACCGATCTCCGTCTCGTGAAGCTGCCCGAAATCCCGGCGGGCACCCTGCGCCTGCGCTTATTGTTGACGCGCGGTGCCTGGCGACTGGACCAGGCCGCGCTCGTGCATCTCGTGGATCGGGCTGAGCCCGTGCGGTTGTGCCCGACACACGTGCGCCGCGACGGCGTTGCGGACGCCGGGGTCGACCATTGGCTATGCGATGAAGAGCACGCCCTCACCACTCTACCCGGAGACTCGTACACCCTGGTGTACCGGCTGCCGCGGGACGACGTCGCGTATGAGCTCTTCCTGGAAAGCAAAGGTTACTATCTCGAATGGATGCGCGAGTCCTGGATGAAGGAAGAGGACTTGGAGAAGGCGGCGATGCTTCTGCTCAACCCGCGACAGCTCTTGCTGGAGCTGGCGCCCGAGTACAAACGCATCGAGCCTGAGATGGAGAGCGTCTTCTGGGCGAGTCGATATGGACGGCCGTAGGAACGAGCAGGATACGGGTGCGAAGCGCACCCAGCGCGCACGGCTGCTGCTGGGCTCGCTTGCGATCTTGTGCGCTGGATGCGCCACCAACACGGCGCCGCCGGGCTGGCTCCCCGACGCCGAGGAGATCCAGTCGAGTCCCCACGGCGCCTGGGTCACGATCCGCCTCGTAGAGCAGAGAGAGGGACAGGCTTTCCACGGCGAGCTCATCGCCATGCATCCCGACAGTATTTTCATGTTGAACGCAGACGGCCTGCTCGGCTTCCCGAGCTCCGACGTCGACAATATCAAGGTCACGTTCTTCGATATCGACGCCGGCCCGGCCTTGTGGACTACGGTTGGAGCTGTTTCGGCGGTGTCTCATGGCTGGTATGGCGTGTTCACGCTGCCGATTTGGATCTTCGTCGGAGGCTCGACATCTGCGAGCTACAGCCACGCGGCCGAAATCAAGTTGCCGCGCGACTCCTATGCCCCAGGGGAGCGGGCCAAGCGGAAAGCGAGTTCCGCAAAGGCTGACGCAGCCCGGCCGATGGCAAGAAGCTTCGCGCGCTTCCCGGGCGGACTGCCTGCGAATCTCGATCGGACCAGCCTGAGATGGACGGAATTCCCGCACGAACCGCGTCCACCGACGAACTGGAGCCCCGCCGATCCACCTCCACGATGACCGTGGAGTCCACCGCCAGGAGAGGCGGGGTCTTCCACGCGGGAAATTGGGAATGCTCAGCAGATGACTTTCCCGTGTGACTACTCCGGTGAGTGGATGTGTGGCGACGATTCTTGCTCTCTCGAGATGACAAGATGATGATGGTTCCGTGGTGTTCTCGGCGGGGATGAATGCCCTGTCACCACGCCCAGTCTATGCAGAGATTCCTGACCTGATGCCATTCTACAAGCAATTCATTGATCTCGAGGTGCGCGGAGGACACGTCGCTCGCTACTATTTTTCGCTGGAACCACAAACTCCAGCCGTTTACGCCGAGGGCAAGTTGGTTGTCGAGCTGAAGGATCGATCGGGGTTTACTCCTTCGATCTCGGTGCATTACCCGGATAATGCGCACGAAGAGGTTCTTGGAATCCTCGCGACGATTGAGTATGTGCCGTAAAACCGGGAAAGGTCTGAACGCGCCATCTGCGGGAACCTTCCTCGAAACGTTCAAGAAGTCCCCGACGAGCCAACGTCCGAGTCGATCTCCTCCTCACCTGCCGAGCAGGTGCTCGCCCCTTGTCGCGGGATCGTGGGCTTCACCTCGCTTGGCCGCCGAGCACGATCTCCAGCATGCGCGGGTAGTGCTTGCTGCTGCGCCGCAGCGCCAGCCCCATGGCGGTCCCGAGCTGCCTCGGCGAGAAATACTGATAGTCATCGAGGAACTCGGGATGCGTCCGGATCTGCGCCAGCATGCGGCTGTAGTCCCGCCAAGGCATGAAGATGAGGTCGGGAGGCTGTTGCCCGAACAGGATGTCCGCCGAGAAGCCGTGATGTGCGAATTCGGTGTGGTTGAGTCCGGTCAGATCGATGATGGTCTTCCCTGGATTCATGACTGCCGGGTAGCCGAACTCGGTCATCGCCATGACCAGGTCGTCGGGTAGTTCCGAGAACAAATGCAGCCGAAACCAGGTACGGCTGATCCACGTGGTGCGGTAATGCTCCCGGGCGCTGTTGTGGACGAACAATGGCGCGCTTCGGCGCGCCGTCTGCATTTGGCGTAGCTGCACGATGAGCCCGGGGATCGCGGTCAGGGCGAGCGCCACCGTCAGGGCGATGCCTTCCCGCCGGCGCCAGAGAATTTGCCGAAGGCGAGGCAGGCGCTCGAGGAGCGCCGCCGCGCTCTGCGCCCCGAGGAAAGCCAAGGCAGGCAACGTCGGGTAGTAGAAGCGCTGGTGAAGTGCCGAGATCTGCAGCACGAAGCCTGCGTAATACACGATGAAGAGCACCGTCCCGGCGAGGAGTCCGATTTCCACCGGAGAGAAGCGCCGTGCGCGACGGACGGCGACGAGCCCGAGGCGCATCAAGATGAAACCGGCGAGCGGCCAATATGCACGGCAAAAACGAATGAGCTCGAAGCGCGGGTCGTTGCGGTGAGCCGCATAGACGGTGTCCTCATAGAGCTTGGTCGATTTGGCATAGAACGAGAGAGGGAGCGGCGAGGCGAAATAGAGCCACGACACGAGCACGAGCAAGCCCGCCACAGCGAGGGTGATGCCGAGTCGCAGCCAGGCACGGCGTCGGGGTTCGCGCCCGACGAGCAGCATCGCCAGTGGCACGGAAACCGAGAAGATCATGATGTCCGGTCGCGCCCAGAAGCCGAGGCCGCCGAGTATGCCGACAAGGAGAAGGCTTCGACGATCCTCGTTGCGCTCGTCGTGTTTCACTGCCAGTAAGTAGGTCGTGGCGTAGAGCAGCGCGAACGTCGTGTCCATACCGGACACGAAGTGCTCCGCCAGAGGATGGATGGACCAGAGGACGACTGTGCCGACAAAGAACACGGCGCAGCGCCGGACGATTGCGGAATTCGTCTCGATGTGGCGATCGAGCAGGTGCCAGAGCACACCCAAGAATACGAGGCCGCAGAGCAGGCTGGCGGCTGCCGCCACGACCGCAGCATCGCTTCGGAGGATCCACTCGAGCGGAACCACGACAACGAGATACATCGGGGCAGTGGTGCCGTAGGTCGGATCGCCGGCTGGGTTCCAGGATACGGCGCCGTGTGCGAGCAGGTTGCGTGCGTAGCGGACGAAGACGTAGGCATCGTCCCAGACACTGTTGGAATAGAGCTTGGCCCCGATTCCTGCCAGGGTGCCGAGAAGCACCAGGAGGATGGGCAACAGGAGGGCCGAATCCCACCGCCGCTCGACGGGCTCGTCCACCGCAGTGAGCTTGCTTGCCCGCGCACCAGCAGGCGTGACAGACTCGGTGTTCGAAGCGCGAGGAGAACCTTCGGGTATCCGCCGGCTCGTCGCTTGGGCGGATTCTTCGCCGTGTCTGAGGCGCGGTTTGTGGGCCATGCTTTGGGCTCGACGCCGATCCTATCGTCCGATTCCTGGCTCAGAACCGGCCGGACAATCATCGAGCCTGGTGCCGGTTCACGCGTACGATCCTACACGGTTGAGAGTGCCAACGAGATCCGGTGCCAGGTCGCGGTGGCAGGGGAAACCTGGACGAAGGTGAAGCGCCTCTATCGCGATTGAGGACGCATCTCGACAGCGCGAGGGAAACAATCCGCCGCCCCAAGGGTGGAGCGGCGGATTCAGCGCGAGTCGTTCGGGATCAGGCGCCCGCGCGGCTTGTTGCCCATGGGTGAACGGGCCGAGGTCGAGCCGTTCGGTTCCGCCTGGATCAGTGACCGCGGCAATTGTCGTCGCCGAGCTTCATCTTGTAGGACTCGATCTCACCCGTGCGTCGATCGACCTTGGCCCGGATGCGGGCCTCGCGGCAATTGCACTCCCCGGTGAGCTCGACCTTCCAACGTTGGCCATCGCGCTTGACCGATTGGACGTCCAGGTCATCGCATTGGCGGGCGTCGGCCTCCGCGGCCACGATCTCGGCGGCCTGCCGCTGCGAGATGTCGCAGTACAGCGTCTTCGATCCCGGGACGGGCTGCTGGCGAGGCGGCTGGGACTGGCTCTGTAAGACGACGGTGCCGTTGCACCCCGTGATGCAGACGAGAAGCATCCATGCGAAAACGCGGCGCATGACACCTACCCTCCCGCGGGACAATGCAGGACCCCGCGTCACGATGAAGGACGATCCACTGTCTCGCCCTATTCATCTGCCAAGAGCATGCCAAGGCGATCGCCGGGGTTCTGCGTCAGGGAGAGACGAAATGCTCGAGGAAGAGCCTGGCGTAAGGGGATGCGCGGATGCCCTCCGCGGTCCAGGCCATCCCGGCGCTCAGGCCATCGCAGTTCGAGAGAAGGAGGAAGGTGAGCTTTTTCTCCGGCACCTTGAGATACAGAGCGGACACCGTCGGCGGGAACCAGCCGTAGTGCCACGCGATGCGGATCCCAACGAGGAGTCGATCCCCGCAGTTGCCCCCATCGCGACCATTCATCAAACAGCCTCCCCCCACGTCCGACCGGGGAGGAAGGACGTGGAGGAAGGCCGTCGATTTCACCGCCGCGCGAGTGACGGATCAGCGGAACAAGGTCTTGATGCCACTCCAAGTTTTGGCTTCGACGCCCGTCGGGACGGCGCACAGTCGCGGCTCGGTGGCGTTCACGTTGCACGTGAATCCATTGACGCAGATCATCGTGAATGCCGGATAGTCGCAGAGCACCAGCAGCGGACAATCGAAATCCGGATCTGCCGGCGGGTTGCGACGTTCGATAGCGAACTCCAGGTCATGCACCTCCTCCAGCGCCAGCACCTGCACGCTATAGAGCACGGCGATGCCCCCTTCGGGGCGTTTACACTTGAACCCCATCGTGACGCCGTCGGCCAGCGGATCCCCGATCCCGAGGATGTCCGGGGTTGCGACCGGGTACGTCATCCAAGAATCGGGAATGCCGGTGAAGCGAAATTCGGCACCGGCGATGCCGCATTCGCTCATCCCCGCCATCTTGGCGACGACGTACACCGTGGCGGGGTGATCCGGTAGGATGGTGCCGCTGCACACTTGACCCAGTGGGTCGAAGTAGAGGCCCACCGAACCCGTGTTGCCGTTGGCGATGGCGTTGGCCGCCCGGCTCTTCTGGATCGACACCTCGCGCGCCGCCGTGGCGGCGTCGAGCGAGATGCCAGCGGCACCGGCGCAAGCGAAGGCATCGCGCGGCGTCGGGTTCGGACCCAGGTAGCCGCCGCGATCCACGAGCCCGAGGCCGAATGGGCCCTGGACCTGAACTGGAAAGATCTGCACGTTTTCCAGATCGCGCACATCCAGCTCGATCTGGCCACGATTACAGAACCCGAACCAAGTCTCGACCGGCTCGACGATCACTAGGCCGTCGCCGTCGCAAGACAAGCGAAAGCTGGCGTATGCCGTGATCGGCGTTCCCGGTGCAGCGATTTCTTCCCAACGACCCCACCGATACTCCACCAACGGCAGGTAATCTCCCTCGGCATTCACGACGTTGAGTGTGAATACGACTCGAGACGGCAGGTCCATGTCACCAACGTTGGCGAAGAACCCGACGCTCACGACCGAGCTGGCCGGATACCGTGGCAATTCGCCGCGATACGACCACTCCTCGTCCCGAATCTGATTCAGCGCCGCGACATCGGTCGAAGCGAGTGAGATTTGCAGAAGGCACGCGAGAAAAAATGAAAAACGCAGGAATCGCGAAGCGATCATTGCCCGACTCCCCTCGATCGTGAAATTCACGCAGGCAGAGCGGGCCCACGGAGTGGACGATCGGTTGCGGGACCGGCGCGGAAATGGTGGGGTCAGTGCACCCGGTGGAGCCGTTCGATCGCCCAGAGCATGGAGCACCGCGGGAAGTATAACCCCGGAGAGGCGAAAAGCAATCCCGCGTCAGTGCCCGGGCGATGCCGCCGCGATGGTCAGGAGGTCGTTCAGGACGCCATAAGCTGTATCGGAAAGAGTCGGCTCCTCTTGCGCCACCACGATGGGTCCCATGAGGTCGGTCTCGATCCGGAGCACCGAGCCGTTGGCGCTCAAGGTGGAGAAAGGGTGCAACGCGGGGAGCTCCTCCAAACCAACACGTGTGCGCACCCCCCCGGCGTCGCGCCAGGCGCGACACACGAGCTTGAGCCGCGAACCCGCCGCCTGCACCGCCTGGACTCGCTCGGCGGTCACGCCGAGGATGCCCTCGCGTTCGACATCGAGCGGCGTCCGATCGCCGCCCATGAGCGCGTTGGCGAGAACCGTGATCTTCGCCGCCGCGTCCCAGCCCTCCAGGTCGTGGGATGGATCGGCCTCCGCGAACCCTTCATCCTGTGCGGTGCGGACGGCATCGGCGAGCGCCACGCCGCGCTCCATCTCACTCAAGACGAAGTTGGTCGTCGAATTGAGGATGCCCGACACACCCTGGATGGTGCAGCCGCGGAGCGCCGAGCGTGCAAGTGCGAAGAGCGGCGCACCGTCCATGACCGCCGACTCGTGCAAGAGAAACTTCCCGCGCTCACGCGCCAACGCCGCGAGACCGTGATATGCGAATGCGAGCGGCCCTTTGTTCGCCGTCACCACGTGCTTCCCGCGCTGCAACGCTTCGCGGACGTAGGACAACGCCGGTTCGCCACGATCGCGGATGGAGAGCACCGTGAGCTCGATCAGGACATCGTAGTCGAGCGTGCACACGGCCTCGAGTGCCGGCATCGTGGCAGCCTGCGGGTGGTCGGCACGGAGCCCGGCACCGGAACGCATCGCCCGCAGCGCTTCGCCGAGATCGACGCGGCCGGCTATCGCGCCGTGGCGGCGCGTGAACAATCCGACGACGTCGAGATGCAGTCCTCGAACGCCTGGGTACCGGTCGCGTTCGTGGGTGAGAATCTCGGCCATTGTTTGCGCCACGTGGCCGAAGCCCAGCATCAGCACGCGCATGCGCCGTGTCCCCTTTCCGCCAAAGAGCGCCGAGAATAACACTCAGCGAGACGATTAGACCGAGGCTCGAGGCCGATTGGCGGCGCCGCGAGGATGCGATGCCGAAATCCCGGCGCGCCGCACGTGGGGTCGCGCGGGAATGCGTCAATCGCCGATGTCGGTGCGGTGACGGATGATCTGGCCCTCGACGAGGTAGTAGACGTCCTCGGCGATGTTGGTCGCGGAGTCGGCGATGCGCTCCAGATGCCGCGATGCCGACAGGAGCTGCAGCAGCGGCTCGGCCAGCTGCGGATTCGCCTTCAGCTCGCGCGCCACGTGGTGGAACATCAGCCGGTGCAAGTCGTCGACTTGATTGTCCGCTTCGAGCACGTGCATGGCGAGATCGGAGTCCTGGTTGACCAGCGACTCCAGGCTGCTCCGCACCATGCGCTGCACGTCGGCTGCGATCCGCCGCAGGTCCGGCGGCACCGGCACTTGTGGGTGGATGGCCAGGTCGCGTGCGCGCTCTGCGATGTGCAGGGCCAAGTCGCCCATGCGCTCGAGCTCGGCGTTGATCTTGAGCGCCGAGGTGATGAAGCGCAGGTCGCCGGCGACCGGCTGGTAGAGCGCGATGAGCTTCAGGCAGTCCTCTTCGATGCGGACTTCCTCGGCGTCGATCTCGGTCTCGATGCGGCTCGCCTCCGTCACCAGCGACCGATCGCGCTCGGAGAGCGCCTCGATGGAACGGAGGAAGAGGTCCTCGACGATCCCGCCCATGCGCAGAATGCGTTGCTTGAGCTCGTCCAGCTCGCGCTCGAAATGGCGTTTCCTCAGGCTTTGTCTGGCTTCCATCCCAACCCCCGCATCAACCGAACTTACCAGTAATATAGTCTTCGGTCTGCTTCTTTTCCGGCCGGCTGAACATCTGCTCGGTACGGTTGAACTCGACGAGCTCGCCCAGGTAGAAGAACGCCGTGAGGTCCGAGCACCGGGCTGCCTGCTGCATGTTGTGGGTGACGATCACGATCGTGTAGTCGCGCTTGAGCTCGAAGATGGTTTCTTCGATCTTGCCGGTCGAAATCGGGTCGAGCGCCGAGGCGGGCTCGTCCATGAGCACGATGCTTGGCTCGTTGGCCAAGGTGCGCGCGATGCACAATCTCTGTTGTTGGCCGCCGCTGAGCGACAGCGCCGACTCCTTCAGCCGATCCTTGACCTCGCGCCACAGGTCGGCGCGCCGCAACGAGTTCTCGACGATCTCGTCCAGACGGCTGCGACTCTTGATGCCGCGCATCCGCGGGCCGAAGGTGAGGTTCTCCTGGATGGTCATCGGGAACGGGTTCGACTTCTGGAACACCATCCCCACCTTCTGGCGCAGCTCCTCGAGCTTGACGTCGGTTTGGTAGATGTCCTGCTCGTCCACCAGCACCTTGCCGACCACGCGCGAGCCCTCGATCAGATCGTTCATGCGATTGAAGCAACGCAACAGTGTGGACTTGCCGCATCCCGAAGGGCCGATGAACGCCGTCACCTGATGGCGCGGAATCTGGATGTCGATGCGCTTGAGCGCCTCGGTCGGGCCGTAGAAGAATCGCAAATCCACCGTCTCGATCGCCAACGGCTCGGCTCGAGGCGTCGTTGCGTCTTGGGGGGTCGCCGGCAGGGTGAGCTCCTCCTCGCGCGGAGAGGTTCCGAACACGTTCATAGGGCCGCTCCACGATAACGCCGACGCATGCGATTGCGCACCGTGATTGCGGTGGCGTTGAGCGCAACCACCAGGATCAGGAGGAGCAGGGTCGTGCTGTAGACCATGGGCTTGGCCGCCTCCACGTTCGGCGATTGCATCGACACGTCATAGATGTGAAATCCGAGATGCATGAACTTGCGCTCCAGATGCACGAAGGGAGCCGATCCGTCGAGCGCCAGGGACGGAGCCAGCTTCACCACACCGGTGAGCATGAGCGGGGCCACCTCGCCCGCGGCGCGGCTGGTGGCAAGGATCACACCGGTCAGGATTCCCGGGACCGCCTGCGGCAGGACGACGTGCCGGAGCGTCTGCCACTGCGTGGCACCCAAAGCGAGAGAGCCCTCGCGCGACGCGCGCGGCACTGCCGACAGTCCCTCCTCGGTGGCCACGACCACGACCGGGAGCGTGAGCAGCGCCAAGGTCATCGACGCCCAGAGGATGCCGCCCGTGCCGAAGGTCGGCGTCGGCAGCGCTTCGGAAAAGAACATGCGATCGATATTGCCGCCCACGCCGTAGACGAAGAAAGCGAGGCCGAACATGCCGAAGACGATGGAAGGAACGCCGGCGAGGTTGCCGACCGCAGAACGCACCGCCCGCAGCAGCGGACCCTCGCGCGCGTACTCGTGCAAGTAGAGCGCCGCGATGACGCCGAGCGGCACCACCGCCAAGGTCATCAGCACCACCATGAGCACGGTGCCGAAGAGCGCAGGAAAGATGCCGCCTTCCGTGTTCGATTCGCGCGGGTTGGTGGCGACGAACTCCCAGAAGCGCGCGACGTACAAGCGGCTCTTCGCCATCGGGCCCATGTCGTTGGGCCGATAGGCGCGCACCACATGCTCCAAACGGATGTTTTTTCGCGTGCCGCCGGCGTCTTCGAACACCGCTTCACGACCTTGCAGATCTTGCGACAGACGCTGGCGTTCGTCTCGAATGCTGACATCCTGGCCGGCCTCGTCGCGAGCGTCGAGCTCCATGAGCCGCTCGTGCACGCGCCTCGCCGTCTCCGCCTCCGCGGCGAAGACTTGCCACGCCGCGTCCCCCACGAGATTGCGTTCGCCCAAATGCAGCTCGCGCAGGAACCCATGGAAGTTGCCGTGCTCGTCGCGCTCGACCACGACGGCATCCGTGGGAGTCGTGCGTCCCTTGATGTCGCTGGGCTCGAACCAGCGGAAATCGAGGCCATAGAGGTCACGATTGCCGATGCGCAGTTGGGTGCGCTCGCCGGGCGCGCCGCCGCCGGCGGCTTCGCTTCCCTGCACGGTCCCCATGTAGACGCCGTTCGTGGTCTCCAACCGCACGAGCGGCTTGGCCCAGAACTGGCCGAGACCGCGCACGAGGGTGAGCACGAGGATCGTCGTCAGCATGGCGACGATGCAAAGCAGCATGGCGCCGCTCGTCCAGATGGCCGGCAAGCCTTGGCGCCAGAAATCTCCCCAGATACGCCGGCGCGACAACGGTGTGGTCTTGACCGTGGTCACGCGCAACGTCGGGTCGCTTGCATTCGCTGCTCTCGGGCTAGAACTGGGCATATCGCTTTCGGAGGTGGCGGGCGATGAGATCCGCCCCGGTATTGATCAGGAACGTGAACACGAACAGCAACGCACCGGTGAGAAACAGAACTCGGTACAGGGTTCCACCTTGCGGCGCCTCGGGAATCTCGACGGCGATCGCCGCGGACATCGTGCGCATGCCGTTGAATGGCGAGAAATCCAGAATCGGCGTGTTCCCCGTCGCCATGAGCACGATCATCGTCTCGCCGATGGCGCGGCCGAGACCCAGCATCACCGCGGCGAAAATTCCCGGGCTGGCCGCCGGCAGGATGACGTGCAGCGCCGTCTGCCAGCGACTGGCGCCGAGCGCGAGCGCGGCGCTGGTGAGCGAGCGTGGCACGCTGGACATGGCATCTTCACAGATGGAGAACACGATCGGGATCACGGCCACGCCGAGCGCCATGCCGACGACGACACAATTGCGTTGGTCGTAGTGGATGCCCTGCGTGCCGTACAACCATTGCCGGAGATCGCCGGCGAAGAGAACTCGCTCCACGAAGGGTCCCAATGCGCTGCCGAGCCACGCCGCGCCCACGAGAAACGGCAACATGAACAGGAGCTCCGTGCCCACCGGCGCCGCCATGCGCCATGTCCGCGGCAGCAGCAACCACGCACCGAGCGCCGCGGCGAGCCCAACCGGCAGGAGCAGCGCCACGGTGCCCCACGCGGTCAGATTGGCTTCGAGAAGTGGCGCGAGCCACAACGCCGCCAGGAACCCGACGACGACGCTCGGCACGGCCGACATCATTTCAACCGCGGGTTTGACGAGATTGCGCAACGCCGGTGACGCGAGCTGCGACAGATACAGCGCTCCCAGGATCGCGAGCGGCACCGAGAACAGCATCGCGTACAGCGTGCCCTTCAGTGTGCCGGCGAACAAGGGCACCAGGCTCAGCTTCGGCTCGAAATCTTCCGATCCACCGGTCGACTGCCAGACGAATTCCGGGGCAGCATAGCCCTCGTACCACACCTTGCCGAGCAACGCCTGCAGTCCAACCTCGGGATGCGGGTTGTCGACACGCCACGCGTGCAAACGATTGCTCGCGTCCAGCGCCACCAGACCGTCCCCGCGCGGCGCAAATGCGAGGTTCGTGACGTTTTCGAGCCCGGTCTCGAGCACCACGAGCGTGCGGTCCGAGGTCGATTGCTGCAACACCAGCCGTCCGGTCGCATCCAGGCTGGCAAACCCTTTGACGCGCGGTGACGGCGCGATGCTGATGACGGCCGCGTCGTGTGCATGGAACGAGCGAATGCGCGTCCAGGGATGGCCCTCGGTCTCGACACGCAGATCCGGGAGATGGGCCAGACGCTGCCCGAGGTTCTGATCGAGAAAGACATGCGACGCTTTGGGACCGATCTCGACGCCGTCGACTGCCCAGGCCCGCGTGCCAGAGTTGGTCACGCGCGCATAGCGCACGCGAAACCAGACCGAGACCTCGCCGCGCGCGCCCCCGACCAGGAGCGATTGATCCGCCACCAGCATCTGCAAGGCAGTGATAGCGGCGCTGTCGGCGTTCACGTGATCCTCGAGCACCGGATTCTCGGGATCCTCGAGGCTCCAGAAGTAGAGCGTGCCGTCGCTGGTGCCGACGGCAAGGAGACCCGCAGCGAACGACAGCATCAACGCCGTCGGTTGCTTGCCCTCGAGTCCGTCGGCGAGTTGCACGGTCGTCGCGTGCTCGCCCTCCGCACCGGCGAATGCGTAGAGCACCGCCACGGCATCGGGTGCGCTCGCGGGCGCCAAGATGCCGGCCACGGCCATGGCGCCGTCCTCGTCGCGATCGCCCACCACGTGCATCACCGGACGCTTCTCGCTGTCGAGCGCCACGATTCCCGCCAGGCGCAGATCGACATCCACCCTCCGCCCAGCCTGTTCCCATGTGGCTTCGTCCTCGACCTTGGCCACCGCCACACGACCATCGGTCGACCCCAACACCAAGAGACCGGAGACGGGGGAATGAGCAGCACTCTGGATCTGGGCGGTGGAGTCGAATGGTGCCGGTACCTGCCGGAGCGTCGCGCCATCTTGGAGGCGGAAGAATTGCGTCTCGGTCGCGAGCACGCGGAAACCAATTTCGCGATAGTTGTCGGTTCCGGCCAAGATTGCCCGATCGGACGTTGGCAGCGATCGTTCGGCCACGACCTTGGCTCGACCGGCGAGAGGCGCGGCTTCACGCACGATGAAGATGAGAATGGCCAGCACGGCGGCGACGAGCGTGATCCCACCGGTCGTGATCACGACACGCGCGACACGATCCCAGAAGCGGGGATTGGGTCGCCATCCTTGGCTCATGCGCTCTCCAACCGATCGCCTCGTGAACGAATGCGGGCGAACGGCGGCACGGGTGCGTTTCGTTCGCGGCAGCTTGGAGGGTGCATGGTGGCGGAGGACTCCGCCACCATGCCCGTCGCGGGATTACCGGGTCGAAACCTTGAGTTCCAGACCCAGCTTCTGCAGCTCCTCCGCACACACGGCTGCCGTGAGCGGGAAGTAACCATCCTTGACCACGATCTCCTGGCCTTCTTTGCTGAAGATGAAGCGCACGAACTCGCGCACCACGGGATCGAGAGGTTTGCTGGGATCCTTGGCGACATACAGGTTGAGATACCGGCCGAGCGGGTAAGTGCCCGCGAGGCAGTTCTCGTAGTTGCCCACGACGGGAGCCGCGCCGGCCTTGGGTGCGAGGGCCAGGCTCTTCACGCCGGAGGTGCGGTAGCCGATGCCACTGTAACCGATGCCGAAGCGGTCTTCGGTGATGCCTTGCACGACCGAAGCCGAGCCCGGTTGTTCCTTCACGGTGTCCTTGTAGTCACCCTTCTTGAGCGCTTCTTCCTTGAAGAAGCCATAGGTCCCCGACGCCGAGTTGCGGCCGTAGATGCTGAGCGGCTTGCGTTCCCATTCGCCGGTCAGACCGAGCTGGCCCCAGGTGACGACGTCGCTGGAGTAGCCGCGTTTGCGTGTCTTGGAAAACACCGCGTCGACCTGGTCGAGGCTGATCGACTCGAGCGGATTGTCCTTGTGCACGAAGACGGCGAGCGCATCCATCGACGTGCGCAGCCCCGTCGGCTTGAAGCCATGCTTCTTCTCGAACGCGTCCGATTCGTCGGCTTTCATGTTGCGCGACATGGGTCCGAGCTGAGCCGTGCCCTCGATCAAGGCTGGGGGCGCGGTGCTCGAGCCCTTGCCTTCGACCTGGATCTGCACGGCCGGATAGTGCTTTTGGAAGCCCTCGGCCCACAAAGTCATGAGATTGTTCATGGTGTCGGAACCGATGCTCGACAGGTTCCCTTTGACACCGTCCACCTTGTCGTAGGCGGGCAGCTTTGCATCCACCGCGATGACCTGGGCTCGAGCCGTGCCGGCGACACACACCAGCACGGCGAGCGACAGCATCCCACGCACCAATCGCTTCACTTGATTCCTCCCGATTGTGGTTCGCTCGCGGCGCCGACGGTCCGCCGTCACGCTTCGCGTGCTTTTTCTTCTTCGCCATCTAATGATCCCGCCCGAACGTTAAGATTCTGCAAAGGCGGCCCTAATTCCTCGTGATTCACGGTCCGGGTGGCGGCGACCCTCCCGTCCGCGCGGGGCGCGGGACCCCGGACCCATTGGGGCCATGGTCAGGACGCCGGCTGGAAGCCAGGCACTGCGTTCGGATTGGTGTCGACGGGGAAGCGCAGGGTGAAACGACTGCCTTTGCCTTCGGCGGAAGTGACGTGCAGCACGCCCCGGTGCACCAGGGCGACGTGCTTGACGATGGCGAGACCGAGGCCGGTTCCCCCCATGTCGCGGGAGCGGGCGGGATCGACGCGGTAGAAACGTTCGGTGATGCGGGTCAGATGTTGCTCTGGAATCCCGATGCCTTCGTCCGTCACCTCGAGGAGGACGTTGTCGTCCTGGCGGCGCAGGTGCACCTCGACCTTGCCACCCGCATGGCTGTACTTGATGGCGTTGTCGACCAGGTTGTCGAGGGCGCGGCGTAGCAGGCTGTCGTCGCCTGCGACCTTGCACGGGGCGGCCACTTGCGCCACGAGCGCCACGCCCTTGGCGCGCGCCACGTGCTCGAAGTCCGCCAGACTCGCTTCGACGACTCCAGCCAGGTTCACTTGCCGGCGAGGAATCTCCTCGCCCTCGTGCTCGAGCCGGGACAGATACAACAGATCGTCAATGATCGCCGTCAGCCGGTCGGTGTGCTTGGAGATCTTGCCGAGGAACCGCCGCGCGTCCTCAGGCTGGTCGAGCGCGCCACCATCGACGAGCGTCTCCAGAAACCCCTTGATCGAAGTGACAGGGGTCTTGAGCTCGTGTGAAACGTTGGCGACGAAATCCTTCCGCGCTTGTTCCAGCTTGTGCAGCCGTGTGACGTCGCCGAAGACGACGACGGCACCCGTGCCCTCGTCCGCCGGCAGATGCAGCGGTGCCCCATGCAAATCCAACCAGCGCGTGCGCTCGCCATGCAGGACGATCTGCGTGTTCATCGGGCCGGCGCCCAGACGCACTTCGCGCACGAAGCGCTCGAAGCTGGGGCTGCGCACGACCTCGAGCAAGGGCCGGTTCTCGACCAGTTGAAAGTCGAGACCCAAGAGTGCGCGCGCCGAGGCATTGATCACCAGCACGTGCTCTTCCGCGTCCACGGCCAGGAGCCCTTCGGTCATGCTCGCGAGCACGACGTCGCGCTCGTTGCGCTGGCTGGTCAGGCTGCGGATGGTGAGCTCGAGTTGCTCCTGCGCCCGATTCAAGCTGCGCGCCAGCTGGCCGATCTCATCGTCGTTTCCCGGATCGAGCCGGACGCCGAACTCGCCGCGCTCGAGACGCTTGAGATTCTCCTGCATGGCCTGCAGCGGGCGTGTGATCCGCTGCGTGAGCAGGGCGGTGAGCAGAATGGCCAGCACGGCAGTGACCACGGTGCCGACGATCAACACGTTGGCCTCGGCACGGACGTTGCGCATGAACTGGTCGTACGGGAGAGCCACGCGCACCACCCAGCCGGGGCGCGCCTGCGATGGGATGCCGACGTAGAGGAATCGCCGCCCCACCGTGGCGCTGATGCGCAGATCCGACCCCGTCCGCCCCGCGAGCGCCTCGGCGACCTCGATGCGAAAGCGGTGGTTCTCCATGCGCGCGGCGCTTTCATCGCTGTCGGCCAGCACGCGGCCATCCGGATGAATGAGCGTGATGCGCGCGCCGATGCGCTCCTTCAGGTATTGAATGCGCGCTTCGGCCGCGCTCGCCTGCTCGCTGTCGAGGAGTGCGCCACAATCGGAATCCACCAGTTGCGCCACGCGCTCCAGCTGCTGCACGAGCTGCGTGCGCACGACTTCTTTTTGCGAATACACCAGGTAGCCGCCGACACCGGCCATGCAGACGACGATGACGGCGCTGTATGCGAGCGTCCGTTTCCAGAACAATCGTCGACGCCACATCGTACGCAGCTCCCCGGTCTACTGCCGTTGCGAGGAACGCTCAGCTCTTGAAGCGATAGCCGACGCCGCGGATGGTCTCGATGAACGCACCGGCATCGCCCAGCTTGCGCCGCAGCGCCGCGACATGGACATCGATGGCCCGATCCACCACCAGCACTTGCTCGTCCTGGATGTTGTCGAGGATCTGCGTGCGCGTGAACACGCGACCGGGATTGCGCGCTAGGAAGCGCAGGAGTTTGTACTCGGTGAGCGTGAGCTGCACCAAAGCGCCCTCGAGCTGCACCTCGTGGCGCTCGTCGTCGATGACGATGCCATGGATGCGGGTCATGGAAGGCTCGGCGACCCCGGCGCGCGAGGTGCGGCGCAACACCGACCGGATCCGCGCCAGCAACAGTCGCATGCTGAACGGCTTGGGGATGTAGTCGTCCGCCCCCAGCTCGAGCCCGGTGACGATGTCGGACTCTTCCCCCTTCGCCGTCAGCATGACGATGGGGATGTGTGCGGTCTCCCGCCACGACTTGAGCTGCTTGCACACTTCCAGGCCGTGAACGCCCGGCAGCATGAGATCGAGGAGGATGAGGTCCGGCAGTTCCTCGCGTGCACGGCGCAGCGCCGCAGTTCCATCGCTCGCCGATCGGGTATCGTACTGCTCGCGCCGCAAGTTGTATTCGACGAACTCGACGATGTCGGACTCGTCGTCGACGATCAGGATCTTCTTGCGCACCATGTTCCCCACCCCTCCCCAGCGTCCAGGTTCAGTGGCTGTGGTCCGGGGCCCCAGCGGCTCCCGCGACGCGCAGCGTGTCCAAGATGCTGTAGAAGTCCTTGTCGATCGCCGGTGTCTCGCCTTCCTGGGGCTCGGTGAGCTGGATGTAGCCGAAGCCTGGGGTGAGCTCGACGACCCCGATGTAGTAGACCACTTGGCGCTCGCCTTCCGTTTGGGCGAAGATCAGTTGGTAGAGCGGCACCGTATCGGGGCGTGGATAGACGACGTCGGTTTGCACGTAGACGTTGTTGCCACGCTTCTGGATGCGTTCGGCGAGGACATGCGCATAGCCACCGGCACCCAGCCGGTCTGTCGCGGCGCGGTCGACGCCCACCTCGAGACGCGCGTCTGCACGCCGCGCCAACATCAGGAGATCCGAACGCGTCGTGTCCGCCTCCTGGGTCCAGCCGGGCGGCAGCTGCACTTGCAAGGGCGCATAGCTGTCCGCGGGGGTGGACTCCACGAGGACGATGTTCCACGGCAAATGCTCGCGGCGCTCGGTGCGCACGTCCGGAGTCGGATCGTGCAACCGCACCTGCTGCTGCACCTTCTGCACGACGCGGAGGGCGCTCGCCGCCGGGACGTGTTCGATGCAAAAGACATCGCGCCCGTTCTGGCTCACGACGTTCTGCCACCGCGCTTCCTCGTCGACATTCCACGCCACGAGATTCTCGGCGCTCATCGACGCGACACCGGTCTGCTTTGGATAGCGGCGCTCCATGAGACCGAGGATGGCGCCGAAGAACTCGGTGGCATCGTCCTCGGAATCCCACGTCGTGAAGAGAACCAGGACCTCCGGGCTGCCCTTCGCCCCGCTGTAGAGGACGGCACTCGCACCGCCCCAGCCTTCGCTGGCGATGTCGGCGATCTCCGTGTCCACGTACTCACCCAAGTACATGCGAAGGTCGATTTCGCCCAACGTCGTCTTCACAGCCGGCGAGTAGTCGTTGCCGAGCAATCCTCGCACGTCCGGCAACTCGACGCGAATCGGCGCGTCGAGCGTCGTCAGGAAGCGTGATGGATGCATGATCTGCTCGGTGGATGCTGGCGGATGCACGTAGGCCTCGTCGACTCGCTTCCAGCCGCCGGCGGCATACACGGCCCCGACGAAAGCCAGCCCACGCTCGTAGGGAAACATCAGGGCCTCGCGCACCACGCGCGGTGCTTCGAGCAGCTTGCCCGCACTCATGTTCCCCCCCGCCGAACCGATCTTGTCCAGCATGTCGCTCCATGGCTCCATGCCTGCGCTGTCGGCCAAGGCGGCGAAGGACTGCCCGAGGGGCCGCAGGCTGGATTCGAGCATGACGGCGGTGGCATCGCCTTCGATCAACGCCTGCCAGGCAGCCTCGGCGTCCGGGGTGTCGAATCCCAGCTTCTTGCGCACGCGCAGGCTGAAATGCTGGTCCTGCAGGGCGTGCGCGATCTCGTGCGTCACGACCGCGGATTGCAGCTCGGTTGGAATCCAATCGGCCAAGTACAGCTGCCGTTCGTCGATGTCGTACATCCCTGCGAGTTGTTCTTCGAGCAGATCCTTGGTGATCTGCAGCAGATCCGCATCGGGGGGCAATAGCCCCAAGTAGCGCAGCAGGCGCTCGTCCCCGCGAGCGCGGATGCGCACCTCTTCCTCGTGCATGATCTCTTCGAGGCGGGCACGGATACGCGCGCGATCGGCGACGACGGTCTGCACCGGGCGCAGCGGTTCGAGGCCACGGAGCGCGCCCACCTGGTGCAGGAGCGAATCCACCATCGCGCGTGCCGTGTTGGGATCGAGACGAGAGCTGGAGGATTGGGCCGAGGCGCCGTTCTGTGCAACTGGATCCAGGAGTCCAGAGGCGCAAAGGATGGCGACGAGCGTGACGACCCGGCGCGGCAACAGCATAGGCGGGCGTTCCTTTCCAGGCCTCGACTGCGGGACGCATCCGCGAGAAATTGCCGGGTCGAAACCAGCCGGACCAGCGAGTATAGTCAGTGCCTCTCGTGCGGTGCAACGCCGCGAGTGCACGGGAAAACCGGCGATGCGGGCGCACATCGGGGACTCCCCGTTCCGCGTTCGAACTCGGGCGGAGGCACAGCGTTCGTGCGTGGCCCCATCCTCGTGGTGAGTCCGTGGTCCAGTCTGTGGTCTCTGGCACCCGGAGCCGGTGTCTCCGACGAGACACACATGCTGTCCGGCCTCGTCGCGCACGGATACACCGTCCACATGCTGGTCCCGCGTGCAGCGAGTCTCATGCCGTCTGGGTCGGGAATCTCGATCCATACATTCCCCAATGTTCTGGATGCTCCCGCATGGTTGCCTGCGCCCGTGCGTCGAGTCTGGCTCCTGCCCGCGTTCTGGCAAGTGGCGGGAGCCGCCGCGACTCGCCTGGCGCGGCGGATTCGCCCACGCTTGGTGGTGGGATTCTCGCACTACGGCGCGCGCCCCGCGGCCCGTGCTGGCGCGGCCGTGGGCGCGCCTTCACTGCTCAAGCTCTTCGGCGTCATGCACGCCATGCGGCTCGAGTGGTCGCTGCCACGCTACCTCTACCACAATTTGGAGGGGGTGCTCGCGTTCAGGCAACCGCTCTCACACTTCTTGATCCTGAACGACGGCACGCGCGGCGATCGGGTCGCAGCGCGCTGGGGTGTCGCGCCGGAGCGGGTGACCTGGCTTCCGAACGGTGTGAACAAGGAGTGGGCGGATCTCAATCTGGACCGCGCGCGCGTGCGGCAGGAACTGGGAGCGGACTCCTCGGTGTGCGTCCTGCTCGCCCTGGCGCGATTGGTCGAATCCAAGCGCATCGACCGGATCATCGACGCCGTGGCCCTGGCAGGAAATCAGGCACGAACGCCGCTCGTGCTCTGGATCGCGGGGGATGGCCCGTTGCACGGCGCGCTCGCCCGCCGCTGCCGCAAGGCTCGCATCACCCACCGCTTCCTTGGCAGCGTCCAGCATGCGCAGGTTCCGCACCTGCTCGCCGCGGCCGATGCATTGGTCACCACATCGACGCTCACCAACATGTCCATCCCCACATGCGAAGCGATGGTAGTGGGAACACCGGTCATCGCACTCGATGTCGGAGGCACGTCCGATGTGGTGCAGGACCTGCAAACAGGGCTGCTCGTGCGCGAGGACGATGCCCTTGGCTTGGCGCGCGCGATCGCACGCTTGGCCGATGACATTCCTCTGCGCCAAGCGCTCGGGGCACGCGCACGCGCGTTCGCCGCGCGTCATTTCATGAGCTGGGAGGATCGCGTCGCGGCCGAGATTCGCGTCATCGACCAACTGGTGGATGCCACACCGGCTGCGGTCCAACCGGGAGCGCGCACTTGAGGGCTCTCCGTGTGCTGTGCATCGCCATCATCGGACTCGCGGTGATCGAGTTCCTCGTGGCCACCATCGGTTACCAAATCGTGCGCATGCCGGCCAGCACCGATCTCGCCACGTACTATCTCGCCGGGGAGCAAGCCCGCGAAGGTCTGTCTCCCTACGACGAAGCGGCGCTCGCGCGCCGTGGCCGCGATCTCGGCTTCGGATTCGCGCAGTACCCGTTCCTGTATCCGCCGCCGTTCGCGCTCGCGATGGTGCCGCTCGCGCAGCTCTCCTATCCACAAGCCCGCCAGGTCTGGATGGTCATTGCGACGGTCGCACTGCTTGCGGCTCTCGCGATCACGGCGGCGCTGCTGCGGGCGCAGTCACGGCAGCTCGGGATCGCGAATCCTTGGTTGGCGTGGCTCGTGTTCACGGCCTTCGTGCCGGTGGCGCTCAATTCGACCAGTGTGCACAACGACATTCGTGCGGGGTCGGTGGGGTGCTTGCTGTTCCTCGCCTCTGCCGCCATCGCCTGGGGTCTCACGGTGCAGCGCCAGTGGGTATCGGGCGCGGCCTTGGCGCTCGCGACCTCGGTCAAGCTCACACCGATCGTGGCGATTCCCTACGCCGCGTGGCGGGGCTCGTGGCGCGCCGCGATTTTCGCGTCCTTTCTTCTCGCCGTCAGCTTGGGGGCGGCGCTCGCCTACTGGGGTTGGGACATCGCTCCGACTTACGTCCGGGATGCATTGCTCCCTGCACTCGGGCGCGAGTTTCCGCGACCGATGAATCAGAGCCTCGATGCCGTCCTGGCCCGGCTCTTGGTGACCAACGACGAGGTGCGCGCCTTCGCGCACTTGCCGTGGTTGAAACAAACGCTCTCCTTCTTGGGCGGGCTCGCGATCGTGACGCTGACCTTGCGAACCCTGCTCCAACCGCGCCGTCGTGCGCTCCTCGCCGTCGAATACGGCACCGTGACGCTCGCGCTGCTCCTGGTGATGAAAATTACTTGGGTGCACACGTTCGCAGCCATGCTCTTCGTCTGGCCTTGTGCGATGATCGCCATCGTGAGCGCGGCCGAGCGCGGCGCCCCTTGGGCGGTGCGCACCGGGCTATGGGCCTGCGCCGGTTTCTTCTTGTCCTCGGCGCACTTCCCGATTCTGTGGCAAGGATTTCGCGCAGGGCCGCAGTCGCTGCTCGTCAACGTGCACGTGGTGGGGCTCGTGATCCTGTGGCTCGTGAGCCGCAAGATCCTCGCCCATCAGCACGACGTCGTTGGCGATCAGTTCGCAAGTACGGATAGCGCCGGTGTCTGATGCACCGTGCGAGGCGGACGACGCCGAGCGAGCGGCGTGCTCGCCCGCAACGCTTCGATCCTCAACCAGCACTGAAAACGGGCGCAAAAACCTCGCGTGCGAAGACCTCGAGCGTCGTCGGCGTCGTCGTGCGGGCGTCGCGTGACTGCGTCGGCACCATGTGGTCCTCGTTGATGCCACGCAACATCTCTACGTACAAGTTCGCCAAATCGGCCGAGATGCCCATGCCGACGAACGCCTGGCGCACGTCGTCGTCCCCGACCTGCACATAGCGCAGATCGTCGCGACCGATGGAGCCGCCCAGGATGCGCGCGACATCAGACATCGTGATATCGCGCGGCCCGAGCAATTCCAACACGCTCTTGCCGCTCCAGTCGAGCGCCGCGAGACGGCGCGTGACCACCGCAGCGACATCACGCGTCGCGATCTGCGGCGTGGCCAAGTCCGGCTTCAGGCCGCCGGGCAGTGCACCCATTCCCTTGATCGCGCCGATGCTCCCCAGGTGGTTCTCCATGAAGAACGTCGGGCGCAGATGGAGCACGTGCACGCCTGCGAGCGCGTTCAAGCGCTGCTCTTGGTCGTGCAAGCCGTTCACGGGCCCGCAGCCGCGCGCGTGCTGCGCGCCCACGCTGCTCAGGTTCACCACATGGCTCACTCCAGCGCTGGTGATCCCGTGCACGAGCGCCTCGCCGATGCGATTCTGATAGGAGCGGAAGTCGGCTTCCCCGTAGCTCGGCGGAATCAGCGCGAACACCGCGGTGGCGCCCGCGAACGCGCGCGCTAGGAATGCACGATCGTCCAACGAACCCGGCGCGGGGTCGGCGCCTTTGATTGCCGCAAGACGCGTCGCGTCGCGGCCGATCACGCGGACCGACTTGCCCAAAGCGAGCAGCTCGCGGGCCGCCACCCCACCGATGTTCCCAGTGGCGCCGCAGATCACGTAGGTCATGTTTTTTCCTCCCGAGCGGACGCGGCGAGGATAGCAGGTTGCGTGGGCCATGGCACCGGCCCGAACCACGACGTCGAACGCCGGCATGCCAGGCAGCGTCGCAGACCTCGAGCCGTCAAGGTCCGTCGTGATCGAACGAGGAGAATCGCGCTATTTGTCGTGGCCGACAGGCGCGGCGGTGGTGGCGGCAGGGACCGGTCCGGCCAGGACCAGTTTGCGCGCACTGGACACCATGTTGTAGCGCAGGCACAGGCGCTGAAACGCCTCGATCCCGTGGATCTCGCGTTCGCCGAGCGTGTAGTGCAGCGAGGTGCCCAGGTAGTGCCGCAGCATGGTTTCGTCTCGACCCATGCTCTGCGCGGCGTCGCGCGCGATCGTGTCCACGTGCCGGACGCCGCTCTGCATCGCGGAAGTGAGCCAGCTCGAGATGCGCGTGACATCCAAGCCCGGACGCAACGTCCAGACGGCGTACACGAACGGCAGACTCGTGAGCTCTTGCCAGCCGGCACCGAGGTCCCAGGTCTGCAAGACGTCAGCACCGGCGAAGGCAGCATCGCCGATGAGCAATGCCGCATCGTGGGTGCGCAACATTTCACGCAGATCGGGGCGGAACGTATGGAAGTCCGGCGTCACGCCATAGCGCTCGGCCAACAGGATGCGTAACAGCGCCACGGAGGTGCGAGAACCACTGTCCACAGCCACGCGCCCGAGCTTCTCCGGCGTCACCTTGCTGTAGAGCTTGACCGTATGCACGGGTCCGTTGGATGCGATGCAGATTCCGGGCAGGATCGACTCGCCGACTCCGCGCAGGAACTCGACGATGGGGATGAGGCCGACGTCGATCTCGCCCAGACGCAGCTTCTCGCTCAGGACGCCGGGCGTGTCGAAACAGAGGCTGTACTCCGCGTTCGACTGCAGCCCGTGGACGAGGGGACGCGCGTTCAGGTAGGACACCGCACCGATCCGCACCTCCGTCATCGCATCTCCTCCCAACCAAGCCAGGGACCTCTCCCGACTTTCCCGTCGTCCCCGATCGGCCAGACCGGTTCCAGCCGCGAGACTGCAAACTCCAGGCCGCCCAGCGCATCTTCGCGATTCATCGCCGCGAGGTGGCCGCCGTGTGCGCCCCACTTCGCTTTCAGCCCAGGAGAAAACGATCGGCCAGGGCGAACGCCATGAGAAGCACGCCCACGATACTGTTCACATTGAAAAAAGCAACATCGATGTGACGCAAGTCACCGTGACGGACGTCGCCCGCCACGATCGCATGCTGCGCCACGACGAGCGCGGCGACGAGCACGAGTCCTGCGGCATAGAGCCAGCCGAAATCGTAGAGCAACCCGATCGCCGCGAACACGGCCAGCATGCCGACATGGAAGACTTGCGCCAGACGCAGCGCGGTGCCGAGACCGAAGCGTGCTGGTAACGAACGCAACCCGCGCCGGCGGTCGAAGTCCACGTCCTGGCAAGCGTAGATCGTATCGAAACCGGCCACCCACAAGAGAACGCCGGCACCGAGCAGAAGCGGCAAACCGTCCAGACGACCGCGAACGGCGATCCACGCCCCGAGCGGCGCGAGCGCGAGTCCGAGCCCGAGCCACAAGTGCGAAACCCAAGTGAAGCGCTTCGTCCACGAGTAGGCCCACACGAGCGCGAGCGCAACGGGCGCGAGACGCAGTGCCAGCGGATCGAGTTTCCACGCAGCGACGAGAAATGCGATCGACGCTCCGATGGTGAACGCCCAGGCGGAGCCGAGACCGACGCGCGCTGTCGGCAGCTGGCGCGTGGCCGTGCGCGGGTTCTCCGCATCGATGTGCCGGTCGGCGATACGGTTCATCATCATGGCGCTACTGCGTGCGCCCACCATCGCCACCAACACCCAGGCGAAGTCGTGCAGGCTGGGGAATCCGTCGGCGGCGAGCAGCAGCGACAGCATGGCAAAGGGCAGCGCGAACACCGTGTGCTCGAACTTGATGGTATCGAGGAGATCTTTGATCCGTCGCATCACGGCTCGCGGCGAGATGCTTCGCGGTCCCGTTCCAGCGCGCGTGGCGACCCCGTGGGCTGGCGTTCGGACACGTCCTCGCGCCAACGCCGGTGCACGCGCACGTCGACCGCCATATGATCGACGATGCGTTGCACCAGGCTGTCCGCGAGCTCGTCGAAATCCTTCGGACGGGTGTAGAAACCCGGCGAGGCGGGCAGGATCGTCGCGCCCGCGCGGCGCAAAGTCAGCATGTTCTGCAAGTGGATCTCCGACAGCGGCGTCTCGCGCACGACCAGCACCAGCCGACGATTCTCCTTCAAGAACACGTCCGCCGCGCGCGACAGTAGGTCCGTCGAGACTCCGGAGGCGACGCGCCCGAGCAAACCAACGCTGCACGGCACGACGGCCATCGCGTCGTACACCTGCGAGCCGCTCGAGAACGGCGCGTACATGTCGTCGCGATCCCAAAGCCGCAAGCTGGCCCCGGCGTTCGCGAGCCTTTCCACCACGCGCTCCAAGCTGTGACCTGTTTCCTGGCGGAAAATCGCAGCGCCGATCTTCGAGCCCACCACGTCGACGTGGTGCGGCGTGCGCGCCAGTCCCAGCAGCAGGCGTTCGGCGTAGATGGCGCCGCTCGCGCCGGACACACCGACGACCAGGCGCAGATTCGCGTCGCTCATCGTTTCATCTCCAACCTACTGCCGGTGCGCTCGAGCGCACCGGCTCGCTCCGGTCGCGCCGATCTTACTGCATCCGGCCCCCGGTCATGTGCACAGCCGGGCGTGCGCGGTCGGTCGGAAGTCATGGGAAGGCGCGGTCACGCCCTCATTTTTTCTTCATCGCTGCTTCGCCCCGTCGCCGCATCTCGTCGGGCGCGACGTCCTCGATGTGGGTCCCGATCGACCAGAGGTTGCCCCAGGAATCTCTGACTGTGCCCTTGCGGTCGCCGTAGAACTGGTCGGCAACTGGTTGCACCGAGGTGGCGCCAGCGCGCACCGCCCGCGTGTACGTGGCGTCGACGTCCTTCACGTACAGGTGAAGCAACGACGGAGTCGGCTTCCACTCACCCTGTGATTCACCGATCATGAGCATCGAGTTTCCAATGCGCAGCTCGGCATGCATGACCGTGCCATCGGGCCCGTCCATGCGGTCCAGCTGCTCGGCTCCGAAGGCCTGCGTGATGAAGTCGATCAATTTCGCCGCGCCCACGGCGACCAAGCACGGCGTGATGGTGTGGTATCCATCGGGAACGGGTTGGACGGCCATGATGACTCCTTCCGTTGCGGATGAACCCGAATGATGCGCGAGTCCAGCCCGCTCCGCAAGTCGGCCGGCTTACTGTGGGAGGTCGAAGAAGCAGGAGAGGCAGGCGTCCAACGGCACCTCGGAGGTCTCTCCCGCCTTGACCGTCACCGGGACGTGGTAGTCGATCGTGCCGCCGCCGTTGCAACAGACCCCGGCATCGACGTAGTAGCCGCCGGGGTCGACGTGGAACGTAGCCAGGCCGTTGTCGCCGGTCGTGCGGTGCAGATCGACCGGCGTGATGACGATGTCCACGTCCGGGACAGGAGAGCCTGGGTCGCCGCCATCGTAGACGGCGACTGTAATCGTGCCTTGGCGCGGCGAGACGGGCCCCTCTTCGCAGGCGAAGGCGAGGACGCAGCCCATGGCGAGAAGCACGCGGGTGGAGCGCTTCATCGGGTACCTCCTGAGGCGAGATGCGCCCCGTCGCGGCATCTGCGCGCAAGGTAGAGCGTGGCGATGCCGGCGTCGAGCTCACGCCGGCGAATGTCGTCGAACCCGGCATGCTGCAACAAGTTCTCGAACTCGACCCGCGTGACGAAGCGCCCGACCGAGCGCGGCAAGTAGCTGTACGCCTCGCGGTCGCGCGACACGATGCGGCCGACGCGCGGCAGCACTTGGCGAAAATAGAATGTGAACGGTAGATCGCGCCACGGGGACTCGCGCCGGAAGAACTCGAGAACGGCGAGCGTGGCGCCGGGGCGCATGACACGCTGGATTTCGGCCAGGCCCGATTCGACCGATTCGAAATTGCGCACACCGAAAGCGACGCTCACGGCGTCGAAAGTCCCCGCAGCGAAGGGCAATCGCAGCGCATCGCAGACCGCAGGTCGCGTGCGCAGGTGCAGGCCCTTGTCCCGGCCGCGCGCGAGCATTTCAAAGCAGAAGTCTCCCGACACGACCGCCGCCTGCGGCGCACGGCGCACGATCTCGAGCGCGAGATCACCTGTCCCGGCGCAGAGATCGAGCACGCGCTGTGGACTCGGCCCCAGATTGGCGGCCACGAGACGCCGCCATGCCCGGTCGCGTCCCATGGACAGCAGATGATTGAGCAAGTCATACGTCGGCGCGATGCGCGCGAACATCGAACGGACCTGCGCCGACGGCGCGCCATTCGCGCCGCGAGCGCCATCCGCGCCGCGAGCTGAGGCTGGGATCTGCGCGGATGCAACGTCTGCGCTCCCCATCACCGCGACTCGCCCACGATCCCCGCCCGCCCTGCCGTTCATGTCCGCCCCCCTGGAATCCCGAGCCGCGCCCACATCGCATCCACGCGCAGCTTGACCTCGGGCGTCATCTCGATTACCGGCGGCCAGTCGCGCGCGTAGCCCTCCTCGCGCCACTTCGCCGTCGCGTCGATCCCCATCTTGGAGCCCACGAGGGGCCGCGATGCGGCGTGATCCAGTTGATCCACTGGTCCATCGGTGAACACGATGTCGCGCCGGGCGTCGATGTTGTTGGAGACGCGCCACACGACCTCGCCCAGGTCCTGCACGTTCACGTCGTGGTCGACGACGATGATGCACTTGCAGAACGACATCTGCCCCAGGCCCCAGAGCGCGTGCATGACCTTGGCAGCGTGACCGGGGAAGCGCTTCTTGATCGAGACGATGGCGAGGTTGTGGAAGCACGCCTCGACCGGCAACTTCATGTCCACCACCTCGGGCAGCGCCATGCGAATGGCTGGCATGAAGAGTCGTTCCGTCGCCCAGCCGAGCCAGGCATCCTCTTGTGGCGGCCGACCCACGATGGTCGTCTGGTAGATCGGCGACTTGCGCTGCGTGACCGCGGTGAGCCGAAACACGGGGAAATCCGTGAGCGGCGTGTAGTAACCGGTGTGATCGCCGAAGGGTCCTTCGGCCTGCTCGTCACCGGGGCTCACCGTGCCCTCGAGAACGATCTCCGCCTCGGCGGGAACCTCGAGGTCCACGGTCCGACAGGGCACCATGTCGATCCCTTGCCCTTGGATGACACCGGCAAAGGCGATCTCGTCCAGGTCTTCCGGCAACGGCGCCGTCGCCGCGTACGGCAGCACGGGGGGTCCGCCGATGGCGACGGCCACGTGCATGATCTCGTTGCGCTCGCGCGCCACACGGTAGTGCTGCGCGCCGACCTTGTGGATCTGCCAATGCATTCCCGTGGTCACGTCATCGAACTTCTGCATGCGATAGATCCCGACATTGCGCACACCGCTTTCGGGATGGCGTGTGATCACGGCACCGAGCGTGATGAAGGGGCCGCCATCCTGCGGCCAGCAGGTGAGGATCGGCAGATGCCCGAGCGATGTCGGTTCGAGCACCGTCTCCTGACACGGAGCTTTCTTCACCGCGCGCGGCATGAAGTCGGCGATTTCCTTCAAGCGCGGCAGCATGCGCAACTTGTCCTGGAAAGAGCGCGGCGGCGCCAGCTTGATGAGATTCTCGAGGCGGTGGACGACCTCGTCGATGTGCTCGGCCCCGAGGGCCCAGGCCATGCGTTGCTGCGTGCCGTAGACATTGATCGCGACAGGGATGCTCGAGCCGCGCACGTTCTCGAACAACAGCGCCGGCCCGCCGCCCTTGGTGGTGCGATCGGTGATCTCAGCGATCTCCAGATACGGGTCGACCGCTTCGCGGATGCGCACCAGCTGGCGCCTTTCCTCGAGGAAGGTCAGGAAGGCACCGAGATTGGGAAAACGCAGCGACATGCGAACCTCATGCGAGCGTGACGGCAGCGCGGAATGGGGTATACCAGAGCGGTCCGCGTTCGGCAACTCGTCAGCATGCATTCAGAGTCCGTATGCCGCGTGGTCGGCTGCAGAGCGGTGTCCGTGCTATCTTCGCTCGCATGCTGCACGACCTCGGCCATCTTCACGGGTTTCTCATCGACATGGATGGAGTGCTCTATCGCGGTGAGGCTCCGATCGCGGGCATGCAAGAGTTCTTGGCAACTCTCGATGCGCGCGCGCTGCCGCACGTCTTTCTCACCAACAATTCGTCGATGACACCGCGCCAGTACGCCGACAAGTTGCGCCGGATGGGTGTGGTCACGCCGCCCGAGCGCATCCTCAACTCGGCGATCGTCACCGCGACCTACGTGGCGCGTTCTGCGAACGTGCGTGTCCTCATGCTCGGAGGTACGGGCTTGCGCGAAGCTCTCGCCGACGCCGGGCTGGAGATCACGGATTCTCACGAGGATGCGACCCACGTCGTCGTTGGGCTGGATCGCGAGGTGAGCTACGAAAAGCTGGCCCGCGCCACCTTGGCAGTGCGGCGCGGGGCCGCTTTCCTGGGCACGAACGGCGACCTCTCGTATCCCTCGGAGCGCGGGCTCGAGCCGGGGGCGGGGGCGCTCTTGGCCGCAGTCGAAGCGGCCTCCGGCGTCCGGCCCAAGCTCTTCGGCAAGCCCGAAGCCGCCATGTTCGAAACCGCGCTCCGGCTGGCCGGAACCGAAGCGGCGCGCACAGCCATGATCGGGGATCGCTACGAGACCGACATCCTCGGCGGCAAACGTGCCGGGCTCGTGACGATCGCGGTCACGACGGGTGTTCACAACGAAGCCCACTTCCGCCGCCAAGACCCTGCTCCTGATTTCATTTTCACGTCAGTGGCCGAGATCCATCGCGCCCTCGTGTCCCAATCGAAGTGAGCGCTACGCGAATCGGCGCGGCGTAAGCGACTGGGCACCACGTAAGCGACCACCTCACGGCGTCTCAAAGTGCTACAGCGACACCCGCCAACGATCTATTAATTGGGGCAAATTACGCAATAGATCTGGCTTCGGGCGCGACACGAACCGGCGCCACTCCCGAGTATCCCAGCCTTGTGACCGCATTGCGGCTTGCCATCTGGCGCCGTGTCTGGAGAGGTGCTAGTCTGCGCGTCGGAAATTTTGCATCCGCGCCCGAGACCAACACCATTGCCTCACAAGGTGTCGGGTGCAGAGTTTTCCTCGGCTCTGGGAGTTTCACCTGGAGCCGTTTTACTTTCGGTGCATCGATTCCCCGCCGTCGCTGCACATCCTCTGCGCGAGATGCAGCTCCACTCGTACAGCCCTTCATCAACTCCGCCGAGTGGACAATCCCCACGTGATGCGCAGCCCCTCGATGACGGTCGCAGCCGGAATCACCAGCCAGTGATACCAACGCGCGTGCCGCGCGAGCAGACGTATCTGACTCCGAAATCGCCGCCGAATCTTGAACCACGAGCGGGCACCGGCGCTGGCCGAGACCTTGTGCCACATGCGCGCATCGGGTGCATAACGCAAGCGGTAGCCCTTGGCGCGAGCGCGCAGGCACCAATCTGCATCTTCGGCGTACATGCGGAAGCCTGCGTCCAGCAACCCGACATCGTCGAAGCTCTTGGCGCGAACGAGAACTGCACACCCGGTCAGATAATCGACATCGCGAGGCTGGTCGTGCTGGCCGCGATCCATCTCACGCAGACCGGTGTGACGCGGCCAGCCACGCCAGAGCGACATCTCACCGCCGGCGAACCAAAGCCGCTGCGGTTCAGCGCTGTAATAGATCTTCGGCCCCGCGGCGGCGATGCGCTCGTCAGGCGCAGCGCTCGCGACGAGCGCGCGCAGCATCCCCGGATCCAGGACGATGTCGTTGTTGAGCAGGAGCACGTAGTCGGTACCCGTGCGGCGCGCCTGCTCGATCCCCACGTTCATGCCGCCGGCGTAGAGAAGGTTGGCGCCGTTGCGAAGTACATCCACGCGCGAGCCGAAGCGTTGCCGCAGCGCGTCGACCGTGCCATCCGTCGAGGCGTTGTCCACCACCAGAGTGCGGAAGCGCGGGTAGTCCAGCGCCAGGACGGACTCGACGCAGGCCAATGTGTCCTCGCGCCCGTTCCAGCTGAGAACAACGACGGTCACACTCGGGAGCGGGGCCGGCAGATCGTTTGCCGTCCCGTCGATCATCCGTTGGGTTGGGTCCGCGTGCACGGGGCGCATTCTAATGCAACGGGGGCCGATGTTGTATCGGCCCCCGTTGGGTCTTGCTTCGTCGGTGCAGGTGCCGCAGCACGAGCACTCAGAAGTCCATGTCTTCCATGCCGCCGCCGCCGCCACCCGGCATCGCCGGCATGCGCTTCTTCCTCTCGGGGATCTCCGCCACCATCGCCTCGGTGGTGAGCAACAGCCCGGCGATGCTGGCTGCGTTCTGCAGCGCCGTGCGCGTCACCTTCTTCGGGTCGATGACGCCGGCCTCGACGAGATCACGGTACTCCTGCACGGACGCGTCGTAACCGAAGTTGCCCTTCTCGGCCTTGACGCGTTCGCAAACCACCGTGCCCTCGGCCCCGGCGTTCGTCGCGATTTGACGGCAGGGCTCCTCGATGGCACGCCGCACGATGTCGACACCGAACTTCTCGTCGGCTTCGACATCCTTCATGTTGTCGAGGACGTGCTGTACGCGCAGGAAGGCGACGCCGCCGCCCGGCACGACGCCCTCTTCGACGGCCGCACGCGTGGCGTGCAGCGCGTCTTCGACGCGCGCCTTCTTCTCCTTGAGCTCGGTCTCGGTGGCCGCACCGACCTTGATGACAGCGACCCCGGCCGCGAGCTTCGCCAGTCGTTCCTGCAGCTTCTCACGATCGTAATCCGACGTCGTGTCTTCGATCTGCTTCTTGATCTGGTTGATGCGCGACTGGATCGCTTCCTTCTTGCCTGCGCCCTCGATGATGGTCGTCTCTTCCTTCTCGATGCTGACGCGCTTGGCACGGCCCAGGTCGTTGAGCGATATGTTCTCGAGCTTGAGCCCCAGGTCCTCGGAAATGAACTTGCCGCCGGTCAGGATGGCGATGTCCTCGAGCATGGCCTTGCGGCGGTCGCCGAAGCCAGGCGCCTTCACCGCCGCCACCTTGAGTGTGCCGCGGAGTTTGTTGACCACCAGCGTGGCCAGGGCCTCGCCCTCGACATCTTCGGCGATGACCATGAAGGGTCGCCCGGTCTGTGCGATCTTCTCCAGCAGCGGCAGGAAGTCGTTCAGATTGGTGATTTTCTTCTCGTGAATGATGATGAGGCAATCTTCGAGCTCAGCCTTCATCGTCTGCGGGTCCGTGACGAAATACGCGGACAAGTAGCCACGGTCGAAGTTCATGCCCTCGACGACGTCGAGCGACGTGTCGATCGACTTCGCCTCTTCGACCGTGATCGTGCCGTCCTGGCCGACCTTTTCCATGGCGTCGGCAATGATGTTGCCGATGGTGGAGTCGCCGTTGGCCGAGATTGCCGCGATGGCCGCGATGTCGGAGCGGCCCTTCACCGGCGTCTTCAGCTTCTCGAGCCCGTCGACGATGCACACGACGGCCTTGTCGATGCCGCGCTTGACCGCCATGGCGTTGGCGCCGGCGGTCACCGTCTTCAGGCCTTGGCGGTAGATGGCTTCGGCGAGGATCGTGGCGGTGGTCGTGCCGTCGCCCGTCACATCGCTGGTCTTCGACGCGACCTCGCGCATCATCTGCGCGCCCATGTTCTCGTACACGTCCTCGAGCTCGATCTCCTTGGCCACCGTGACGCCGTCCTTGGTCACCAGAGGTGCGCCGAACTTGCGATCGAGCACGACGTTCCGACCGCGCGGGCCGAGCGTGGCCTTCACTGCGCGCGCCAGAATCTCGATACCATTCAGGACGCGCTTGCGTGCGTCCTCTCCGAACTGAATCTGCTTGGCCGGCATGGGAACAGGTCCTCCTTTAGGGCTGCCTTCAGGCGCGGGGGGAACTCACCCCCGGCTCGTCGCGCACGGGTCATCCTCTTCGTGCGCAATACGTTGCGTGGTTGGACAATGAGCTCACGCGGTTAGCACTCTGCCTGAGGGACTGCTAAGCTGTCAAGGCCCGGCCGGTCCCTGCCGCCGCATGCACCCGACCCGGGTGAGATCGAGAGCGTGGCCGCCGGGCGGCGGCCAGCTGGACAGCATTCGTCAAATCAACGACTTAGTCACTCGGACGGTCGCAGACCCAAGCCGCCCGAGTCTTCTCTCGTTCCTCCACCAGCCACCGAGTCCCCCGTCCCCGAGCTGGCATACGACAGCGAGCGGTGCCTTGCCTCTGAACTGCGCCAGAGTCCCGTGCTCGCCCTGCTGGTGATGGAATTCGCAAAGCACGAGCAGATTCCAAGGCTCCTCGCTGCCCTGATGGCCGCGGTAGTGAATGTGGTGCACCTGCAGATTCCGGCGCGACGTGCAGCCCGGCGCCACGCAGCGAAATCCCGCTTCTGCGAGCGCACGCTCGCGCCATCCCTGTCGGTCCGGCATGGAATCCGGATCGTCGTGCGTCCAAAGCCAGTCTTCGAGCAACGCCAGGATCGCCACCCAGTCGGGAACGCGTTGCTTCCGCTGGACGTACTCGGCCGCGATCTTGGCCGAGGGGAAAGTTTGAGGTTCTTCACCAGGCCGGAGCTTGGTCTCTGCGATAGCGAGAAGCATTCTGCGCGCTTGCTCGACGCAACCGAGGAACGCGATTGCGTCGTCCTCGTCCAGATAGATGGAGAGCGTCGTTTCGGTCACGGGTCCATTGCGCATCACACGTCCGAGCAGACCCTGGCCGAGTGCGATGGCGCGGAGGCGCGTTTCACCAGGCACGCGACACAAGGATGCAAACCAAGAGGCATCGCTCATGGGTCGCCCGATCGACGCCAAGGCGCGCGCAATCGCAGCCGCCGATCCGATCGGAACATTCGAGCGCGCGGATCTCCGGGCCGCCTTCGCCGTGCCCTGCCTCTGTGGATCCT
>DASRJO010000036.1:0-9498 GCA_035649435.1 Candidatus Krumholzibacteriia bacterium | reverse complement strand
GACGTCGACCGCCTCGGGCACCAGGTGCTGCGCCGGGCGGGCATGCGCCGGCAATTGTCGGCGCGCTTCGGGGCTGGTATTTTGGCCGACGATGGCAGCGTCGATCGCGGCAAGCTCGGGAAACGCGTCTTCGCCGATCCGGAACGCTTGCGCGATCTGAACGCCATGGTCCATCCCGAGATCGGCCGCTTGTTGCGCCGTCGAATGCGTGCGCTCGCGGCGCGCAAGGTAAAGGCCGTGTTCATCGATGCGGCGTTGTTCCTCGACTTGGATCTGGGCCTCGCGGTCGATGCGGTGATCGCGGTCACAGCGCCGCGCGCGCTGCGCCGGCGGCGCCTGATGCAACGCGATGGTCTGAGTGCCGCCGAATGCGAGGCCCGGCTGCGCAGCCAGCCCCGGATCGGGGTGTGGACGCGGAGGAGCGATTTTCGTCTCGACACGCGCGGTTCGCTGGCGGAAGTTCGGGCGCGGGTGGAGGATCTCTGGCGGCGTCTGGAACGACACCGCCGTCAACGTGGAGGTTGAAGGGCATGGAAAGAGCGCTCGAGAGCCGCGAGCTGCGCGAACGGCTGGACCATCTCAAGGAGTTTCTTTGATCTGCCGCATCGCGGCAACGCGCTCGCCGAGCTCGAGCGGCGCATGGCGGCAGAGGATTTCTGGAACGATCCGGCTGGTGCGCGCAGCGTCCTGGCCGAGGCCAAGCTGCATCGCGCCTGGCTCGAGCCGGTGCAACGGCTGGTGACGCGTCTCGGCGAGCTGGAAGAGCTGGAGGCCTTGGCGCGCGCCGAGTCGGACGAAGCCACACTCGGCGACGTGCAGCAGGAGCTCGCGCGCACGGCGCAGGAGCTCGACGGCCTCGAGTTCCGTCTCATGCTCGGCGGCGCGGACGACGTCAAGCATGCCTTCGTCAACATCCATCCCGGCGCCGGCGGTCTCGAGTCGCAGGACTGGGCCGAGATGTTGCTGCGCATGTACACGCGTTTCTGCGAGCGTCACGGCTGGGAGTGCGAGATCGTCGACCTGCAAGCCGGCGAGGGCGCCGGGATCAAGGATGCGACCGTGGAAGTGCGCGGAGAGTACGCCTACGGCTACTTGAAGGCCGAGAACGGCGTGCATCGCCTGGTGCGCATTTCACCCTTCGATGCCAACCAGCGCCGCCACACCTCCTTCGCCTCGGTGTACGTCTACCCCGAGGTGGAAGAAGACGTGGAGATCGAGATCAAGGACGCCGATCTGCGCATCGATACGTTCCGCGCCAGCGGCGCCGGCGGACAGCACGTCAACAAGACCAGCTCGGCGGTGCGCATCACGCACCTGCCGACGAAGATCGTCGTCAGCTGCCAGAGCGAGCGCTCGCAGCACCGCAACCGCGAGACAGCGATGAAGATCCTGCGCGCGCGCCTGTATGCCCACGTGCAGGCCATCGAAGCCGAAAAGCGCGCCGAACGCGAGCCGGTGAAGAAACAGATCGACTTCGGCAGCCAGATTCGCTCGTACGTCTTCCAGCCTTACACGCTGGTCAAGGATCACCGCACCTCGATCGACACCAGCAACGTGCAGGCCGTGATGGACGGCGACCTGGACGCCTTCGTCGAGGGCTATCTCAAGACGGCGAGCGAGGCGCGCAAGAACTTGCGGGCGACGTAGCGAAAGGGCCCCCGATGGCAGAACATCTGCACCCGGAGCGTTTGGCCAAGCTCGAGGCCTGGCGGCGTGCTGGACAGGATCCGTATCCATACGCGTTCGCGCGCACGCATCGCAGCGACGCCGTGCGTGCCCAGGAAGGCCAGCTCGCCGGACAGGAGATCGCCATCGCCGGGCGCATGGTCACGCAGCGCACTCATGGCAAGACCGCTTTCGCGCACGTGCAGGATGGCGGCGGGCGCTTGCAGGTGTACGCGCGTCTCGACGACCTCGGCGCCGCGCAGTTCGAGGTCTGGGGACTGCTCGAGGTCGGGGACATCGTCGGTGTGCGCGGCGAGTTGTTTCGCACCCGCACCGACGAGCTCACCGTGCGCGTGCGTGAATTCCAACTGCTGAGCAAGGCGATGCGGCCGCTGCCGGACAAATGGCACGGCCTGGCGGACAAGGAGGTGCGCTATCGCCAGCGCTACGTCGACCTCATCGTCAACGAAGAGGTGCGCGCGGTGTTCGTCAAGCGCTCGCGTCTGCTGGCCTGTGTGCGGACTTTTCTCGGCGCGCGCGGTTGGCTCGAGGTCGAAACCCCGGTCCTGCAGCCTCTGTACGGCGGCGCCACCGCCCGCCCCTTCGCCACGCATCACAACGCCCTGGATACGCAGTTGTACCTGCGGATCGCACCGGAGTTGTATCTCAAGCGCCTGCTCGTGGGTGGGTTCGAAGGCGTGTTCGAGATCGCGCGCAACTTCCGCAACGAGGGCATGGATCGCACCCACAATCCCGAGTTCACCATGCTCGAGCTCTACGTCGCCTTGTGGGATTACCAGGACATGCTGCGCTTGACCGAGGAGATGCTGGTGCACGCGGCCGACGAGGTCTTGGGCTCCCGGCAGCTGGTCTTCGGCGGACAGGCGCTCGATTTCACCCCGCCGTTCGCGCGCGTCAAGTACTTCGACGCCCTGGAGCGTGCCGCAGGCAGCGCCCTGCGGCGAGCGGACAACGCGACCTTGGGCAAGGTGGCGGAGCAGCACGGCATCGACACGCGTCCCGACGCCGAGCGCGGCGAGCTGCTGGAGGCGCTGTTCTCGACCTTGGTGGAGCCGCATCTGCTCCAACCCACCTTCGTGCTCGATCACCCGCAGGAGATCTCGCCGTTGGCGAAACGGCATCGCAGTGAGGCCGGCGTCGTCGAGCGCTTCGAGCTCTTCGCGGCCGGCATGGAGCTCGCGAATGCTTTTTCGGAGCTCAACGACCCGCTCGAGCAACGCCAGCGTTTCGAAGCGCAGCTGCAGCTGCGCGCCGGCGGCGCGCTCGAGACCCATCCGCTGGACGAAGATTTCCTGCGCGCGCTCGAGTACGGCATGCCCCCTGCGAGCGGTCTCGGTGTCGGGTTGGATCGCGTGGCCATGCTGTGGAGCGACAGCGCCTCCATTCGTGACGTGCTGCTGTTCCCGGCCATGCGCCCCGAGTCGCCCGAGTCCGACACGCCCGAGACATGCGAGAAAGGCTAGCGTGCACTACTCCTGGAGGGTCGGCTTGCGTTACCTGCGGCCACGTCGCCGCCATTTCCTGCTTTCGGTGCTGACGGTCATCGCCAGCACGGGCGTCATTTTCGCCGTGGCGGCGCCGCAGATCACCCTCTCGGTGATGAATGGGTTCGAGACCGAAGTGCGTTCACGCGTGGTGAACAACAATTATCACGTCATCGTGTTGTCGCGCGACGCGTTCACCGATCACGTCGCGATCATGGAGCGCCTGCGCCAGATGCCGGACATCGTGGCGCAGTCGCCGTTCGTGCGCCGCGAAGCGGTGTTGAGCGGGGGGAGCGGCGTCGTGCAGCGCTTCCACGGCTGCATCGTTCTCGGCGTCGACCCGGCGCGCGAAGCCGAAACGACGCGCGTGATGCAGGCCATCAAGCCCGAGTTCATCGGCTTCGGCAGCACGCTCTTCGATGCCGTCGACGGCCTGCACTTCCCGGGCGTCGTGCTCGGCTACGAGCTCGGCAGCACGATGCAGGTGGGGCTCGGAGACGTCGTCACCCTCGCCGCCCCCAAGGACGCCGGCGACGAAGGCGACGGGACCCTCCGCCAGCCCGAGCTCATCGACCGCAGGTTTCGTGTCGTCGGTTTCTTGAACTCCGGCTTCTACGAGTTCGACTCGCAGCTGGCCTACATCGATCTCGCCGAAGCACAGGATTTCTTCGGCTTCGAAGGCCGTGTGTACGGCATCGGCTTGCAGGTGCGCGATTCCCGCGATGCCGACGTCGTCGCCGCCAACATCGATTCCGAGCTCGGCATTCGCTACTACACCAACAACTGGATCCACATGTTCGCCAACGTCTTCACCTGGATGGAGACCGAGCGCAAGCTCATGCTCCTGCTGTTCGTGCTCATCATCTCCATCGCCGTCGTCACCGTCGTGGGGATGCTGACCATGATCGTGATGGAGAAGCGCAAGGCGATCGGCATCTTGAAGAGCATGGGGGCGACGCGCGCCGGCATCATGGCGATCTTCGTCATCCACGGCACCATCATCGGATCGTTCGGCGCCATTCTCGGCAGCGGCCTCGGCTGGCTCGGCTGTCAGCTGGTGGACCGCATCGGCATCGCACTTCCGGGTGATGTCTACATCATCGACAGCCTGCCGGTGGCCATGCGGGCCGATGATTTCCTCCTGGTGGCGCTGGCCGCGGTGTTCCTGTGCTTCCTGGCCACCCTGTACCCGAGCTGGGAGGCGGCGCGGCTCGACCCCATCGAGGCCATTCGCTACGAGTGACGGCATGCGGCAGGGGGGGCCGCTTGCCAGTCGATCACGAGCGTTCCTAGATTCGGACGTTGAATGGAGGCGAACCGCGGTGGCGGCAGTCCTGCGAGCGACGGCTCTGTGCAAATCCTTCGGCCGCACCCCGGCGCGCGTCGACGTGCTGACCGGTGTCGATGTCGAGGTGGATCGCGGCGAGCTGGTGGCGGTGGCCGGCAGCTCGGGCAGCGGCAAGAGCACCTTGCTGCATATCCTCGGCGGTCTCATGCACCCGGATGCCGGACGTGCCGAGCTCGCGGGCGAGGACATCTATGCTCTCGGCGAGCGGGCACGCGCGCGCTTGCGCAGCCGCCGTGTCGGCTTCGTCTTCCAGATGCACCACCTGTTGCCGGAGTGGAGCGCGGTGGAGAACGTGATGCTGCCGGCGCTCATCGCCGGGCGGCGTGAAAGCGCGGCGCGTGCGCGCGCCATGGAGTTGCTCGACAGCTTGGGTGTCGCTGCTCGCGCCAGCCACAAGCCGGGCGAGCTTTCGGGCGGCGAGCAGCAGCGCGTGGCCGTGGCACGCGCGCTGGTGAACGAGCCCGATGTCGTCCTCGCCGACGAGCCGTCTGGCAACCTCGACGTCGAGGCGAGCGAAACCTTGCACCAGATCCTGGAACGCCTGTCGCGCGAGCGCCAGCAAGCCTTCTTGGTGGCGACGCACAGCCCGAGCCTGGCGCGCCGCGCCCAGCGCACCTTGGTCCTGGCCGCAGGGAATCTGCGCCCGTCGCAAACGTTGGAGACGGTGCTGTGAGCGACGTTCCCGTGTGTGAATTGTGCGAGAAGAACCCGGCGGCGCTGTACTACACCGAGATCGCCGACAACCGGGCGGCGAAGCTGTTCATCTGTCGTGACTGTGCGGAAGCGCGCGGCCTCCTCGACGAGACACCCAACGTCGATGCGCTGTTGTCGTCGCTCGCCACTCCGGTCGCTGCGCCTGCGGCGCCGGCATTGCGCTGCAGCCGCTGCAGTCTCAACTTCGCGCGCTTCCAGCAACGCGGCCGGCTGGGTTGTCCGAGCTGCTACGCCGCCTTCGGCGAGGCGTTGCTGCAGCTGCTGCAAGGCATCCAGCCCGGGACGCGCCATACCGGGCGCAGGCCCGGGGCCTCGGGTCCCGGCGAGGAACATCGCGCCCACTTGGCGCACCTGCGGCGCGAGTTGGATCTTGCCGTGCGCACTGAGGCGTACGAACGCGCGGCGGCGCTGCGCGATGCACTGCGCGCCGCCGAAAGCGGCGCCGCAGCGCCGGCTGCGCCACCGGCACATGCACCGGCCGCGAGCGCGCGCGGCGTCGCCGATCTGGTGCAACGCCCGAGCGTGTGGCTGCGCGGCGAGGGTCCGGAGAGCGATGTCGTGTTGTCGACGCGCATCCGCCTGGCGCGCAACCTGGCCGACCGCGTGTTTCCCGAGGACGCCGGCGACACCTCGCGCACGGCGACCTTGCAAGAAGTCCTGACGCGCACGGCCACTCTCCCGCACGCGAGCGGCATGTTGCAGTTCGAGCTCGCGGCATTGACTGCGCTCGAGCGCCGCATCCTGGCGGAGAGGCAGCTCCTGAGCCAGGATCTGGTCGAAGCGCCGCTCGAACGGGGCGTGGTGTTCGCCGGCGACGAAAGCGTCGCGATCATGATCAACGAGGAGGATGCATTGCGCCTCCAGTCGCTCGTGAGTGGTCTGGACATCCGGCGCGCCTATGCCGCCGTCGCCGCGCTCGAGACCGGAATCGGCGAACGACTGGACTTGGCCTTCGACGACGCGCTGGGTTATCTCACGGCGTCGCCGAATCTCACCGGCACCGGCATGCGCGCCGCCGTGTTGCTGCATCTGCCCGGACTGGTGCTGGAGAGCCGCATGGACGCGGAGCTGTCCACCTTGCATCGCCACGGTGTCGCCGTGCGCGGCTCACACGGAGAGGGCTCGGCGGCGCTCGGCAACCTGTTCCAGATCTCCAACTCGGCGACGCTCGGTCTGGGCGAGGAAGACATCCTGGAGCGACTCGAAACGGTCGCACACGATCTCATCGTCAAGGAGAAACAGGCGCGCGAGGCACTGCTGTCGAGGGCACGGAGCTTGCTCGAAGACCGAGTTTGGCGTTCCTTCGGGATCTTGCGCCACGCTCGCCGGCTGAGCGCACAGGAGACCCTGCAGCATGCCTCCATGTTGCGATTGGGGCGCGCCACCGGAATCCTCGACGTGTCGCTGGCGTTGGTGATCGATCTCCTGTGCTTGGGACAGGAGGCGCACACGGAGCTGCGTGCCGGCAGCGATGGCGACGCGTTGCAGGGCAGCCTGTGGCGCGCCGCGACGATCCGAGGCAAACTCGAGGGCTCGCAGAACTGAGACCGCGGGTGGTATAGTGGCGGGCGCGTGGAGGTCGCGGGCGATGAACGATCGATTCACCGAAAGAGTCAAGAAGGTCTTGTTCCTGGCCCGAGACGAAGCGGGCCGGTTGCAGCACGACTACATCGGCACCGAGCACTTCCTGCTCGGCATCGTGCGCGAGGGCGAGGGCATCGCCGCCAAGGTGCTGCAGAACCTCGGCTTGTCTTTCGAGCAAATCCAGCAGGCGATCGAGAAGATGGTGGCGCCGAGCGGCGGCACGCTCACCATCGGCGAGATCCCGTTCACGCCGCGCGCCAAGCGCGTGCTCGAGCTCTCCGTCGAGGAAGCGCGCCTCCTCGGCCACAACTACATCGGCACCGAACACCTGCTGCTCGGACTCATCCGCGAGGGCGAGGGCGTCGCCGCGCGGGTCTTGATCGAGCTTGGCGCCGACCGCAAGCGCGTGCGCGAGGAAACCTTGAAGCTCCTGGGCGGCATCGGGCCCTCGCAGCGCTCGAGCTCGAAGAAGGAGAAGCGCGAGACTCCGGCCCTCGACCAGTTCGGACGCGACCTGACCGCGCTCGCCGGCGACAGCAAGCTCGATCCGGTGATCGGGCGCGAGAAGGAGATCGAGCGCGTCATCCAAGTCCTTTCCAGACGCAAGAAGAACAACCCGGCGCTCATCGGGGAACCGGGAGTCGGCAAGACTGCCATCGTCGAAGGCCTGGCGCAGCGCATCATCAGCGGCCAGGTGCCGGAAGTGCTCAAGGACCGCAAGCTGGTGACGTTAGATCTGGCATCGGTCGTCGCCGGAACGAAATACCGCGGCCAGTTCGAGGAACGTCTCAAGGCCGTCATGAACGAGATCCGCGAGTCCGAGGACGTGATCATCTTCATCGACGAGTTGCACACGATCGTCGGTGCCGGCGGCGCCGAGGGCGCCATCGACGCCTCGAACATGCTCAAGCCGGCGCTGGCGCGCGGCGAGCTGCAGTGCATCGGCGCCACGACGCTCGACGAGTATCGCAAGTACATCGAGAAGGATGGCGCACTGGAACGGCGCTTCCAGCCGATCTTCGTCAATCCGCCGACGGAAGACGAAACGATCAAGATTATCTTCGGCCTGCGCGACAAGTACGAAGCGCACCACCGCGCCAAGATCACCGACGCGGCGGTGGTGGCGGCGGTCAAGCTGTCGCAACGCTACATCAACGATCGCTTCCTGCCGGACAAGGCCATCGACGTCATCGACGAGGCCGGGTCGCGGGCGCGCTTGTCGATCAGCAGCGTCCCCACCGGCGTGCGCGAGCTGCAGCAGCACATCGAACAGGTGTCGAAGGAGAAGGAATCCTGCATCCAGGCACAGGAGTTCGAGAAGGCCGCCGGCTACCGCGATCGCGAGAAGGAGCTGCGCGAGAAGCTGCGTCAGATCCAGGAAGAAGCGCAGGAGAAGCGCAAGGAGCAGGAGGCCGTCGTCGACGAGCGCGACATCGCCACCGTGGTCGGCGAGATGACGGGCATTCCCATCGCCAGCGTCGTCGAGGGCGAGACCGAAAAGCTGCTGCGCATGGAGGAAGAGCTGCGCCAGCGCATCATCGGCCAGGACGACGCCGTGCACGCGGTGTCGCGGGCGGTGCGGCGCAATCGCGCCGGGCTGCGCAATCCGCGCCGTCCCATCGGCTCGTTCATCTTCCTCGGCCCCACCGGCGTCGGCAAGACCGAGATGGCCAAGGTGCTGGCGCGGTTCCTCTTCGACGACGAGGAGGCGATGATCCGGGTCGACATGTCGGAGTACATGGAGAAGTTCGCCGTCAGCCGTCTCATCGGCGCCCCGCCCGGCTACGTCGGCTACGACGAGGGCGGCCAGCTGACGGAGAAGGTGCGGCGCAAGCCCTATTCGGTCATCCTCCTCGACGAGATCGAGAAGGCGCACCCGGACGTCTACAACATCCTGCTGCAGGTCATCGAAGACGGCCAGCTCACCGACAGCTTCGGCCGTCGAGTCGACTTCAAGAACACGGTGCTGATCATGACGTCGAACGTCGGCGCGCGGCAGCTGAAGGCCGGCATCGGCCTCGGCTTCACCAAGGACGAAGGCGAAAGCTTCAGCGACATGAGCGGCAAGGTCAAGGACGAGATGCGCAAGATCTTCAACCCGGAGTTCTTGAATCGCATCGACGAAACGATCATCTTCAAGCCGCTGACGCGCGCCGAGATGCATCAGATCCTGGACATCATGACCGCCGATCTCGAAAAGCGCCTGACCGATCTGGACATCCATTTCGCGTTCACCGAGACGGCGCAGGAATTCCTCATCTCGCAGGGCTTCGACGCCAACCTCGGCGCCCGCCCGCTGCGGCGCGCCATCCAGACGTATCTCGAGGATCCGCTGTCGGAGCGGATGCTGCGCGGCGAGCTGTCCCGAGGCGGCAAGGTGCGGATCGACGCCGGGGACAAGAAGCTGCTGTTCGAAGTCGAAGGCTCCGGCGTCGCCCCCTGAGGCGAGCGCCGCTCCTGGAACCCCAAGGCCCGTGGCCTCCTTCAAAGAGGGGGCTCGGGCCTTTTTTGCTGTGTCCTTCCCGGGCGGGTCTCGTTACTTTGGGGCCGAGGGCTCGAGGAGGGCTGCGAGGATGTGTCGATGAGGGCGCGCAACTTGGCCTGGGCCCGGCAGTGGTGCTCCAGCGTGCTGTTCGGGGTGGCGTTTGGCCTCGCCTGGAGCTCGAACGCCTGGACGCAAAC
>DASRJO010000035.1:0-20073 GCA_035649435.1 Candidatus Krumholzibacteriia bacterium | reverse complement strand
CGGTGGTCGGGTCTGCTCATTCAATATAGAGAACTACGATACATCTGTCAAGTAGATGAGTCGCTTTCTAAGTATCAATTGGATATTTAGTGCAAGATTCGTTCCGTGCGCGGATGGGGCAATTCGTGCGGCGCGGGGCGGGACTTCGCCATGGAAGTCGTTGGCGTTGACGCTGGGTGTCAGCGATGTGAACGGTCGAGCGGCGACGATGTGCGAGTGGATGCTCGGGGCCATGGACGCGTCCGCGTCAGTGGGCGGCGTCGAGCAGGAGGGTTCGGAGCTCCGAGTAGTAGGCCGAGTTCGACAAATTGTGAGAGGTCAGGTTGTAGACGTGGATCGTGCGGTTCTCCTTGTCCAGGATGACCACGTCACGCCAGGTCGCTTGCCAGGCACCCCAGGCGTTTTGCTGCGGCGTGTCTTGCAGCCATGGCAGGGTGCGGCCTTGGCAGATGGCGTCGTTGCCGGATTCCTGGCCGACCGCGTTGACTCCGAAGATGCGCACGGGCGTCGCCGGATTGGCGTCGTTGATTTCTGCCTGCATCTGGTTCAAGTAGCCAAACTGGCTACTGCAAGTCGATCAGGTCGCGTGCCCGAAGTACCAGGCCGAGATTTGCCCCAATGAGCCGCGAGGAGAAAGCGAATCGCCCAGGCTCACGGAATTGGGATTCACATCGAGGAGGGAGAAATCGGCGACCACGGTGCCGATTGGAACCGTCGGATCCTCCTCGCCGCAGGCGACGAGGAAGGTCACCAGAGCCGCGAGAGCGGATGCGGCGACAAGCGATCGGGTCCGTCGGGTATGCGAGTGCATGACGCCACTTCCTCGGTTGCTGGCCTTGCGTGTCGTGTCGTCCCGGGCGCGGCTCGAGCACGGGATGGCAGTATAACAAACCGCTGGAGTCGGCCCGATGGCGCCCCGGCCCGCCATGGCGACGTCCACCCCGGGACTTGGAGTTGAGCGGCCGATGTGGCCTCGAACTCCACGGACCTGGATCGCACCGGCCTCACGGTGGTCGCTGCGGCCCTGGGCACGGGCAGCGCAATCTACGCGTCCGCAGGCGCGTCGAGGCCCAGCTTGGTGTGCAGGGCCTGGGCGGCGCGCTGGGCATCTGCACGCGGAACGACGCAGGTCAGCGCGATCGCCGAGCTGGAGACCAACTGGATCGGCACGTTCTCGTGCGCCAGGGTGGACAGGATGCGCGCCGTCGTTCCCGGATGACTCTGGATGCCCTGGCCGACGATGGAAATGCTCGCGACGTCGAGGTCATGAATCATTTCCGCTTCCGCGATGGCGTGCACCGCGGGGGTGAGTGCAGCGACGGCGCGGGTCGCATCATCGCGTTGCAGCAGACAGACGAGATTGGAACGCTCGCCGCGCGCGGTCTGCACGACGACACGCGTGGCGATGCCTTGCGCACCGAGGGTTTCGAGCAATGCGGCGCATCGAGAGGTCGGGATGCCGCTGAGCGCCAGTGTGCCGACCTCCTCGTCGCAAGCGATGCCCCGGATGACCGCGGTTTCGATTTCCATCGCTCCGATCACGGTTCCCTTCGTGTGGGTGAACGACGATCCCACGTGCACGGGGACGCCAAAGCGGCGCGCGATTTCGACGCAGCGAGGATGCAACACGCGTGCACCTTGTGCCGCGAGCTCCATCATTTCATCATAGGACACCGAGGACAATTGTGCGGCTTGGGGCACGAGGCGCGGGTCGGCGGTGAAGACCCCCTCCACATCGGTGTAGATCTCGCAACGAATGGCGCCGAGGGCCGCGGCCAGCGCCACCGCGGTCGTGTCGCTGCCGCCACGTCCGAGGGTGGTGATCTCTCGCTCCATGCTCATGCCCTGGAATCCGGCCACGATGACGATGCGACCGGCATCGAGCGCCTGTTGCAGGCGCGTCGCGCGCACTTCCAGGATGCGTGCATCGGCGTGATGGGTGTCCGTGATGATGCCGCTCTGGGAGCCGGTGAAGGAGACGGCGTCGTGCCCCTGGGCGTGCAGTGCCATGCACAACAGGGACATGGAGATGCGCTCTCCGGCCGTGAGCAGCATGTCGAGCTCGCGTACCGGTGGATCACGATGGACCTGTCGCGCCAGTCCGAGCAATTCGTCCGTGCTGTGGCCCATCGCCGAAACGACCACGAGCACGTGGAAACCGCCGTCGTGCGCGGCCGCGATGCGCCTGGCCACGTGCACGATGCGATCGGTCGTGGCGACCGACGTGCCACCATACTTCTGGACGAGCAGTTGCACGGTCGATTCTGATGACGACACCCCGCCAGCGTCAAGCGCTTTGCACGTCGGTGTGGACGGAATTGGCAGTTCCTCTTTGCCGCGACGAATCGGCTCGCATCGAATCGCGCAGCACGCTTCTTGCTGTATCGCGCCTGCGCCGCCCCCAGCGCACGAAAGCGCTTGCGGTTCGTGGCGGCGCCGTGTTAGCGTTCGCGTGCACGTAGCTGCTTTGAAGACAAGTGGTTACGTTGCCGCGAGAGGGGTTGCGTGAGGCCCTTCGTGCGAGTCCCGACAGGCTGCGTGGAAGGCAAGTCGAGCTCACCGGCGGCAGGGCCTGCAGCGCGGCACCTTTCGAATCGGGAGCTCCTGACTCTGGTGCTGGAGGGGTTCGGCGGGGGAGGAGCGCACGCTGCCGATCGTTTCTTGCATCATTTCGGAACCCTCCGCGCGATCGCGAATGCAGCGCGCCCGGAACTTTTGCGCCTGCCCGGCGCGCGATTGGAGCACGCGCTCGCCGTCGAGGCGTGCCTGGAGTTGGGACGTCGGATGGTCTATGGCCGCCCCTTGCGAAGGAGCTCCATCGACGGACCCGAAAGCGTCGCCAGGCTGCTGATGCCGGCGCTGCGGGATCTGGACCGCGAGCACTTCGTCGCGGTCCTGCTGACGACGAAGAACCAGGTGATCGACGTGGTCACCGTCGCGATCGGGTCGCTGTCGGCTTCACTGGTGCACCCGCGCGAGGTGCTGAAGCCGGCGATCCAATCGAGCGCAGCGGCGCTCGTGGTGGCGCACAACCATCCGACGGGAAACCCGGAGCCGAGCCGCGAAGACATCGAGTTCACCCGGCGCCTGCATGGATGCTGCGAACTCGTGGGGATTCGACTGCTCGACCATGTGATCATCGGAGACGGAACGTTCGAAAGTCTGAAGGCGAGCGGGCACTGCTGACGTCGAGGGGAACTGCGGACCGGCGCTGGCACGGCTGACGGTCGCGGGCACTCGTCGCGGAGTGGTGAAGGAAGGATCCAGGGCGGAGGACGGCGAAGATGTTCAAGAACATTGCGAGCTGGTTTTCCAACGACGTGGCGATCGACCTCGGCACGGCGAACACGGTCGTGCACGTGAAGGGCCAGGGGATCGTTCTCAACGAACCCTCCGTCGTGGCGGTGGACAACCACACCCACAAGGTCGTGGCGGTGGGGAACGACGCCAAGGCCATGCTCGGGAAGACCCCCGATCACATCACCGCCGTTCGCCCGCTCAAGGACGGCGTCATCGCCGACTTCGAGATCACCGAGATCATGTTGCGCGAGTTCATCAAGAAGGCGCAGCACAAGCGCCGGTTCGTCAAGCCGCGCATCGTCATCTGCGTGCCTTCGGGAATCACCGAGGTGGAGAAACGCGCTGTGCGCGACTCGGCGCAGCATGCCGGCGCCCGCGAGGTCTACCTCGTGGCCGAGCCCATCGCTGCCGCCATCGGGGTCGGCCTGCCGGTGAGTCGGCCGAGCGGCAACATGATCATCGACATCGGCGGCGGAACGACGGAGATCGCCGTGATCGCCCTCGATGGCATCGTCTGCGACACGTCCATCCGCGTCGGCGGCGACGAGATGGACGAGGCCATCGTCCAACACATCAAGAGAACCTACAATTTGCTGGTCGGCGAGCTGACGGCGGAAAACGTCAAGAAGACCATCGGTTCGGCCGCCCCGCTGCCCGAAGAGCTGGAGATGGAAATCAAAGGACGCGACCTGGTGGCGGGGATTCCCAAGACGTTGCGCATCTCTTCGGTCGAGATCCGCGAAGCGCTGCGCGAACCGGTGATGCAGATCGTCGAAGCTTTGAAGCTGGCGCTCGAGCGCTGTCCACCCGAGCTGGCGGCGGACATCGTCGATCGCGGCATCGTCATCACGGGGGGTGGTTCGCTCCTGCGCGAGCTCGAAACCCTGTTGAAAGAGGAAACCAACCTTCCGATCAACACCGTGGACGATCCGCTGTCGTGCGTCGTGCTCGGCACGGGCAAGATTCTCGACAACCTCGAGTACTATGACAAAGTCCTGATCCCGGCAGGGCGCCCCTAACGGCGGTGCGTCGGATGCGATCCGTGCGGCGGGGGCGACGAACGGTCTGCAGGCCGTCCGTCGCGGGAAGGGGGGGCGGTGTTCGGATCACTCTTGGGTCGCCATCGCGACCGGACGCTGCTGGTCCTATGCCTGGTGCTGTCGTGCGTCCTCCTCAGCCTCGACCACGGAACGCAGAACGACGTCGCGCGCACACTCGGCCTGAGTCTCTATGCGCCGGTCCAGGCGCTGGCACGCGGCGCCGAAGAAGCGGTGCTGCTGCGACGCGACAACGAGCAGCTGCGCCGTCTGGTGGCGACGCTGAACCTGGAGCGGCAGCGCTTGCTGCCGATGCGCGACGAAGTCGCCGCGTTACGGCGCACCGCAGGTTTCGCCGCCGAGCGCTTCCCGTATCTCAAACCCTGTGAAATCGTCGGGCGAACGACCGACTCCTTCCAAGGCGCCCTGCAGTTGGGGTGCGGCCAGCGCGATTCGCTGTCCACGGGCATGCCGGTCGCGGCCTACGCCGGCCTCGTCGGGCGCGTGCGCCAAGTCACCGAAACACGCTCGTTGCTCGAAACGCTGGCCAGCGCCGACATGGCGCTCAGCGTCACCGATCAGCGCAGCAGCGTGATCGGCATCCTGCGCTGGGCGCGCGGCAACCAGTTCACGCTCGATCGCGTCGATGCCGTCGAGGACGTGCTGGTCGGCGATCCGCTGGTGACTTCGGGGCTCGGGGATTATCCGCGCGGCATTCCCGTCGGCGTCGTGACGCGAGTTGGAGTGTCCTTGGATGGATTGTTCAAGCAGATCGACGTGCGTACGCACGTCGATTTTGGCGGCTTGCGCGACGTGTTCGTGGTCACGCGGCTGGTGGATTGGCAGGAACGGACGTTGTACCGCACAGAGGACGCGCAGCTGCTGCGGACGATGCCGAGCGAGGACGCCGCCCCGGCGCAAACATCCAATCAGGAAGTGCGAATCCCATGAACGTCTTCGGCCCCATCTTGCTGTGTTATCTGGCGCTGGCGCTGCAGGCGACGCTGGTGCCCTACATCGGCATCGCCGGCATTCAGCCGGATCTGCCGCTCGTCGCCGTGACGCTGATCGCGCTCGGTCGCGGTGGGACGGCCGGGGTCGTGGCGGGGTTCCTGGTGGGGTTGGCGCAGGATCTGACCAATCCCGGCTTCCTCGGGCTCAACGCCCTCGCCAAGTGTCTGCTCGGCTACACGGCCGGCACTCTGCGCGTGCGTTTCGATGCCGGAACGGCATGGACGTACGGCGCGCTGGTCGCCGTCGCGACCGTGGCGCACGACGTGGTCTACCTCACGATCTATACGCGGCTCGTGCTCTCCGAGATGTTCTTGTCGCTCGCGACGCGCACGTTGCCGACGGCCCTGTACACCGCCGTCGCCGGCGCATTCGTCGCCGTCGCCACGGGGGCGCTGTCGGGGAGGGGGTCGCATCGCCTTGGCCGTTCACAACTCGCGCGACGCTGAGCGGCGGACCGTCCACGCCGCTTATGCGATTGTCGTCGCCATCTTCGCCATGGTGGCGATGCGGCTCTTCCAAGTGCAGGTGCTCGAGCACCGCACGTACGAGCGTTTGGCGCGCGAGAATCAATTCCGTATCAAGCGCGTCATCGCTCCCCGAGGCGTGCTGCGCGACCGCAACGGCAAGAGCATGGTGGACAATGTGGCCGAATACCAGCTGTTCGTCGACGCGGGGACGCTGCATGACGGGAAGCTGCTGCCGTCTCTGGCGCGTGATTTTGGCGTCGACACGACGGCGGCCCTCGTCCGCGCACAGACGCAGCGCGCACGCCGGCGTTCTCACGAACCCACCAAGGTTCTCGGCAACCTGAGCAAGGCGCAAGTTTCGCGCTTCGAAGAGAATCGCGCGCAGTATCCCGGCGCCTGGCTCGAGGCACGCGGCCGCCGGCGCTACATCTACGGGGATTTCGCCACCCACGTTCTCGGATATGTCGGCGAGGTGGCGCAGGAAAAGGTCGACAATTCCACAGGACCACGGGCGTATCGTCTTGGCGACGTCTCCGGCAAGACCGGTGTCGAGAGTCTGTGCGAGGAGGATCTGCGCGGCTTCGACGGCCGCCGGTGGGTGCAGGTCAACGCCTCCGGCCAGGAGCTTTTCGAGCTCGTCGACCGTGCCGAGCCGCCGGTGCCGGGGAACGACGTCTATCTCACCATCGACTTCGAGCTGCAGCAGGCGATCGAGACGGTCTTCTGGCCCGCTGACCGCGCCGGCGCCGCGGTCGTGCTCGACGTGAACACGGGCGAGGTGTTGGCGGCCGTGAGCAAGCCGGGATACGATCTCAACCGCTTCGCCGTCGGCATTTCGACCGCCGAGTACGAGGTGTTGCGCACCGATCCCCTGACGCCGCTCTACAACCGCTACGCCGTCGCGGGCTATCCGCCCGGCTCGACATTCAAGATCATCTCGTCGGCTGCCTTGCTCGACAATCACATCGTCAGCGTGAATCAATACCGCCAGGCCTGCCCTGGCTGGTACCAGGTCGGCAATCGCCAGTTCCGCTGCCACAAGGAGCAAGGCCACGGCAGCTTGAATCTCCTCGGCGGCTTCGAGCAATCCTGTGACGTCTATTACTATCAGCATGCACGCGCGCTCGGCATCGATCGGCTGGCGATGACCGCACGGCAGCTCGGCCTGGGCGCGCGCACGGGGTTCGCACTGCCCGAAGACGACGGTCTCATTCCCGACAGCGCCTATTACGATCGCACCCTCGGCCCGCGCGGCTGGACCCCGACCGTGGCAGTGAATTGCATCATCGGACAAGGCGAGGTCCTGGTCACACCGTTGCAGTTGGCGCGCGTCGCTGCCGCCGTCGCCAACGGCGGCAACTTGATGGTGCCCAAGATCGTGCAACGGGTCGTCGATGCACGCGGCCGCACCCTGCGCGCCGAGAAGCCCAAGGTGGCGAAGGAGGGAGTGCTGAGTGCGGCGGCGCTGCATTTCCTGCAGCGCGGCATGCTGCAAGTCGTCGTCGGCGAGCATGGAACGGGACACGCAGCGCTGCCCGATTCGCTCATCGTTTGCGGCAAGACCGGCACTGCGGAAACGCCGGGCAAGCTGGAAGACCATGCCTGGTTCGTCTTCTACGCGCCCCACGACCACCCGCGCATCGCCGGCGTCGTCATCGTCGAGCGCGCCGGGCATGGCGGCGCCGTGGCCGCGCCGATCGCGCGCCAGATCGTGGCGCAATACTTCGGCTTGACGGACGAGGGTGGCGCCTACTGGAAGCGACTTCCCGAATTGCGCCGGCTCGGTCTGGTGCGGGAGGCGACGTTGTGAGCGTCGGAGATGGAGTTCTCGGCACGCGCCGCTTCGTCGAGAGCGTCGATCGGCTGGCGCTGGCGGCGATCCTGGCGCTGCTCGCCATCTCCTTGGTGACGCTCTACAGCGTCACGCACGCGCCCGTCGAGGGCGATTGGAATCGCACGCTGCTCGTGGGTCCCGGCATCTTCTACCGTCAATTCGTTTGGATCGCGTTGGGGCTGGGTGCGCTCTATCTCGGTTTCTGGACCCCGTATCGCTTGCTCGAAGCCTCGGCTTGGTTGCAGTACGGGCTCTCCTTCATCATGCTCGGCGTGGTGCTGTTCATCGGCCGAGGAACCGATGTCGAGCGCTGGATCCACATCGGCCCCATCCAGTTCCAACCGTCCGAATTCGCCAAGGTGGCGCTGATCTTCGTCCTGGCGCGCTACATGAGCACACGTACCGGCGACGGCAATCGCCTGAGCAGCCTGCTCGTGCCGGGGCTCATCGTGCTGCCGCCCGTGGTGCTCATCTTGAAGCAACCCGATCTCGGCACCGCACTCGTGTTCTTCGCCATCCTCATCCCCATGCTCTTCTGGCGTGGTCTGAGGCTCGGGCACATCTTGTTGCTCGGATCGCCGGGAATCGGCTTCCTCATGCATCTCTACTTGCGCACGGAACAGCACATGTGGTGGCCGTGGCTGGTGTTCGTGCTCGTGGTCTTCGGGATGATGTTGTGGCAACGCGCCTACCTGTGGGAGAACGTCAGCATCTTCGTCGCCAACCTCGGCATTCACTTCCTCGAGCCTTGGCTGTGGAGTCACCTCAGGCCGTACCAGCAGCAACGAATCCTGTCGTTCTTCAATCCCGAGCTCGATCATCTGGGTCAGGGCTATCACGTGGCGCAATCGAAGATCGCGGTCGGAGCTGGCGGCTTCCTCGGACAAGGCTTTCTCGAGGGCACGCAGAAAGAGCTCGCCTTCCTGCCCGCGCGTCACACCGACTTCATCTTCTCGGTCATCGGGGAAGAGTTCGGTATGGTGGGCGGCGTGGTGATCCTGTGTCTGTTCGCGCTGATCGTGCTGCGCGGGATCGCCTTCGCGGCACGGGCGCGCAATGGATTCGTGCGCTATGCCGCCTTCGGCATCGCGGCTTACCTGATGTTCCACGTCACACAGAACGTCGGCATGACGGTCGGGCTCATCCCCGTGGCCGGGATTCCGCTGCCATTGGTCAGTTACGGCGGCAGCTCGATGTTGGTCACGCTCTTCCTCCTCGGCGTGCTGCTCAATCTGGGCTCCCGCTGGCGCGAGTATTGATGCGGGCTATTCTTTTCGCTACATTGACTGGCGGATCGACATGCGCCGCAAGGAAATGACCGCAAGAGGCCGCTGAACCCTGGGATCGGGACATGCATCCGACGATCGTGGAAATCGGACCGCTCGCACTGCACTCGTACGGCTTCTTGCTCGCCGTTTCGTTCTTCGCTGGCATCTGGCTGGCGGCACGACGCGCCCCGCGGCGCGGCCTGAGCGTCGAGATGGTGTACGACACCTCGCTGGTCATCGTCTTCGCCGCCATTCTCGGCGCACGGCTGATGTACGTCCTGTTTCACCGCGAAGAGATTCGCTCCTTCCTCGACGTCATCGCCGTGTGGCGCGGCGGGCTGACGATGTACGGGGGTGTGATCGCGGCGATGATCTCGGCCTGGTTGTATTTGCGCCGGCGCGAGACTCCGTTTTTGCGCATGGCCGATGTCATGGCCCCGAGCTTGGGCTTCGGTCTCATGCTGACGCGGATCGGTTGCTTTCTCAACGGCTGCTGTTACGGCAAACCCACCGACATGCCTTGGGGCCTGGCGCTTCCGGCCGAAACCTTCGGTGGCCGCTTGTTCGGTGAGTCGCCGCTGCACCCGACACAGCTGTATTCGTCCTTGGAAGGTCTGGGGATCCTGATCCTGCTCCTGCTCTACGACCGCCGCCCGCGGCGGGAAGGGCAGGTGTTCGCCCTCTACCTGGTGCTCTCCGGCATCGGGCGTTTCACGCTCGATTTCTTCCGCTATTACGAAGCCAATGTCTATGTCGCCGGGCCGCTCACGGTGAATCAGCTCATCAGCCTCGGCGCCTGTCTCCTGGGAGTGTTGCTCTTCGCCGCCATCCGCGGCTCGCGTGTCATCGGCACCGCGGTACTCGCAGCCAAGACGGGAGAAGCATCCAGCCTTCCGAGCGCCCAGTGATGCGCTCGTTCCAGCTCGAGCTCGCGGGTCGTCGCATCGATTATTCCGGGACCGAACATTCCAAAGTATTCGTCCTCCTCGGCCATCCGGTGGCCCATTCGCTGTCGCCACGTTTCCAGACGGCGGCCGTCGCTGCCATGGGCTTGGATGCGGTCTATCTCGCCGCCGACATCTTGCCGGAGCGATTGCCGCAAGCGATGCAGGATCTGCGCGCCGGGGTCGTGGCGGCACGCATTGTCGGCGTGAATGTGACCTTGCCGCACAAGCGCACCACGATGCAGTACTTGGATGCGGTCGATGACACCGCGCGCTTGGCCGGTGCCGTCAATACCTTGGTCTGCACTGCTCAGCCTGGAGCGGCGGTGTTGCGTGGTCACAACACGGACGTGGATGGGCTCGCGACGAGCCTCGACGAGCATCGCGTGCGGATTGCCGGCGCGCCGGTCGTGATCCTCGGCGCCGGCGGCATGGCGCGATCCGCCGTGGTCGTGGCGCTCCGCGCCGGGGCGGCGTCGGTGCGCGTATTGGCGCGCCGAGGCGATGCCGCGCGCGACATGCTCGATTCCATTGCTGCGAGCTGGCCGGGGGCGCTGCCGGTGCTCGAGCATGCTGAGCTCGCACGCGTTCCGCCGAGGTGGCTCGACGACGCGGCGCTGCTGGTGCAGGCAACCAGCTTGGGTCTCGAGCCCGAGGAGCCGAGCCCACTTTCGCTCGCAGCGGCGCCGCCTGGGATGTTCGTCTTCGAGGCCATCTACCGGCCGGCGGAGACGGCGCTGCTGCGCGCGGCACGGGGCGCGGGGCTGAGATCGACCAACGGGCTCGGCATGCTCGTGCATCAAGGTGCGCTTGCGCTGCGGCTTTGGACGGGGCTCGAACCGCCGATCGATGTCATGCGCTCCAGCGTCGGACTCGACTGAAACTTCCACCAAACTCCTCCACCGGCTCAGCCGAGATGGTCACGGTTGCTATGCGACCGGCGCGGCGCGGCAGGGCGGTCTCGGCGGACGCTCCTCGCGCGCGCTCCTGCGCGCTCGTCGCTCGGCACGAGCGCTGCTCGCGCATCCTGCGCTTGCGGGCGCGCTCGTGACGCCGCCGAGACCGCCCTGCCGCGCGGCGCCGGGGGATGCAAGAGGGTGAAATTGAAACGAGGCAGATGGGTTGGCCGCATGGGAGCGGTGGTGATTCGGGCGACGCAGGGTGTGTTGGATGATGTCGTTGCGGCGGTGCTGCCGGCGCGGTGCCGGTGCTGCGGGCGTGGTGTCGGGGAGGATGATGGATCGGCGATGTCGCGATTGGTGAACGGCGCAATGAGGCGGTCGTTCGTGGGGCCTTGGTCGGTGCGATTGCCTTTGCTGTGCGCGGCGTGTGCGGGCCGGATTCGGCCCCGGTTGAACGTCCACCGAGAAACGGGGCCTCGGGTGGTGAGCGTGTTCGAACCGGGGCCCGAATTGTTCGCGTTGGTGCACGCCTTCAAATACGAGGGAGTGGTCGAGCTCGCCGAGTGGTTCGGTGTGCGCATGACCCGCGCCGCGCGCCATGTGTGTCCGCGGTCGTCGCTGCTCCTGGTGCCGGTGCCGTTGCATGCCGAGCGTTTGCAGAGGCGCGGCTTCAACCAGAGCGAGCTGCTGGCCGCGGTGGTGGGACGGAAGCTCGGTGCGCCGGTGCACGTTGGACTCCTCGCTCGCCACCGATCCACGCCGCCCCTCGCGCGTCTCCCGCGCTCAGCGCGCGCCGCGCAAGTCCAAGGCGCCTTCGTGCGCACGGGCCCGCCGCCACCCGGTGCTCCGTTCGTGCTGCTCGTGGACGATGTCGTCACCACAGGCGCCACCAGCACGGCCGCACTCGAAGCGCTCGGCATGGAGCCGCAGCAGACCGCGGTGCTTTGCCTGTGCCGAGCACTCGGGGACGCGGCACCACACGGCGTCCATCCGGGCCTGTGATCGGCGCGGTTTTTGTGCTAGAAGAGGCCAACCGAAGTCGTGGCGCCCGCCGGAGGAGTCGCAAGTGAACATTGGCATCCTGACCGGCGGCGGCGATTGCCCGGGTCTCAACGCCGTCATCCGTGCCGCCGTGCGCAAGTTCCATCGCGATGCCGAGGGGACGGTGCTCGGGATCCGCAAAGGCTGGTACGGCATGATGCAAGGCCTGGCGGAGGAGCTGTCGGTGCGCTCGGTGTCGGGCATCCTACCCAAGGGCGGCACGATTCTGGGGACCTCGCGCACCAACCCACGCACGGAAGCGGGCGGCATGGAGCAGGTCGAAGAGCACTTTCGGAGCTGGCAGCTCGACGGTCTGATCGCCATCGGCGGCGAAGACACCTTGGGGGTGGCGGCGGATCTGCACGCACGCGGACTCCCCGTCGTCGGCGTGCCCAAGACCATCGACAACGACCTGCGCGGCACCGACTACACCTTCGGCTTCGACACCGCGCTCAACATCGCCACCGAGGCCATCGATCGTTTGCACACGACGGCGGAGTCACACGATCGCGTCATCGTCGTCGAAGTGATGGGACGGCACACCGGCTGGATCGCGGTGTGCGCGGGCATCGCCGGCGGCGCCGACGTCATCCTGGTCCCGGAGCGACCCGTGGACGTCCACGAGATGTGCGATACCATCCTCAAACGTCACCAGCGCGGCAAGGACTTCAGCATCGTCGTGGTCGCCGAGGGCGCGCGGCTCAAGGCCCGCGAGGGCGAAGCCGACCCGGTCACCGCCAGCGCCGAGCTCGACGCATTCGGCCACGTGAAGCTCGGTGGCATCGGCAACGTCGTCGGCGCTGCGATCAAACAAATAACCGGGTTCGACACGCGCGTCTCCGTCCTCGGGCACATCCAGCGGGGCGGCACCCCCACGGCGTTCGACCGCGTGCTGGCCACGCGCTTCGGCGTCCGCGCCGTGGAGCTGGTCCTGCAAGGTCAGTTCGGCAAGATGGTCGCTTTGCAGGGCAATCGCATCGAGGCAGTGGATCTCGCCATTGCCAAGAGCGGCATCAAGACTCTGGACCCGTCGTGGTACGAGATCGCGCAAGTTTTTTTCGGCTAGGGCACGACACATCGATCGGCATGCGGAGGGAAAATCCATGGCTCTCAAGGTCGGGATCAACGGCTTCGGCCGCATCGGGCGGCTGGTGTTCCGTCACTTGAACGGCAACACGCGCGTCGAGATCGTGGCCATCAACGACATCACCGACCCGCCGACCCTGGCGCATCTGCTGGCGCGCGACTCGGTGCACGGCCCCTTCCGCGGCGTGGTGCGTGCGACGGAGGGAGCCCTGCTCGTCGACGGCCGGCGCATCCAGGTCCTGGCCGAGAAGGATCCGGCCAACTTGCCGTGGGGCAAGCTCGGGGTCGAGGTCGTCATCGAGTCGACGGGATTGTTCACCTCACGTGCCGGCGCCGAAAAGCATCTCCACGCCGGCGCGAAAAAGGTGCTGATCTCGGCCCCGGCCAAGGGGGAAGACATCACCATCGTCAAGGGCGTGAACGATCATCTGTACGACAAGGGCAAGCACCACATCGTTTCGACGGCGTCCTGCACGACCAACTGCCTGGCACCGGTGGTCAAGGTGCTGCACGATGCCTTCGGAGTCGAGCGCGGCCTGATGACCACGGTGCACGCCTACACCAACGACCAGCGCGTTCTCGACCTGCCGCACTCGGATCTGCGGCGCGCACGCGCGGCGCAGTTGAACATCATCCCGACCACCACGGGCGCGGCAGTGGCGGTGACCAAGGTGTTGCCGGAGCTCGAGGGCAGGCTGGATGGCATGGCGATGCGCGTGCCGGTGAGCGATGGTTCGGTGGTCGACCTGGTGGTGACGTTGCGGACGCCCGTGACCCAGGCGCAGGTGAACGCGGCCGTGCAAGCGGCGGCGAGCAAGCCGCAGTTCGCCGGGATCCTGGAGTATTCCGAGGAACCGCTGGTCTCGAGCGATGTCATCGGCAACCCGCATTCCGCGATCTTCGATGCGATGTCGACCACGGTGCTCGACAAGACGATGGTGAAGGTCGTGGCGTGGTACGACAACGAGTTCGCCTATGCGAAGCGCATGGCGGAGCTGGTCGAAACTCTGATCTGAGCGCGGGCGTGCCGGCCGCTGCAGGAGACTCTCGTGGCGAAACTGCGCTTGGCGGATCTCGACGTCCAGGGCAAACGCGTCCTCGTGCGCGTGGACTTCAACGTGCCGATGGACGAGCATCAGAACATCACGGATGACCGGCGGATTCGCGGCAGCCTGCCGACGATCACGGCGATCCTGCGCGGCGGCGGCACGCCGATCCTCACGAGCCACCTCGGGCGACCGAAGGGCAAACCCGAAGCCCGCTACGGCCTGCGTCCGGTGGCCGATCGCTTGTGTCTCGATCTCGACGCACCGATCAAGTTCGCCAAGGACTGCGTCGGCGACGAGGCACGCATGCTGGTCGACAACCTCAAGTCTGGCGAGGTGCTGCTGCTCGAGAATCTGCGCTTCCACCCCGGCGAGGAAGCGAACGACCCCGTTTTCGCCAAGACACTGGCGAGCTACGCCGATGTCTACGTCAACGACGCCTTCGGCTCGGCGCATCGCGCCCATGCCTCGACGGTCGGCGTGACACCGTACTTCAAACAGTGCGCGGCGGGCTTGCTGCTCGAACGCGAGCTCAAATACCTGGGCGAGGCGCTCGAACATCCACAGCGGCCATTCGTGGCGGTGATGGGCGGCGCCAAGATCCACGGCAAGATCGAAGTCATGCAGCGATTGTTCGAGAAAGTCGACACGCTCCTGATCGGCGGCGGCATGACCTACACCTTCTTCCACGCCCTCGGCTACGAAGTGGGCGGCAGTCTTGTCGACGCGGCGATGCTGGACACGGCGAAAACGTTGCTGCGCGACGCCAAGGGCCAAGGGTTCCAGCTCATCCTGCCGCAGGACACGCTGGTGGCGCAGTCGGTCACCGCACGGTCGACGACGAAGACGGTGCTGGTGACCGACATCCCCGCCGGTTGGAGCGGTGTCGACATCGGGCGCAAGACGATGGAGGATTATGCGCGGCGCATTCATGCCGCACGCACGGTGTTCTGGAACGGACCGATGGGTATCTTCGAGATCCGAGAGTTCGCGGCCGGCACCGAAGCTGTCGCGCGGGCCCTGGTGGCCGCGACCGATGCCGGGGCGGTGACCGTGGTCGGCGGCGGCGATTCCGCCGCCGCGATCGCGCAGCTCGGTCTCGAAGCGCGGGTCAGCCACGTGTCCACCGGCGGTGGCGCCTCGCTCGAGTTCTTGGAAGGCAAGGTGCTGCCGGGCGTGGCGGCTCTCACCGAGGTCTGATATGCGCCGACCGCTCGTCGCCGGCAATTGGAAGATGAACTGCGGTCCGAGCGACGCGCGCCGCCTGGCCCTCGAAATCCGCAACGGTCTGCTCGGCAGCCGCACCGGCACGGACGTCGTGCTGTGCCCGCCGTTCACGAGCCTGGCCGCCGTGCGCGAGATCCTGCAGAGCAGCACAGTCGGGCTCGGGGCGCAGAACCTGTATTGGGAGCAGTCCGGCGCGTGGACGGGCGAAGTTTCGGCGACGATGCTGCGCGACGCCGGTTGCAACGTGGTCCTCGTCGGTCACTCGGAGCGCCGGCAACATTTCGGAGAGACCAATCGCAGCGTGCAGAAGCGCGTGCGTGCCGCGCTCGATGCCGGGCTGCGTCCTCTCGTGTGTGTGGGGGAGACGCTGGCGGAGCGCGACGCCGGCAGCACCGAACGGGTGGTGACGACGCAGCTCAGCGAAGGTCTGGAAGATCTCGGTGCCGCCGAATGGGGGCAGTTGATCTTGGCGTACGAGCCGGTGTGGGCGATCGGCACCGGGCGCAACGCCACGCCAGAGCAAGCCCAAGACGTGCATCGCCTCTTGCGCGCGCAAGTCTCGGCGCTGGCTGGCCCGGAGATCGCCGACGGGATGCTCGTGCTGTACGGCGGCAGCGTCAAGCCCGACAACGCCGCCGTTCTTCTGGCCGAGCCCGATGTGGACGGGGCGCTTGTCGGTGGCGCGAGCCTGGAAGCCAAGTCCTTCCTCGCCATTGTCGAGGCCGCGGGGCGCCGCCCGGCGTGACGCCGGTCGGCCAATCGACCGCGCGGAACCAGCGGAGCGCCGCATTGACCCTCCCCGCCTCCGATGCTACCGTGGGCCCGGTGCGACCCCCGCGGATCTGCTGGCCCATCGTCCCTGGAGAGAATCGTGTTCGCGTTCTTCGTGGTGATCCACATTCTGATTTGCATCGCGCTCGTCTTCGTCGTTCTCCTGCAATCGGGGCGCGGCGGGGGCATGGCCGGTGTCTTCGGTGGCGGTGCGGCTCAGACTCTCTTCGGCGGACGGGGAGCCGCGACCTTCCTCAGCAAGGCGACGGCATGGCTGGCGGTCGCGTTCATGGTCATGTCGATCCTGCTGGCGGTCCTGTCGTCGCGTGGCGGCACGGTTTCGGAAGGACTCCTGCAGCAGCGCGCGCGCCAGCGTGCGGCGCAATCGCAACTGCCGCCCTCGGACACGCAGCTCGACCCGCGCGCCGTTCTCGACAGCATCGGGGTCGAGCCACCGCCGGCTGGCAACGAGGCGAAGCCGCCCGACACGCCATCGGGGAGTGCGCCGCCGCCAGGAAACTGAGTGTCGCGGAGTCTGTGCCGGGATGGTGGAATTGGCAGACACACTACCTTGAGGGGGTAGCGAGGGAAACCTCGTGCGGGTTCGAATCCCGCTTCCGGCACCATTTCGTCTGCGAGGACCGCCTGCACGAGCGGTCCTCGTCGTTTGGGAGTGTGGATCGATGACGCAGCTGCCCGCGGTCACGATCGCCGGCGTCGAGGTCGACGGCCTCGCGTATTTCAAGGATTCCCGCGGCTGGCTCGTCGAGATCTTCCGGCGCGACGAGATGTCGGTGCAGCCGGTGATGGCGTACGTGTCGCAAACGTATCCGGGTGTGGCACGGGGTCCGCACGAGCATCGTGATCAAGCCGATGTGTTCGTGTTCATGGGGCCGTCCACGTTTCGCGTCTACCTCTGGGACACACGGCCGAGCTCGTCTTCGCACGGGGCCAGCATGCGTTTCGATGTCGGCGAAGAATTGCCGGCGCGCGTCGTGGTTCCGGCGGGTGTGGTGCATGCGTACAAGAACATCGGCGCACGCGAAGGCTTGGTCATCAATTGTCCCGATCGTCTCTATGCCGGCGAGGGCCGCCGCGAACCCGTCGATGAGATTCGCTGGGAGGACGACCCGGAGGGACGGTTCCGCCTCGATTGAGCGGCGGGCCGATCGTCGCGTGATATACTGCGACGATCTCGAGCAGCGTGCAGAGGGAAAGGTGCCATGGCGATCCAGAGCCTCGAAGCCCTTGGTTTGAGCCGGGAGCAGCTCGTCGCCATGTATCGCACGATGCTGCTGTCGCGCAGGCTGGACGACGAAGAAATCAAGCTCAAGCGCCGCAATCAGATCTACTTCCAGATCAGCGGCGCCGGGCACGAGGGAATCTTGGTCGCGATGGCGGCCTGCCTGCGCCCCGCCTACGATTGGTTCTATCCCTACTATCGTGATCGCGCCTTGTGTCTGGGGCTCGGCGTGAGCCCGTACGAGATGCTGCTCGAGGCGACGGGCGCCGCCAGCGATCCGGCGAGCGGCGGCCGGCAGATGCCGAGCCACTGGGGCCATCGCCCGCTGCACGTGGTGTCGCAATCGAGCCCGACGGGCACGCAGGTACTGCAGGCCGTGGGCTGCGCCGAGGCCGGCGTCTACCTCGCAGACGAGGGCGCGCGCCTGGGAGTCCAAGCGCGCTTCGAGCGCGACGAGGTGGTGTACGTCTCGCTCGGCGAAGGCACGACCAGTCAGGGCGAGTTCTGGGAAGGGCTCAACACCGCCAGCAACATGCGCTTGCCGGTGGTCTTCCTCATCGAAGACAACGGCTACGCCATCTCGGTGCCAGTGGAAAAACAGACGGCCGGCGGCGACATCTCGCGCCTCGTGCGCGGTTTCCCCGATCTCCTCGTCCTCGACGTCGATGGCAACGACCCGCTCGCCAGCTACCGGGTGAGCAAGGAAGCGGTGACCTATTGCCGTGAACGCCGCGGCCCGGCGCTGGTGCACGCCCGCGTCACCCGGCCCTACGCACACTCGATGTCGGACGACCACGCGATGTATCGCTCGCGTGACGAGCTCGAAGAAGAAAAGTCGCGTGACGTCATCCCACGTTTCGCCACGGCGCTGGTGCAGGAGGGTCTGGTCACGCCCGACGAGCTCGAGGCAGTGCGGCAGAGCGTCGATGCAGAAGTGCTCGAGGCCGCCGACCTTGCGGTGGCGGCACCGAAGCCAGAGCCGGAGCAGGCGCTGCTGCACGTCTACTCGTCGCAGGTCGATCCCACCGGTGCGGACTTCGATCGGCCGGCTGCGGCCGGCGGCGCCGCCGATTCCATGGTCGGGCTCATCAACCGCTGCCTGCACGAGGAAATGCAGCGCGAGCCGCGCATCCTCGTCTTCGGCGAAGACGTCGCCGATTGCGGCAAGGACGAATTCGTCGACGACGTCCCCGGCAAGGGCGGCGTGTTCAAGGTGACGCACAAGCTGCAGCGACAATTCGGCTCGCGGCGCGTGTTCAATTCGCCGCTCGCCGAAGCGAACATCGTGGGCCGCGCCATCGGCATGGCGACGCGCGGGCTGAAGCCGGTGGTGGAGATCCAGTTCTTCGACTACATCTGGCCGGCGATGATGCAGATCCGCAACGAATTGTCGATGATGCGCTGGCGGTCGAACGACCATTGGTCGGCGCCGGTCGTGCTGCGCGTCCCCATCGGCGGCTACTTGCAGGGCGGCGCCGTCTACCACAGCCAGTCGGGCGAATCGATCTTCACCCATTGCCCGGGGCTGCTCGTGGTCATGCCTTCCAACGCCGTCGATGCCAACGGTCTGTTGCGCACCGCCATTCGTTGCGACGACCCGGTGCTGTTCCTCGAGCACAAGCATCTCTATCGGCAGCCGCACGCCAAGGGACCGCACCCCGGGCCGGATTACTGCATCCCGTTCGGCCGCGCCGCGACCGTGCGACCGGGCAGAGACCTGACCTTGGTCACGTACGGTGCGGTGGTGCGGCGTGCCATGCTCGCGGCGGAGAAGCTGGCCGAGCACGAGGGCATCGAGGTCGAGGTCATCGACCTGCGCTCGCTCCAACCCTGGGATCGTGAAGCGGTGGCGGCATCGGTGCGGCGCACGTCGCGATTGTTGGTGGCGTACGAGGACCATCGCAGCTTCGGCTACGGTGCCGAGGTGGCTGCGTGGGCGGCGGAAGAGCTCTTCGAGTGGCTCGACGCCCCGGTGACTCGGTTGGCCAGCACCGACACGCCGGTCGGTTACTCGCCACCGCTCGAGGATTTCATCCTGCCGCAGCAGGCGCACGTCGAAGAAGCGGTGCGCAAGCTCGCCGCGTACTGAGCAAGCAAGGCCTCCTGTCGGCACGGCACATCCCAACGAAGGTCGACATGGCGAACTACAAGGCGCGCTTGAATCGCGAACCGGATGGCTCCTGGATCGCTTCCGCCGTGGCATTGCCGCATTGCTGGAGCCGCGGCACGTCGGAGGACGAAGCGGTCGCCAAGCTGCGCGAGGAAATTCGCTATCGCATCGAGTACTGCCCCTGCAGCGGCGTCGAAGACTCCTACGTCCGGGTCGAGATCGAAGTGCAACGGGATGGCGGCGCCGGTTCCCGGCTCGCGCGAATTGGTGAGGAGAAGCCCGCACCTCGCGCTGGCGGCGCTGCCTCGCCGGCGATCCCGCCGCGCGCCGCACCATGGAAGCCTGCGAGGCCGGTCGTGGCCGCGCCCCTTTCCGGCGCGGCGGGCTGTCCACAGGAACCCCCGCGCCGGCCAGCGGCACCTCCTGCGCCGGCGCCGGGCAGAGGCTGGCGTCGCTGGGACGACTAGACCCAAGGTGGCGCGGCGGCGCCCCGCCCTCCACGCCGCGCGTCCGCACCCCGCGCGGGTTTGACGCGCTCTCACCTCGACCCTCGTGTCATCCTCGTCGGCACAGGGTTTGGTGCGTGCTTTCGACCAAGTGCGTTCGACGTATGCGAGCGCCGAGACGGTGAGCCGCGCCGATTCCGTCGTCGGCTTCGGCAATTACAACGGCCCGATCATCGGCGCACAGACGGCGACATGGACCGCCATCAAATCGATGTACCGTTGACAATCCGGTACTCGGGTGAGCGGGACGGATCGCCCCAGCGAAGCCGATGCAACC
>DASRJO010000034.1:0-20140 GCA_035649435.1 Candidatus Krumholzibacteriia bacterium | reverse complement strand
CAGCCGAGAAGTGGCGGCGCCGGTTGCGTGCCGCAGAGCCCCCCGAGTTGTATCTCGATCTGGCGGAGTATTTGGAAACGCGCAACTACATGGATCGTGTCCTCGGCGGAGCCGCGATCTACCGCCGTGTCTATGGCCTGCCGTGAGCGCTCGCGGCGACGCACGGTCGCGCTGCTCGTGGCGTCGCTCGTGCCGGCCGCGCTTCCGGCGGCGCCACCACCGCCCGCGACGACTCTCGTCTATCCGCCCTGGGGTCACTGTTACGGCATGCACCGCGTGACCCAGGTGCATCTCACCGTGCGCGCCGGCTTTCGCGCCAAGTTCGACGACCCACAGGGCTTGGCCGCGGTGAAGATGCGGGCCGAGGACGACTCGACGACGTCGAAGGACGATGACGAGCTCACCGTCCTCGGGGTCAATTCGGGCCAGAATCAGATCATCTACAACACCTCGCTCAGCGCCATCTCGTTCTATGGCAGTGCCGGCAAAGGCATCGGCGAGTTCCGCGCGCCGACGGGCATCGCCGCCGATCGGGAAGGCAATGTCGTCGTCGCCGACACCGGCAACGATCGCTTGCACGTGCTGCGCTACGCCGACGATCACTTGCAACACGTGCGCTTCCTGCAGCCGAGCCACGAAGGCAAGCGGCTGCTGCAGCCGACCGGCGTCGCCCTCGAAGCCGGCGAGCTGTATGTTTGTGATCCGAACCAACATCGCATCCTGATCCTCGACCTGCAGGGCAAAGTGCTGCGGGTGCTGGCGCCGGCGGAGGAGGGCAAGCCCCTGCTGCAGCAGCCGAGCGCCATCGCGGCGATCCGGGCCAGCGCCGATTTCAATTTCTTCGGCGAGGATTTCGTCGCCGTGGTCGACTCCGGCCGCGCGCGTTTGGTGCAGCTCGCGCCCGACGGGCGCGTTCTCGCCATCCGCCGCGTGCGCGAGCTCGGACCGCAAGCGCGCGAGTTCGCCTACGTGGCGATCGACTACCATGCGAACGTCTATTGCAGCGACGGCTCCGGCCGTTTGCACAAGTTCGACCGCAAGCTGCGCACCTTGCTTTCGATCGGCAAACCAGGGACGGACGAGTTCATGTTCGACGAGCCCCGTGGCATCGGACTGTATCGGCGCTTCGGGCAGATCTTCGTCGCCGAGCGCGCGGGGGCGCAGTATCTGTGGACCGGCACCGATGTCTTCACCCCGTCGCTCGTCGATCTCGTGCGCGGCAAAGATGGGGCGTGGAGCGGCGTCGTGCGTTACTTCTTGACCGAGTACGCTAGGGTCCAGCTGGAGCTCGTGGACGCCGAGGACCGCACCGTCATCGTGGTGCAGAGATCGCGTTGGCAGGCCGCGGGGCCGGTATCGACACCCGTGACTTTCCGGCTGCCGGCGACCGAGGGGGCGCTTCGCCTGCGCGTCGACGCGGTCCCGACGTATTCGTCGCGGACGTATCTGCGCGTGCGGAAACACGGCCCGCCGCTCGACCTGCGCACGGCGGCGAGCGCGCCGTGAACGATGACCGCCCGCTGCATCACGAAGCCTGGCGCAAGGCTCTGCATCTTTCGACCCTGTTGCTTCCCGTCTGGATCCTGTGGGCCGACGCACCGTGGCGCATGCGTGGCCTCGTCTTTGCATTCCTGTTCTTCTTGACGGTGGATGTGTTGCGGCTGCGCTGGGCGCCCATGCGTCGTTGGTTGCACCGCAGGATTCACGGTTCGTTGCGCGCGACGGAACGGGCGCGATTGACCAGCGCGCACTACTTGACCTTCTCCGCTTGTGTTCTCGCCTGGGGATTGTCGGCGAGCATGGCGGCGACGGCGTTGGCGGTGCCGATCGTGGGCGACGCGGCCGCGGCACTCGTCGGTCGGCGGTTCGGCCGGACGCGCATCGGGCGCAAGAGCCTCGAGGGCAGCGCCGCCTTCTTCCTCTCCGGGATGGCGGTCGGCTGGCTGTGTCTGGGGGAGAATCCGCTCGCGCTGGCCGTCGCCGTGCTCGCGGCAACCGTGGTCGAGGCGCTGCCGCTGCCGGTGGACGACAACTTGAGCGTGCCCTTGGTCACGGCGCTGGTGCTGTTGGCGTGCGTGTGAGGGAGTCCCATGTTCCTGCGCGATCTGTTCCACTTCTTGCCGCGTAGCCCGCTGCGGCGAGCCCTTGGAGCGATGAATCGCGGCGAGTTCCAGAGCGCCGCCACACTGCTCGAGGCCCTGTTGGCCGAAGATCCGGCCGACGATCTGCGTTCCTATGCCGGCGAAGCCTACATCCAGTGGGGAAAGCAGTGTCGCGACGCCGGTGACTTGCACGCCGCACTGCGTTGCTTCGAACGCGCCGCGACCTTGCGTCCAACCTTCGCCGATGTCCAGGTCCTGCTCGCCCAGCTCTATGAACATATCGATCGCCCACAAGCCGCACGCTTGGCCTATGAACGCGCTATTGCTCTCAACCCGCGTTACTTCGACGCCAGGCTCGGCCTGGCGCGACTGCTGGCGCACGCTGGCGAAGCGGATCTGGCCTTGCGCCAGTTGCAGGAGGCGGCGCAATACGCGCCGTCGCAATCGCGGCGCCAGTGGGGCGAGCGTTTGGCGGGCGCGGCGAATGCCGACCCCGATCGCGTCCGCGAGCAGCTCCAGGAGCTCACCGCGTCGATCCCCGCCGCACCGAGCGCGGCGGTCGCCGCAGGCATCGAAGCCGCGCGGCGCGCGATGCGCATCGGCGAGAATGCCCGCGCCATCGTCGAGCTCAAGGCGCTGATCGTCTCCTCGCCCTCGTATCCCGATCTGCACAACTTGCTCGGCATCGCCTACGACAACGAGGCCATGCTCGACGATGCGGTGGAGGAATTCGAGCGCGCGGTGGCGCTCAACCCCGACTACGCCGAGGCCCGCCTCAACCTCGGATTGGCGCTGTTCCATCGCGGCCGCCATGACGAAGCCACGCGCCACCTGCGCTGGATCGAGAACAGACATCCCGGCCACGAGATCGTGCGCACGGTACTGGAACAAATCGAAGCACCCCGGCAGCAAGCACTGAGCGCGCAACCCTGACCTCGCACATCGGGTAGCCGGCACCCCACACCCCGAATCCACCCACATCACCTACGGTGTCGCGCACGGAATTCCGCACACCGATTCCTGATCTCGCGCTGCATTCTCCGGCGTGAACACGCTGCACGCCGATTTGCGGGTCGGGTTCGCTCCATGCCACTACAGGACTCGGCACAAAGCACTTGCGATGTCCGCGCGACTCCCGTTCAATGCGACTTCTCGTGTCGTGCGTGTGCTCGCTGGGAGCGCACCGTGTGGATGTGTTGGAAGTGGGGTGGTGTGCGTGCGCAATCCGTATCGACTGCGGCTCGAAACTCCCGAGGGTCATCCGAATCAGCTGTTCTCTTTCCTGGCTCCCGGCAGCGAGCAGGACGACACGCGTCTCGCCGTGCTCGTGGCCTGGCATGATCGGGCAGCGAAGGCTGCCTTGGAACCGGTGTTCCATGCCCTGACCCGCGACTACGTCGATCTGCGCACGCCGTCCGGAGCGCGCCTCGAAGATTTCGTCCGCGCCCTCGACGCCGCCGCGACGGCGCTCGATCCCGAGCAAATCCGCGGTTTCGACTGCGCCATCGTTCTCTGTCGCGGCCGCGGGCTGTACCTGCTGTATTCCTCCGCCATGACGCCACAGTTCAGCATCGGGGGACCGGCACAGCCGTTGCAATCGACCTTGCGCGTGCGCGTCAAGAGCCTGCCGTTGCACGGTGAGGAAGGCAGCCTGTCGCGATCGGCGGCGCGCCTCGAGCTCGTGCGTGTGTTCTTCGAGGACGAAGACCGCGTCGTCGTGTGGCTCGACCATCCCACGGCAGGATCCGCGCTGCCAGAAGCGGCCGGAGCCGCGGAAACGGCACGCATCGTCCTGCACAAGGAACCGTCCGTCGAGGTGGAAACGGTCGAAGCGCCTGCGAGCAGCTGGCCGGAGGCGCCGGAAACCGCCGGCAAGGACCGCGTGCGCATGTCCTATGTCGCCATCGCGCTGGTCGCCGTCGTGTTCGTGACCGCCCTGTTCGGCATGTCGCGGTGGCGCGCCATGGGGACCGATGAACACGCCAACGCCGACGCCTTCTTCGGCGAGAGCGTCGACTCGAGCTTGGAGACGCGACAGCCTGACCGCGTGTCTGCGGATGTGGCGGAGGATCCCGAGCGCCGCGAAGAGGACAAGCCCGACACGCAGCTTGCCTCCGGCGAGCCCACCGAGGAGTCGTTGCAACTCCTGTGGAAGAAGAACTACCGCGACTGGATCACTTCGTCACCGCGACTGGCGCAGGGCAACGTCGTCTATGGCTGCCGTGATGGCAGTCTCTACGCCGTGCGCCAAAGCGGCGAGCCGCTGTGGGACTACGACTCGGGCGCCGGGATTGGCGCCACGCCGGAAGTGGATGGAACCCGACTCTATTGTGGCAACTACGCCGGGCGGGCTTTCGCCTTGCGTTGCCTCGATGGCGCCGAGCTGTGGGCGCATGACCTCGGTGCACGCATCGTCGCCTCGCCAGCGCTCGGCAAGGGCCTCGTCTTCTATCAGACCTACGCCGGGGACGTTGTCGCGCTCGAGCAGAAGTCAGGCCATCTGGTCTGGAAGCAGCACATCGGCGGTCAGCTGCGTGCGCGTGCCATCGCCGTCGGCAAGCAAGTGCTGGTGACGACAGGCGACGGCACCTTGCTGGCGCTCGAACAGAAGACCGGCAAGACGACGTGGAGCATCGCGCTCGGTTCACGCGTCATTTCCAATCCGGCGCAGGTCGACGATCTCGTGGTGCTCGCGGGTCAAGACGGCCAGGTCCATGCGCTGAAAGCCAAGAACGGCGAGCTGGCTTGGCGCGTCGATCTCGGCGGCGCCCTGGAGTCGGGTGTCGCCTGCGACGACGATCGCCTGTACATCGGCAGCGTCGATCGCTACGTGTACGCGCTGAGCCGTGAAGATGGCAGTGTCGCCTGGCGCTTCAAGACCGGCGGTGCCATCCGCTCGACCCCATGGGTGGAGGACGGCAAGGTGTACGTCACATCCTACGATCGTCACACCTATGCCTTCGATGGCGAGTCCGGCACCGTGCTGGCGAAACAAGCGTCGCGCGCGCCCATCTATTCCTCGCCGCTCGTTCACGACGGCAAGGTGTATTTCGGCTCGAACGACGGCACGTTCTACTGTCTGAGCGCTCTGCGCTGAGCCAACCGGGCCCAGGCCCCGGGGAAAGTCTCCGGGGCCTGGAGCCACTTGCGACCGCTCGGCTTTCCATCCCCGTCTCGAAGCCCTATCCTGCGCCGCCGGTCCATGTCTGGACCCCCGGCGTTGTCCGATCCTGCGGGTCCGCCTTATCCTTGGGCCGGTTTGCCTGGCGCAGCGAGCGGCGCCTCGAGGAGTAGGACGTGCTGTCGAAAACCTTGCGAAAAGTCTTCAAGAGCAAGTCGGAACGTGACTTCCGCCGGATGGAACCGATCGTCCGCGAGGTCAACCGCTGGGCCGAGGAGTATCGCGCCCTGAGCGACGAGGCGCTGCGCGGCAAGACCATCGAGTTCCGGGAGCGACTGGCCGCTGGCGCCACCCTGGAGGACCTGCTGCCGGAGGCGTTCGCTGCCGTCAAGGAGGCCTGCCGGCGCCACGTGGGCCAGAGCTGGCCCGTTGTCGGCCGGCCGACCGACTGGAACATGGTGCCGTACGACGTCCAGGTCACCGGCGGCATCGCGCTGCACGAGGGCATGATCGCCGAGATGGCGACCGGCGAGGGCAAGACCCTGGTCGCGACCATGCCTCTCTATCTGAACGCGCTCGCCGGACATGGCGCCTTCCTCGTCACGGTGAACGACTACCTGGCGCGCCGCGACGGCGAGTGGATGGGAAGGATCTACGAGTTCCTCGGGCTCACGGTCGGCATCATCCAGAACGCCATGCGGCCGCAGGATCGCTTTGCGGCCTATCGCTGCGACATCACCTACGTGACCAACAACGAGATGGGCTTCGACTACCTGCGCGACAACATGGCCACGCGCATCGAGGACCGTGTGCACCGCGACGACGCCACGCAGGTGCCCGGCAAGCAGTTCGCCTACGCCATCGTCGACGAAGTCGACTCGGTGTTGGTCGACGAAGCGCGCACTCCGCTCATCATCGCCGGCCCAGCGCCGGAATCGCATCAGAGCGCCAACTTCATGTCGCTCCGGCCGGGCATCGAGCAGCTGGTACGGCAGCAGAACCGTCTGGTGAGCGAAATCCTCCAGAGCGCCGAAGCCGACCTCGAGCCGGGCCTCGAGCAGCTCGACGGCGACGGCGAACGCGATCTCGGCTTCAAGCTCTTGCAAGTCAAGCGCGGGGCGCCGAAACACAAGCAATACATGAAGCTGATGAGCCGGGAAGGAGGACTGCAGAAGCTGGTGCAGCGCATCGAGGGCGAGCTCATGCGCGACAAGCTGCTGCACACCGCCGACGAGGACCTCTTCTTCGCCCTCGACGAGAAGAGCCACGTGGCCGATCTCACCGAGAAGGGCCGCGAGGAGCTGGCAAAGCTGGTGAATCTGCCGCTCTTTTTGCCGGACCTGAGCGTCGCCGTGCAGCGCATCGACGACGACGCAAGCCTGTCCAAGCCCGACAAGATCACGGCGCTCGATGTGTTGCACCGCGACTACGCGAGCGCCAGCGACAGCTTGCACGACATCAGCCAGCTGCTGAAGGCCTACTCGCTGTTCGAGAAGGACGTGGAGTACGTCGTGCAGGAGGGCAAGGTCCTCATCGTCGACGAGTACACCGGACGGCTCATGCCGGGGCGACGATTCTCGGACGGATTGCACCAGGCGCTCGAGGCCAAGGAGAACGTGCGCGTCGAACGCGAAACGCAGACGATGGCGACGATCACGCTGCAGAACCTCTTCCGCATGTTCGAGAAGCTGAGCGGCATGACCGGCACCGCCGAGACCGAAGCCGAAGAGCTGAAGAAGATCTACAACTTGGACGTCATGGTGATCCCGACGCACCAGCCGGTGCGACGGGTGGATTTCGACGATCAGATCTACAAGACGCGGCGCGAGAAGTACAACGCCGTCATCGACGAGATCGTGCACCACCACGAACGCGGGATGCCGGTGCTGGTCGGCACGGTGTCGGTGGAAGTCTCCGAGACGCTGTCGCGCCTGCTCAAGCGCCGCAACATCACGCACGAAGTGCTCAATGCGCGCCACCACCAGCGCGAGGCCGAAATCGTCTCACTCGCCGGGCAGAAGGGCGCGGTCACCATCGCCACCAACATGGCGGGCCGTGGCACCGACATCAAGCTCGGCGCGGGCGTCATCCTGTGCGATCGCGACCCGAACTACAGTGGCCAGCGTTGCCCGGCCTGTCCGTTCGGCCGCGGCAAGGGCGGGTCCCCCAAGGCCAACTACAAGGTGGCCGAAGGGGAGATCGAAGAACCCTGCGGGCTGCAAATCGTCGGCACCGAGCGCCACGAATCGCGGCGCATCGACCGGCAGCTGCGCGGGCGTTCCGGCCGCCAGGGCGATCCGGGATCGTCGCGCTTCTTCATGTCGCTCGAAGACGACCTCATGCGCTTGTTCAGCCCCGAGCGCATCGCCACCATCATGGAACGCCTGGGCGTGCAAGAGGGCGAAGTCATCACGCATCCGATGGTGACGCGCGCGATCCAGCGCGCGCAGAAACGCGTCGAGTTCCACAACTTCGACGCCCGCCAGCACCTGCTCAAGTACGACGACGTGATGAACAAGCAACGCGAGGTCATCTACGCCAACCGGCTCGACGTGCTGCGCGGCACCGATTTGCATACCGAGGTGCGCACCATGGTGGGATCCTTCGTCGGCAACCAGATCGAGGACAAGCTCGGGGCGCAAGACTGGCCACCCGAAGGACCGCTCGAGCCGCTGCAGTACGAGCTGCAGAGCGTATTCCTCCGTCCCTTCGACATCGAGGGTTTGCGCGACATGGGCGAGGAGGCCGCCGCCGACCACTTGCGCCAACAAGGCGAACGGGCGCTCGATGACCGCGAGCAGATCCTGGGTGCGGACATCATGCGCCAGCTCGAACGCTGGTCGTACTTGCGCGCCATCGACGAGAAATGGATGGATCATTTGCGCGAGCTCGATCACTTGCGCTCCGGCGTGTCGTTGCGCGCCTACGGGCAGAAGGATCCGCTGCTCGAATACAAGTCCGAAGCCTTCGGCATGTTCGAAGAACTGCTCAAAGACGTTGACAGGCAGACCTTGAATCTCCTATGCCACGCCCAGGTCTCCGTGCGTCCCCCGGAGATGCAGCGCGCCCCGACGGAAGCGCTGTCGTCGATCCACACCGCCGCCCAGTCGCTGGCGACGGCGGCGGCGCGTGGCACGGCCGTGGCGCCGCCCCCCGTGCCGCGTCTGCCGGGAGGAGGTGGCCTGCCGCCGGGCGTCGGGCCCGTCGGCCCGGGGTCGCCCCCGGGCGGGCAAACGCCGGTGCGTCATGCCGGCCCGAAAGTGGGACGCAACGATCCGTGCCCGTGCGGCAGCGGCAAGAAGTTCAAGTTCTGTCACGGAGCATGAACCGATCCTCGAGCGAAATGGAAGCGCTGTGAGCAAGTCTCTGGTCATCGTCGAGTCGCCGGCCAAGGCGCGCACGATCAAGAAGTACCTCGGTGGCGATTACGACGTGCGTGCGTCCGTCGGACACGTCATCGACCTGCCGAAGAGCGAGCTCGGCGTCGACGTCGACAACGGCTTCGAGCCCAAGTACGTGACCATCAAGGGCAAGACCAAGGTGCTGCAAGAGCTCAAGTCGGCGAGCAAGAAGGTGGAGCACATCTTCCTGGCCACCGATCTCGATCGCGAGGGTGAGGCCATCGCCTGGCATTTGCAGAACTTTCTCGGCGGCGCGCAGCCCCACGTCAAGCGCATCATCTTCAACGAGATCACCCAGCGCGCCATCCAGGAAGCCATCGCCAACCCGAGCGATGTCGACCAGCACAAGGTCGACGCGCAGCAGGCCCGCCGTATCCTCGATCGCTTGGTCGGCTACTTGGTTAGCCCAGTGCTGTGGCAGGTGTTCTACTACGGACTCTCCGCCGGCCGGGTGCAATCGGTGGCGCTGCGCCTGATCTGCGAGCGCGAGCGCGAGATCCGCGCTTTCGTGCCGCAGGAGTTCTGGTCGATCACGGCCTTGCTGCACACCGCCGAGGCGGGGGCGCGTGATTTCGAAGCCCGGCTGCGCAGCTGGAAGGGCGACAAGGCCGACCTCAAGTCGCAGGAGCAGGCCGATGCCGTGCTCGTGGCGCTTCAGCGCGCCAAGTTCAAGGTCGCAAACGTCGAGGTCAAGGAGAAGCGCCGCAATCCGTATCCGCCCTTCATCACCAGCACGTTGCAGCAGGACGCGGCGCGGCGCCTGCGCTTCTCGGCCAAGAAGACCATGATGCTGGCCCAGCAACTGTACGAGGGCGTCGAACTCGGCAGCGAAGGCCCGGTCGGCCTCATCACCTACATGCGCACCGACTCGACGCGTCTTTCCGATCAGGCGCGCGGCGAGGGCATCGCGTACGTGCGGTCGCAATTGGGCGAAGACTATCTCGCCACCACACAGCGCACGTTCAAGCAGGGCAAGAGCGTGCAGGACGCGCACGAGGCCATCCGCCCCACCGCGGCGGAAAGGACCCCCGAGCAGTTGAAGCGCCATTTGACTCCCGACCAGATGGCGCTCTACGACCTGGTGTGGCGGCGTTATCTGGCGTCCCTCATGTCGAGCGCCGTCTATCGCACCACCACCGCCGACATCGAGGCCGGGGATGCCATCTTCCGCGCCACCGGCTCGGAGCTGCAGTTCGACGGCTTCATGCGCATCTACCCCGACGTGCGCGAGAAGGAAGACAGCGAGGGCGTGCTTCCGGCGCTCGCCGTCGGCCAGGCGCTGTCCTTGCGCGAGATCGTGCCCAAGCAGCACTTCACCGAACCGCCGCCGCGTTACACCGAGGCGACGTTGATCAAGGAGCTGGAGGAACGCGGCATCGGGCGACCCAGCACCTACGCCACCATTGTCAGCACCATCCGCGAGCGCGAGTACGTGCTCAAGGAAGGCGGACGCTTCACGCCGACGGCCCTCGGCATGGAAGTGTGGGAGGCGCTGGAGAAGGCGTTTCCTTCCATCTTCGAGGTGGATTTCACCGCGCGGATGGAAACCGAGCTCGACAAGGTCGAAACCGGCGAGGACAACTGGCGCAAGGTGGTCGGTGATTTCTACTCGCCGTTTTCCAAAGTTCTGGAAGCACTCAAGAGCGACCCCGCGGCGCTCAAGGGCCTGCTCGATCACGGCAGCGAGATCATCTGCGACAAGTGCGGCGCGACGATGATGAAGAAGTGGGGACGCAACGGCCCGTTCCTGGCGTGCCCCAACTATCCGAAGTGCCGCAACACCAAATCGTTGGAGGGTGAGAGCGAGGTCGTCAAGCTCGGCAAACCCTGCCCGCAATGCGGTAGCGAGATGATCAAGAAACGCGGGCGCTACGGCGAATTCGGCGCCTGCCCGAACTATCCGACCTGCAAGTACACCGAGCCGCTCTCCATCGGCATCGCCTGCCCGCGCGGGTGCGGCGGCCACATGGCACAGAAACGCAGCGCCCGCGGCCGCATCTTCTATGGCTGCAGCCGCTACCCGGCCTGCGACTTCGCCGCCTGGGACAAGCCCACCGGCGAGAAGTACAGCGCTTGCGGTGTCGGCGATCTGGTGGAGAAGAACACCAAATCGAAGGGGATCTTCAAGAAGTGCCCGGCGTGCAAAGAAGAGTTCGTGGATTGACCGCGAGGCCACAGCGCGCCGACACCTCGCTGGCCGCGTGGCTCGGGCGGTTCGAGCTGCACCTGCGCGCGGCCAACTGCGCGCCGCGCACGCTCGAAGCCTATGCGCGCGACGTGCGCGCTTTCTTCACCACCTGTGGTTTGGAACCGGCGGCGGTCGGACGCGACCAGGTGCGCGCGCATCTAGCCGTTCTCACGCGCGCCGGACGCAGCCCGCGCACGGTGGCGCGGCAGCTGGCGGCGTTGCGCCGCTGCTTCCGCTACTGGGTGGACACGGGAGCACTCACGGCCGATCCAACGCTCGGCTTGCGGGCGCCGCGTCGCGCGCGCACGTTGCCGCGCCATCTGGACGAGGCGGCGGCGTTGCGACTGCTCGACGTTCCCGACACGCGCACCGCCGAGGGCCGGCGTGATCGCGCCATTCTCGAGCTCTTCTATGGCACCGGCATGCGGCTGTCCGAGCTCGTCGAGCTCGACCGGGACGACGTCGACCCGCAGACGGAGTGCATTCGCGTCGTCGGCAAGGGCGACAAGGAGCGTGTCCTGCCGCTCCTCGGCCAGGTCCGCCGCGCCGTCTGCGCCTACCTCGACGCGACCGCTGTGCCCAGGGCGAATGCGAAGGACGACCGCATCCCGCTGTTCGTCGGACGCGGCGAGGGAAGGTTGTCGCGGCGCACGGTGCAGCGCTTGGTTCGTGCGGCCATCCAGCGTGCCGCTTCCGCCTCGAAGGCGAGCCCGCACGTGCTGCGCCATAGCTTCGCCACCCACATGCTGAACGCGGGCGCCGATCTCCGCGCCGTGCAGGAGCTTCTCGGTCACAGCCGCTTGGCGACGACACAGGTGTACACGCACGTCTCCATCGAGCGTGCTCGGCGCGCCTACGATCGCGCCCATCCGCGCGCCTAGGAGTCCGATGCTGATCCGTTCCACGACGATTCTCGGCGTCCGCGTGCGCGGCTCGAGTGCGCTCGGCGGCGACGGTCAAGTGACACACGGCGCCACGGTGATGAAGGCGAACGCGCGCAAGGTGCGCTCCTTGCGCGGCGGGGCAGTGCTCGCCGGTTTCGCCGGCGCCGCGGCGGATGGGTTCACCCTGTTCGAACGCATCGAGAAAAAACTCGACGAGCACGGCGGCCGTCTCGCCCGCGCCGCGGTCGAGGTGGCCAGGGACTGGCGGAGCGACCGCGTCCTGCGTCGGCTGGACGCGCTCATGATTGTCATGGACGCGGAGCAGAGCTTCGTCATCTCGGGCAACGGCGACGTCATCGAGCCCGACGATGGCATCGTCGCCATCGGCTCCGGCGGCCCCTACGCCTTGGCCGCGGCGCGCGCTCTGGTGCAGCACACCGAGTTCGACGCCGAACGAGTGGTGCGGCAAGCGCTGGACATCGCCGCCGGCATCTGCGTCTACACCAACCGCGAAACCACCATCTTGACGCTCGCGGGTACATAGATGAGCTCCACCGACTTCGTACGCATCGATGCCGCCTCGGCGCTCACGCCGCGACAGATCACCGCCGAGCTCGACCAGTACATCGTCGGCCAGGCGGCGGCAAAGCGCGCCGTGGCCATCGCGCTGCGCAACCGCTGGCGCCGGCTGCGTGCGCCGGAAGCGCTGCGGAGCGAGATCCTGCCCAACAACATCATCCTCATCGGCCCCACCGGCGTCGGCAAGACCGAGATCGCGCGCCGGTTGGCGAAGCTCGCCCGCGCGCCCTTCGTCAAAGTCGAGGCCACCAAGTTTACCGAAGTGGGATATGTCGGGCGCGACGTGGAGTCCATGGTGCGCGACTTGACCGAGGTGGGGCTGGCCGAGGTCAAGGCCGAATGGGGGCGCAAGGTCGAGGACCAGGCCGCGTCGCGTGTCGAACAGCGACTGCTCGATCTGCTACTGCCGGCGGCACCCGCTGCGCCCGCGGACCCGGAGGCACGCGAGCGTCACGCGCGGACGCGCGACAAGCTGCGCGATCTGCTGCGCGCCGGCGAATTGGAGGAGCGCCAGGTCAGCGTCGATGTGCCGCAGCGCGCGCTGCCGATGTTCGAGATCTTCTCCGGCTCGGGCAGCGAAGAGATGGGCGTCAACATGAGCGAATCGCTCGGCAGTCTCTTTCCCGGCCGGCGAAGGCGGAGCGAGCTGCCGGTGCGCGAAGCGCGGCCGCTGCTGCATGCCGAGGAAGTGGACAAGCTGGTGGACATGGAGAAGGTGCGGCGCGAAGCCGTGCATCGCGTCGAGACCGCGGGCATCGTCTTCCTCGACGAGATCGACAAGATCGCCGGACGTGGCGAAGCGCACGGTCCGGACGTGTCGCGCCAGGGCGTGCAGCGGGATCTGCTGCCGATCGTCGAGGGGTCGAACGTCAGCACCAAACACGGCGTGGTGCGCACCGATCACATTCTGTTCATCGCCGCCGGAGCCTTTCACGCCACCAAGCCCAGCGATCTCATCCCCGAGCTCCAGGGCCGTTTCCCGATTCGCGTCGAGCTCTCCTCGCTTGGCGAGGCCGACTTCGTCCGCATCCTGACCGAGCCACGCAACTCGCTCGTGCGTCAATACGCCGCACTCATCGAAGCCGAGCAAGGCCGCCTCGAGTTCACCCCGGACGCGATCGCGGAGATCGCGCACATCGCGACGCAAGTGAACGAGCAAAGCGAGAACATCGGCGCCCGCAGGCTGCACACGGTGATGACCACGCTCCTCGACGACGTGCTGTTCGATCTCCCCGAATCGGGAGAGGCGACGATTCATGTCGACGCCGCCTTCGTGCGCCGGCGTCTCGAGCCGGTGCTCCGCGACGAGGACTTGCGCCGTTACATCCTGTGAGGCCTGCGTATGGGGGCGTCGACGCGCCGCGTTCTCGGTTTCACGGCGCTCGTAGCGCTGGCCCAGCACGCCGGCTGCGCCCACGTGCGGCCGCTCGAAGGCGGGCCCGCCGATCAAACACCGCCCCAGCTCGTCTCGAGCCTGCCGGCGGATTCGAGCCGCGGCGTCGGACGCATGCCCATTTTGGAGCTGCGATTCGACGAAGCACTGAACGCCGCACCCGCGAGCGGCGCCGTGCGCACCTATCCGTCACAGCCTCGTCCCGAAGTACGCGCCCGTGGCACGCGCGTCGAGATTCGCTATCGCGACTCGCTGCCCCCCGACACGACTTTTGCCGTCGTCCTCGGCGAAGGTATCGAGGACGCAGCCGGACGTGGCAACGAGCTGGCGAGCGAAATCTGGCTGGTGTTCGCCACCGGCGACTCCTTGCGCGGTGGTGCGGTGTTCGGTCGCGTGCGCGCCAAGGGCAAGCCAGAGCCACAAGCAGCTGTCCGCTTCGAGCCGCTGGTGGCGGGCTCGGACTCGCTCGATTCACTCGCGGTGCGCGCACCCGGCATTCGCCTGCGTCCGGTCGTCGCTGCCGCCGATGCCGAAGGACTGTTTCGACTGCTCGCGCTCCCGAGCGGCAAACCGTTCATCCTGCGCGCATTCATCGACCGCAACAAGAGCTTGGACGTGGATGACGACGAGCTCGCGTCGGTGTACCCGGAGACGTTGCAGCTCGGGGACGGCGAGGTGAGGCGCGGCCTGGAATGGAATCTGGTCGATCCGAAAGAGCCCGGAACGATCCGCGGCGTCGCATTCAATCGCACATCGGTCACGGGGCGGATCGCGGTGTGGTTGCACCCGGTCGATCTCGCCTCGGCAGGTGGCGACTCGCTCGCGCCCAGTGCCGCCGACTCGATTCTCCCGGACAGCCTCGACGCCCTGAGGGAAGTGGATTCGTTGCGTGCGGCGGAACCTCGGGCACACCCGGATTCGATCGCAGCGGATGCCCTGCCCATCGCCCCGGTCGGGGTGTGGGAATCGGCGTATGCCGCGCTCGGTTCGACTGGGCTGCCGCGCGCGGCGCGCGGCAGCTTGGAAACGCCGGCTGTGTACGCTTCGCCCCGCGGGGATTACAGTCTTCGTGCGCGGCCCGGACGTCATCGACTGATCGCGTTCATCGACGCCTCGGGCGACACGCTGCCGGGCACCTACATCGCCCCCGACAGCTTGCACCGCGAGTGGGAGCCCTTGTGGGTCGGCGGCATCCTGGAAGTGGCTCCGGCAGCCGAAATCCGGCCGCGCTCGATCGATATCGAGACGCCGCAATGAATGCGCCACAAGGCAAAGACGATCGCGAGTCACACGAGGAGGGGATCGGATGCTGCGAGGAGTCCTGACCGCGCTGGTGACCCCATTCCGCGATGGCGCAGTGGACGAAACGGCGCTGCGGCGATTGCTGGAGCTGCAGATCCGAGCGGGCGTGAGCGGCGTCGTGCTGTGCGGCTCGACGGGGGAAGCCGCCACGTTGACGCGTGACGAACGCCGGCGTGTCTCGGCCCTCGGTATCGAGCTCTGCCGCGGCAGCCAGACTCAGGCCTGGATCGGGACGGGCACCAACGACACGCGCACCAGCATCGAGCTCACGCAGGAAGCGCAAGAGCTCGGGGCCGCGGGCGCCATGATCGTGGCCCCGTACTACAACAAACCCACCCAGGAAGGCCTGTTCCGCCACTTCGCCGCGGTTGCAAATGCGACGACCTTGCCCTTGATTCTCTACAACGTACCGGGAAGGACCGGGGTCAACGTGCTGCCGGAAACCGTGGCCCGAGTCGCCGAGCTCGGGCGCTACGCCGCGGTCAAGGAAGCCAGCGGCTCGCTCGATCAGGTGAGCGACATCCGGGCGCGCTGCGACCTCACCGTCCTCTCGGGCGACGATTCGCTCACCTTGCCGATGATGGCGGTCGGCGCCGAAGGGGTGATCTCGGTGGTGTCCAACCTGCTGCCCCGGGCCACCCGCCACTTGGTCGACGCCTTTCACGCCGGCAACCTGGAAGACGCTCGCATGTGGCATTTCCGCCTGCTGCCGTTCTTCAAAGCCGCGTTCATCGAAACCAACCCGGCACCCATCAAGGCCTGGCTCGAGCTCACTGGAACGGCCCGGGCGGAGACGCGGCTGCCGCTCGTCCCTGCCTCTGCCAAGGCCCGGGGCGAGCTCGAAGCTCTCCTGAACGCTGCGACGTGGCGGCACGAGGTGGAAGCGTGAGCGCGGACCTCGTGGTGAACGGTGCGGCCGGACGAATGGGACGCTTGGTCGCTTCCGAGCTCCGCAGATGCGGCTTCACGGACCTCGTCGGATGCGATGTCGTCGAGGACCGGAACCTCGCACTCGCGGACGGGCCATTCCCGCTGGCCCGCGATCTCGTGCAGGCGCTCCGGCCGGGGGGAATCGTGGTGGATTTTTCGCATCCGGCGGCCACGCAAGTCTTGCTGGACGCGGTGCAGTCGCGGCGCGCTCGGCTCGTCATCGGCACGACGGGACAGTCCGCCGACGAGATGCGCCGAATCGAGCTCGCAGCAACCAGCGTCCCGGTGGTGCTCGCCCGCAACTTCAGCCTTGGCATTCATAGAATGCTGCAAGCAATTACAAAATTGCGGGTTATGATCGATGAGGGCTTCGACTTGGAAATATTGGAAACGCACCATTCTGCCAAACGCGACGCCCCAAGCGGCACCGCCATCATGCTGCTCGAAGCCTTCTGGGGCAATGCGCCCGTCGATGTCGTCCATGGCCGATCCGGTGTGGATGCACGACGCAAGCCGCTCGAGGTCGGCGTGCACAGCGTGCGTGGTGGGGGGATTCCCGGTGAGCACACGTTGCTCCTCGCAGGGCCCGACGAGGTCGTGGAGATTCGGCATCGAGCCCTCTCGCGCGCTGCATTCGTCAGCGGCGTTCCCAAGGCGGTTCGATTCGTGCAAGACCATCCTCCGGGGTTATATTCGATGCTGGACGTGATTGGAGATGCAGAGTAGCTGGCACAATCGACTGGTCGCGGCCACGGCGCTAGTTCTCGCGGGCATTGCGCCCGCAGAGGCCCAGTACCTCTTCGGCCAGAACAAGGTCATCTACTCGGAGAAGGACTGGAACGTCATCTCCACCCCACACCTGGACGTCTACTACTACGAGGGTGAGCAAGAGCTGGCCGAGTACGTCGCCGCCTACGCCGAGCGGGTGACGTGCGAGTACGACAGCACCTTCCATCACGAATTCAAGCAGAAGATTCCATTCATCCTCTACGCCTCGCATCACGATTTCAAGCAGACCAACGTCATCGACTTGATGATCTCGGAGTACGTCGGGGGCTTCACCGAGCTGTTGCGCGGCCGCGTCGCCATCCCGCACACGGGATCGTGGACGCAGCTGCGCGAGGTCATCCGTCACGAGCTGGTGCACGCTTACATGAACGACAAGCTGGCGCTCGTGATGACCACCAAACACCGCTACAACTATGGGCCGCCACCCTTGTGGTTCAGCGAGGGTCTGGCCGAGTACATCGCCACGCCCGAGGCGGGCACGGAAGCGCAGATGTTCATGCGCGACTTCATCGTCAACGACAACTTGGTCGACATCGCCAACCTGTGGCGCATCCAAGGCACGTTCCTGATGTACAAGGAAGGCGAATCGCTGGTGCGATACATCGGCACGCGGTTCGGCGACGTCGCTTTGATCCGGCTGCTGGAAGACTGGTGGGTGTCCGACGATTTCGAGACCGTGCTGCGCTACACCCTGGGTCTTTCGGTCGCCGATCTCAACCGCGACTGGACACGGTACCTCAAGCGGCGCTTCTATCCGGCGGTGATGACCGCCGAATGGCCGGATCAGCATGGCAAGGCATTGGTCGAGAAGCGCGCCATCAACGCCCGGCCGGCGGTGGTGGCGGACACGAGCTGCGCCGACGGCTTCGACTTCGTCTATGTTTCGTCGGCCTCGGGCAATGTCGATCTGGTCTATGCACATGCGCTCGCCGCCGACGAGCACGAAACGCGGCGGCTCGCCGTCGGCGGACGCGACCGCACCTACGAATCGATCCCCGCTTTCTCGAGTGGCCCCGACGTGTTCGAGCGCAAGGTGGCGTTCACCGCCAAGTCGGGGGAGTCGGACGCCCTTTTCGTCCTCGACGTCGACACCGGCCACCGGTTGGCGAAGCACAACTTCGCCTCGCTGATCACGGTGCAGAGCCCGAGCTGGTCGCCGGACGGCAGCGAGGTCATCCTGGTCGGCTTGGACCGCAGCGGCTGGAGCGACCTGTATCGCGTCGACGTCGAGACGGGCAGCATGGAACGCCTGACCTTCGACGCCGCTCACGATCGCGACCCCGACTGGAGCCGGGATGGCAAACGCGTGGCCTGGAGCAGCGATCGCTCCGCGCCCGAACGTAACGGCATCTACCACGTCTTCGTGCTCGATCTGGTGAGCGGCGTGGTGACGCAGCTCTCCCACGGCGCGCACGACGATGCCGCGCCGGCGTGGGGTCCGGGCGACACCTCGCTGCTCTGGAGCAGCGACCAGGACGGCGCGAACAACATCTATCGTTATGACCTCGAGGATGGCACCTTGTCCCAGCTCACCTCCACCCTCGGCGGTCTGTTCACACCGCGCTGGACGCCGGATGATCGCGGCTTCGTCGCCACCTCGTTCAGCAACCTGGCATTCAACATCTACCGCTTCGACCTCGAGCCGCTGCGGCAAGTCCCCACCGAGACGCCGCCGCCGGCCCTGGTGGCGGCGGCCTCGCCACTGCCGCCGGCGCGAGCGACGCCGCAGTCGAGCGAGTGGTTGCAGGACGACGAAGGCCGCACCTTCCCCAAGCGCGACTACGACACCGACTTCGCCCTCGACTTCGTCCAGGGTGGCGTGGCGTTCGATCCCGACTTCTACAGCGCCGCCGGCGCCCAGATCGGCTTCACCGACGTGCTCGGCAACCATCGCGTCGGATTGCTATTCGCCACCTCGTCCGAGGGCTTCGACAACTTCTTCCGCCACCTCAATGTGGGCGTCTCGTACACGAACCTGACGCAGCGGCTCAACTACACGCTCGGCGCCTTCCATTTGACGCGTGTCTACGATCCGAACCTCGATATGTATCGCTTCGAGCGCCGCGTGGGCGGCTTGCTCGGTGTGAGCTATCCGCTGTCGCGCTTCGAGCGCTTGGAGAACAACTTCGTCGTGCGCTTTGCGCAGCTCGACGACGATGTCGCGCAGCTGCTGGGCGTCGGTGCCGAAACCGTGCTCGCCACCAACTTCCTTTCCTTCGTCCACGACAACACCTTGTGGTCCTATGTCGGCCCCATCGATGGCACGCGCTACAACGTCACCCTCGGCCACACGTTCGACACCACGGGCGGCAACCGCGGCGTCACCTCGGCGCAGCTCGACTATCGCAAGTACTTCCGTTTGCCGGGGCGCAGCGTCTTCGCCTCGCGCCTGATCGCCCGCGCCAACTGGGGCGGCGACGCGCAGCTCTTCTTCCTCGGCGGTCCCTTCGACCTGCGCGGCTACGAGCGCCGATCCTTGTACTCGCGGCGGATCCTGCTGCTCAACGAAGAGGTGCGCTTCCCGCTGCTGGATCGCTTGCTGCTCGGGCTGCCGTTCCTGAACGCGCTCGAGTTCGGCGGCTTCCGCGGCGCGCTGTTCCTCGATGGCGCCTACGTCGGCGATCCGTTCACGCCGGGCTGGTACGGCAGCTACGGCGCTGGTGTCGAGCTCGGGCTCGGCGTCGGCTTCATCGCCCGATGGGACATCGGCCGCACCACCGATTTCGGTGGCAAGGGCCTGTATCGCGCCACCGATCTCGCCTTCCAACGCTTCTTCATCGGGTGGAATTTCTGACCTGCGCGCCGAGCCCCGCGTGCACATGATTCGGCGTCATCGGCGCAAAGACTGCCCGAATCCGCAAGACTGCCCGAATCCGCAAGACTGCCCGGATCCGCAAAACAGCCCCAATCCGTAAACTGCCCCAATCCGTAAGCGCCCCCAATCCGCACGTGTGGTTGCGACGCCGCCGTGCTTGCTTTAAGCTGCGCGCTCCGGCGATGCAACCGTTGGAGTGCACATGCGTTGGTCGAAGTCGTTTTTGCCCACGTTTCGCGAAACCCCGGCGGAAGCCGAGATCATCAGCCACCAGCTGATGTTGCGCGCCGGCATGATGCGCAAGCTCGCCGCCGGCGTGTTCTCCTATCTGCCGCTCGGATGGCGCTGCATCGCCAGGGCCACGGCCATCGTGCGCGAAGAGATGAATCGCGCCGGCGGCCAGGAAGTGGTCATGCCGGTGTTGCAGCCGGCCGAGCTGTGGCAGGAGAGCGGGCGCTGGCAGGCCTTCGGGCGCGAGCTCATGCGCATGCACGATCGCCACGACCGCGACTTCGCCCTCGGTCCGACGCACGAGGAAGTCATCACCACCTTGGCGCGTCAGACCTTGCGCAGCTACCGGCAGCTGCCGCAGAACCTCTACCAGATCCAGGTGAAATTTCGCGACGAGATCCGGCC
>DASRJO010000033.1:0-11295 GCA_035649435.1 Candidatus Krumholzibacteriia bacterium | reverse complement strand
CGAGCGCGGCTGGCGCGTCGTCGAGGCCGACTTCGGCACCGGCTTCCAGGATCACGCGCCGCTCGAACCCGAGGTGGCGCTCGCCACCTGGGATGCCGACACCGAGAAGATCACGGTGTTCGCGCCGGTACAGCACGTGTTCTTCGCCCGGCGCAACATCCGCGAAGCGCTCGGCATCGAGAATCGGCACGTGCGTGTCATCGGCAGCACCGTCGGCGGCGCCTACGGCAAGCGCGAGGACCCCTACGCGTTCCCCTACTGCGTTCTCGCCACGGCGCTCACGCACAAGCCGACGCGCATGCTGTGGACGCGCGAAGAGACCTTGCAATACACCCAGAAGCGACACGCCATCGAGGCGCACATGCGCGCCGCTGTGGACGCGGACGGCCACATGCAGGCGTTCCAAGCCCGCATCTTCCTCGACGGCGGCGCCTACCGCAGCTGGACGAAGGAGATCACCACCAAGTCGGCGGTGATGTGCAGCGGCCCCTATGACATCCCACGCGTCTGGATCGACACGTTTGGGCTCTACACCAACAACCCGCTGTGCGGCGCGGCGCGCGGCTTCGGCACCGCCAACACGATCTTCGCCACCGAGTCGTTCTGGGATCTCGTCTGCGACACCTGCGGTTTCGACAAGGTCGAATTCCGGCGCAAGAATTCGCTGCGCAAGGGCGCGACTTCGTCCACTCGCCATGCTTTCACCAACGGTGTGCGCAACATCGAAGCGCTGGATGCCGCCGCACGCGCCTACGACTGGGGTCGGTCGCGCCGGCGCCGGGAAGGCGATTGGGTCTACGGCACCGGCATCGCCACGATCTGGTACGGCAACGGCTTCGGCCGCGGCATTCGCGACGAGGGCCATCCGATCCTCGAGGTCGGCCGCGATGGCAAGCTGCACGTGTGGGCTTCGTCGGTGGATTACGGCCAAGGCTCGAACACCGTCTTCACCCAGGTGGCGGCCGACGTCCTCGGGTTGCGTCCCGAAGACGTCGTCGTGCACAGCGCCGACAGCGACACCACGCCGAACTGCGGCTCCACCGTCGCCAGCCGTGTCACCATCGTCGTCGGCAAAGCGGTGGATCTCACCGCACGCGCACTGCGACAGGACCTGTTCGCCGCCGCCGCCAAGCATCTCGACGTCACGGCCGCGGACATCGAAGCCGAGGGCGGCGTGTTGTGGGTGCGTGATGACCCGGCACGGCGGATCACTTTCTCGGCGCTCGCACGGCGCGTGAGCGAACCGATGGCGCGACAGGTGCCGAAGCTGAACCAGCAGAACACCTCGGCGCTCGATCCCACAACCGGCGCCGGCAAGGCGTACTGGCCCTATTCTTTCGCCACCCACATCGTGACCGCGGGCGTGAACCTGAAGACCGGACAGGTCAAGCTGGTGGAGTACGTCGCGTCGCACGACATCGGCAAGGTCATCAACCCGCAATCGTGTCGCGGCCAGGTGATCGGCGGCGCCGCGATGGGTGTCGGCTACGCGCTGACCGAAGATCTCCAGCTCGAGCAAGGACGGGTGACGAGCGACAACTTCGACGACTACGAGCTGCCGCGCGCCACCGACTTGCCCGACATGCAGGTGATTCTGGTGGAGGACCCGGAATTGGATGGCGATCCCGCCTTCGGTCCCAACGGCGCCAAAGGCATCGGCGAGCCGCCGACGATCGCGCCGGCTCCCGCCATCGTCGCCGCCGTCAACGATGCCTTGCGCGACTTCGGCATCCGCTTCCATCGCATCCCGCTCACGCGCACGCGCATCCGCGCCGCGCTCACTCAGGCCGGGTTGCGTCAGGTCAGTAGCGGCTGAGCGTCGGGTCGACTGCGTCCACCCAGGCGAGGATGCCGCCTTCGAGATTCCTGAGCCGGGTGTAGCCTTGCTGCTGCAGCAGACGAATCGCTTTGGCACTGCGGGCGCCGGCCTTGCAGTGCACGACGACGTCGCGGTCGCGCGGCACCTCGCTCGTGCGTTGCTCGAGCTGCGTCAGCGGGATCAAGATCGCGCCGGCAATGTGGCAGATCTGCCATTCCGTCGGTTCGCGCACATCGAGCACGAAGATGTCGTCGCCGCTCGACCGCCGGCGGTCGAGCTCGGCGGGCGTGATCGTCGCCAACGTCGCCGCCGGAACCGCCTCGGCCGTGCGCACGCCGCAGAACTGCTCGTAATCGATCAGCGTTCGAATCGTCGGTGACTCGCCGCAGAGAGCGCATTGCGGATTCTTGCGCAGGCGCATCTCGCGCCAGCGCATCCCCAGCGCGTCGAAGAGCAGCAAGCGGCCGACGAGCGGCTCGCCGATTCCCAACAAGAGCTTGAGCGTCTCGGCCGCTTGGATGCAGCCGATGATTCCCGGCAGCACACCGAGGACGCCGCCTTCGGCGCAGCTCGGCACCAGATCGGGCGGGGGCGGTTCTTCGTACAGGCAGCGATAGCACGGGCCGCGCGCGGCCCAGAACACCGATGCCTGGCCTTCGAAACGAAAAATGCTGCCGTAGACGTTGGGCTTGTCGAGGAGAACGCACGCATCGTTGACCAGGTAGCGCGTCGGGAAGTTGTCGGTGCCGTCCACGATGACGTCGTAATCGCGCAGGATCGCGAGCGCATTGCTGGAATCGAGACGCGTCTCGTGCGAGTCGATCTGGATCTCCGGGTTGAGCGCATGCAGCCGCTCGCGCGCCGCGTCCAGCTTGCGGCGCCCGACGTCGAGAGTGCCGTAGGTCACTTGGCGCTGCAGGTTGGTGAAGTCGACGACGTCGAAGTCGACCAGACCGATTCGCCCCACGCCCGCCGCAGCGAGGTAGAGACCGAGCGGCGCGCCGAGTCCGCCGGTGCCGACGAGGAGCACGCTCGACGCCCGCAGCCGTCGCTGGCCCTCGACACCGACCTCGGGCAGCAACAGGTGGCGCGAGTAGCGCTGCATGTCCTGCGGGGTGAGCTCCGGCAGGCGATCGCGGGGAGAGATCCCCGTGCCGTGTGTATTCTCGGCCGCGCCTTCGCGTCGCTCTTTCATCGCATTCCTCCTGCGATCGCGGGCACCAGGCTCACGACGTCCCCCGGAGCGAGTGGTGTTTCTTCGCGCTGCAAGGCGCGAAAATCGTCCTCGTTGACATAGACGTTGACGTAGCTGCGCAAGCGACCGTCGTCGGCGTACAGATGCGGCCGCAGCTCGGGATACGCACGGACCAGAGCCTGGAGGAGTTCGCCGAGGCTCGGGCCTTCGACCTCGACCGCCGCTTGCATGCGCGTGAACGGCCGCAGCGCCGTCGGGATCAGCACTCGATGCGCCATCGGGCTTCCTCGCGTTGCGCTTCCGGTTCGAAGCGGCTGCGGTCCGCGGCCAGCACCCAGGCCGTCCATTCGCCGGCACGCCCGCCTTCCACACCCAGGATGACATACGAATGCCACGGCAGGGCATGGGCGAGATCGTACGCCGAAGGTCGCGCCGGATGGTCCGGGTGCGAATGATAGAACCCGAGCAGCTGCCAACCGCGGGAATTGGCTGCGCTCTCGGCGGCGCGATACTCCTCCGGTCCGATCCAGTAGCGCCGGCGCCGCGGTTCCGGCGACGTGTTGTCGAGGGCGCGTGCTTCGATCACAAGCCGCGTGTCGTCTTGCAAGGTCCCGAGGAGAATGCCACAGCATTCCTCCGGGTACGCCTTCTCCGCATGCATCCGGAGCGCCGTGAGCACGCCATCCGCCAGCACGATCATGCGGCGCCAGCCTCTCCGTCTGCGAGCAGCCGATCGTTCAGATACTTGAGCGCGCTGTCCGGCAGGACGACCACGTAGGTCCCCGCTCCATCCCGTTGCGCCAGCCGACGTGCGGCCACGAGAGCGGCTCCGGACGAGGGGCCGACGAGGTGACCCTCGTGACGCGCGAGCCACCGGACCATCGCGTACGCATCCTCGGTGCTCACTTCCACGACTTCATCGGCGAGGGACGGATCGTAGATGGCGGGCGCATCCGCCGTCGGTATGTGCTTCAAGCCTTCGAGCCCGTGAAACGGCGAGTCCGGGATGACGGCCACGCAATGCGCGCGCGAACCCGCCTGTCGCAAACGGCGCACCGTGCCGACGAACGTGCCGCTCGTGCCGAGCCCGGCGATGAAGTGCGTCAACCGGCCGCGAGTCTGCTCCAGGATCTCGACCCCGGTGCCGTCGTAGTGCGCACGCCAGTTGGCATCGTTGCCGTACTGATCGGCATAGAAACATTCGTTTGGATGCTTCGCCGCCAATGTCCGCGCGGTCGCGATGGCGCATTCCATCCCTTCGAGCGCATCGGTCCACACCACGTGTGCCCCCAGCACCTCGAGGATCCGCCGCCGTTCCGGACCGGCGTTCGCCGGCATCACGAGCCGGACGGAAAAACCCAGGGCGGCACCCAGAATCGCGTAGGAGATGCCCGTGTTGCCGCTCGTGGCGTCGAGAAGAGTGCCGCCGGGAGCAAGCGCACCGCTCTGCATCGCGTCGCGCACGATGGCGAGCGCCGCGCGGTCCTTGACCGACCCGCCTGGGTTGGTCCATTCCGCCTTCCCGAGGAGATCAACGCCTTCGACGCCCGGGGCGAGCCGGCGCAGGCCAAGGAGCGGGGTGTTGCCGATTCGTGCCGGGAGATCTGTCCCGGGCGTCGAAGGTGCCACGGATCGCACTGCCCCTCCTCAAGTTTCGGCGACACCGAAGGGTGAGACGAGTTCTCGGCGGAGCCACCGCATGGGCCTCAGCCAAGCATCGGTAGAAGGCGATGAATCCGCAAGGAGGGCCGGAGCCGGGGCGGTCTTGTCGCGCGCGCGTCATGGACTATCTGGCCAAGGCTCCCGGAGTCCCCGAGAGCCGTGGTTCCTGGGCTGTCAAATCCAACACAGTTCTGGATACCCGGAACCCTGGCCTCGCAGGGAGCCTGGCCAGACAGAGTCCGCTTTGGGGCAACGCGTCGAAGGCACTCGGTGAGGACGCCCCTCGTGTGCCGCGTCGTGCAACTGGCGAGTTCCGCGGTATTATACCAGCCCTTTTCCGCGGGCGTCCACCATCGATCGGTTGCCAGGGATCGGCGCGCCGCCCCCAGGGGCCTGCCCGACATCGCAGCGGGCCGAACCTGATGGATGCCGAAGGAGCGACGATGCGAATTCTCGTCCTCGGTGCCGGCAAGCAAGGCCGTGCCGTCGCATTCGACTTGTTGCGCAACCCGGACGTCGAGCAAGTGGGCGTCGCCGATGTCGATGCCGACGCGCTCGAATCGTTGCGCGCGTTTCTTGGCGATCGCCGCGTCAGCATCCACAGCCTCGATGCGCTCGAGTCCGAATCTCTGCGTGAAACCCTCGAGCCCTACGATGCCTGTCTCAATGCCGTGAGCTTCGCCTTCGGTCTCGAGGTCACGCATGCCGCGATTGCGGCGCGGACACACGTCTGCGACCTGGGTGGCAGCCGCAGCCTCGTCGCCCAACAGCTCGAGCTCGACACCCAGGCTTTCGAGAGCGGCGTCACCGTCGTGCCCGATTGCGGTCTTGCGCCCGGACTGACCACCGTCCTCGCCGCACAGGGGATTCGCCGGCTCGACGAAACGCACTCCCTTCACATCCGCGTCGGCGAGCTGCCGCGGCGGCCCACAGGGCCGCTGCAATACGTGCTGGCCTATCCAGTCGAGGCACTGATCGAACGCTACAGCGAGCGCGCCGTCGTGATTCGGGATGGCGTCCGATTGTCGGTCGAGCCGCTCACCGAGGTCGAGAGCATCGAGTTCCCCGAGCCTTTCGGCAGCCTCGAGGCCTTCCACACCGGGGGCGGGTTGTCGACGCTCCCGAGCACATTCGCAGGCAAGGTGCGCAACATGGACTTCAAGTCCATTCGCTATCCCGGTCATTGCGCGCGCATGCGTCCGTTGTTCGAGCTCGGCTTCCTCCAGTCCGAAATGCTGCGCGTCGGCGACGTCGAGATTCGCCCGCGCGAGCTCAGCGCACGTCTGCTCGAGAAGCTGCTCCCCGATACGCCGGACGTCGTCCTGCTGCGCGTCACCTTGCTGGGCACGAAGTATGGCGGCCGGCGCCGGTTGGAATTCGAGCTCATCGACGCGTCCGACCGGGCCACCGGTCTCAGCGCCACGATGCGGTGCACCGGCTTCACTGCCAGCTTCGTGTTGCAGCAGCTCGCTTCCGGCAAGGTGAGCCGTCGCGGCGTCGTTCCGCCCGAGACCTGCGTGCCGGGTGAGGATCTCATCGACCACCTACGCCAGCGCGGCTTGGACCTCGTGCTGCGGCAGTCCTAGAAACAGCGGCCTGGGCCGCGGCGCTGCGGAGCCGCACCCACTTGCCGCGCCGGATCGGACACTGGCACGCGTGGGAGGCGCGATCCCAAGTCGTTCCCGCTCGCACTCCGGAACACCCGCCGATGGCAAGCGAGTGACCCGATTGCTTCTGTTAGACTTGTACGATACTTGCTCTGCACGGCGCCCTGGAGGTCCCATGCGCTCCGCCCGCCTCGCTTCGATCTGCCTCGGTTTCGCCCTGCTCGCCACACACGTGGCGGCCGACACCGGCACCACCGAATATCCGTGGCTCGATGGCTTGAGCCTGGTCGTCCTCGACACGCAGGACACGGGCTCGTTGCACGCTGCGCATGCGCTCATTCGCGACGCGGGCGGAACTGTCGCCATCCTGTCCCCGCCTTCGCTTCTCTTCGCCTGGCTGCCGCCGGCCAAGACCGCCGTGCTCTCGGACCGGCACCCGATTCGCGCCATCTACCAGAACGAAGTCACGGCCGCCGATCTCCGTCTCGAAGATGCGCAGTCACGCGCCATGCTGCGCTATTGGAATGCCCTCGTTCGCGGCGAAATTCGGCCGCAGACCGAGCTCGCGCAGCCACAAGCCTGGCAACCAGGGAGCGGGGACGCGCGAGATCCCGAGGCCATCGAGCCTTGGGCGTACGTGCAGAACCTGCAAGACAACGGCTTCGATCCCGCGCAGCTCGCGCAGCGCGGGTTGCTCGCCGGCAAGGCCGGTCCCGGCGCGACCGTGCAAGGCAACAGCGACCGCATGACCGGTACAGTCACCGTGACGTTGCTCTTCGTCGAGAGCAACGGGACCGGCAGCGATCCCAACACCTACACCTGGACCGACGCCGACCAGCAGAGCTACATCAACGGGGTCAACACCGGGCTCGCGTGGTGGAGCGCGGAAGCGCGCGACTACAACAACTGCTGGGTGGCGTTCTTCGTGCGATACGTGCCGCCGACCGACAGCCGTTGCCAGCAGTGGCGAGAAATGGTGACACACCCTTCGGCGGATGTGCCCGCCATGGCGAGCGACGTCATGGCGAATTTCGGGTTCGCGGGCGGCAGCCACATCACGCGCGTCACCGCTTTCAACACCGCACAACGGGCCACCTACGGCACGACCTGGGCTTACACCGGGTTCGTCGCCTACAACCCGTTGCCCGCCCCAGGGCAGCTGACCGATGGCGCCTCGGCCTTCGCCTACTTGCTCGGGCCGTACTCATTCTTGCTCTATCGTAGTTATGGTTGGGCGCCCGAGCAGGTGTTCACGCATGAATCGGGACACATTTTCGGCGCATGCGACGAGTATGCCGACGGCTGCACATGTGGCGCCATCTGCATCGACGAGCCCAACGGCAACTGCGAAAGCTGTGGGGGCGGGGCGTCGTGCATGATGCGCCTCAACACGTTCACCCTGTGCACCTACACCGACAACCAGCTGGGATGGCACGATGCGACCCCCTGTGCGCCGCCGGCGCTCACTCCCCCGACCGCGACAGCGCTCGCGCCAGCCAGTGGCTTCCTCGGCACGACGGTGCCCCTCACGATCACGGGGCAGAATCTGCTCTACGGCGCCTTCGCCACCTTGGGTGAAGGCGTGTCCGTCGTGAGCTCCACGGTCACGACGAGCGCGGGAACCGACACGCTCCATCTCACCGTGCACATCGACGACAACGCTGTCTTGGGATCACGCAATGTCATCGTCAGCAACCGTGATCTGCAGTCGAGCACGCTCGCGAGTGCTTACCAGGTGCTGGGAACTCCGCGTCACTACTACGCGCCGAGCGGAGGCAACATCTACCCGTATCACACACCGGCGACCGCCTCGACCTCGCTCGAAGACGCCATTGCGGCCGCCGCCCCGGGCGACACGGTGCTCGTCGGCTCCGGTCCGCTGTCGATCGGCTTCGGCCTCAACAAGGGAGTCTTGCTTTCGGGGGCATGGAATCCCGGTTTCACCACGCGAAACTTGGCCACCGGCAAGACCGTCGTCGATCTCACGGGCAATCTCTTCATCGCCGTGAGCGGAGGGGGTACGGGCGGGCTCGATGGCTTCGAGCTGCGCAACGGCCAGGGGGCGGCGTGGAGCGTGCCATTCGCCGGCTTCTATGGTGGCGCGGTGAGCATCGTGAGCTCCAACGGGCTCATCGCGAACTGCGACATCCACTCCAATGAGGCGGTCGTGGGGGCGGGATTCGGCGGTGGCGGAGGCATCTTCGCCACCAACAGCACGGTGACGCTGATCGGCAACACCATCACGGGAAACACTGCCACACGCGGCGGCGGCATCTATTTGCACGGAACGAGCGGCAGCATCATCGGCAACACCATCGCGAACAATGCAGTGACCGCCGGCACCCAGACCCCGCGCGGAGCTGGAATCGTCATCGACGGCTGTACGAACCTCACTCTCACCAACAACAACCTGAATGCCAACACCGGCGCCGAGAACGGCGGTGGTCTCTACATCGTCAACTCGACGAACATCAACGTCCAAGGCGGTTCCATCGAGCATCACGCGGTGACCAACAGTGGCGGCGGCGCGCGCATCGACGGCGGCCAGGCCATGTTCACCTCGGTGGTGTTCGAGCGCAATTCGTCCGGCTTTAGCGAAGGTGGGCTCGCGGCCACCGGCGGCGCCGCCCTGCAGCTCGACGAGTGCTCCTTTCTCTGGAACAGAGCGCTCCTCTTCGGTGGCGTCCATGCCACCGGCCCGACCGCCAGCGTTCGGCACTCGCTCTTCGTCGGCAACTCGTCGTTCGCCAATGGTGGCCTGGCACTCGACAACGTCGCTTCGGGCGTGGTCCTGGGCAACACGTTCGACCGCAACGCCGCCAACTCCGGCGGCGGCAGCCTCGCTCTCAACACGGCTCCCATCCAGGTCAGCAACAACATCCTCGTCAACACGACCGGCACGGCCGTCGCGTGCAGCGGCACGCTCCCCACCTTGCTTGCGTACAATCTCGCCTGGAACAGCAGCATCGGCAATTACTCGGGCTGCAGCCCGGGCGCCGGCTCCATCACCGGCGATCCGCGGTTCGCCGACACGACGCAAGTGGACTACCGCTTGGCCCTGCACTCCGCCGCCATCGATGCGGGCCGGATCGATGGGGGTTTCCTCGACCCCGATGGCTCGCGCGGTGATCTCGGCCGCTACGGCGCGCACGCCTTCACCATGGCGCAGCCGGTCTACCCCAAGAACCTGAGCGCGCGGACGACGATCGGTGGCAATGTCGTCCTGCGTTGGTCCGCCAACCCCGAGATGGATGTGGAGTCGTATGCCGTGTACGCCGACATCGTCTCCGGCTTCAAGCCGGCACCGGGCAACTTCGTGACATTGGTCGCGAGCCCCGACACCACGGTGAACCTCGGGCCGACCACGGACTTGCCCTACTACACGATCGCCGCCATCGATGCCTCGGGCTATGCCAGTGGTTACGCCGTGCAGGCATTCCTGCCGACGACGACGGACGCCCCCGCCCCGCCGGTGGCCTGGCGGTTCCAGCTGCATTCCAGCACGCCGAACCCGTTCAACCCGGTGACGACGATTCGCTTCGAACTGGATCGAGCCGGCCCGGCGCGTGTCGAGATCTTCGATCTCGCCGGTCGGTTGGTCCGAACGTTGACACAGGGACAACGCGAGGCGGGGCTGTTCGGCATCGTCTGGGACGGAACGGACGGCCGTGGCCGGCGCGTGCCTTCCGGCACCTATCTCATGCGGCTCGAGTCGACGGGCCGGACCGCGACCCAGAAGTTGACCGTATTGAAATGACGTGACGCCACGGCCCGTGCGCTCCACGGTCATCGCTCCGTCCGGAATCCATTCCGTGCTTCGCGTCGCCGAGAAGAGCTCACATCCGTCCTCGCACGGCCGTTCCAGGTTCATTCCAATCCTCGCGCCGCGGATCCGGGTGCATCCCGATGCTTGCGCCGCCGGGCCCGGGCATGTAACCTGCTACGTCCGCGCGGGCATCGACACCGCGTCACGTCCTGCGGCGCCGTCTGCCGCACGCACCCATCGTCGCCCTGATTCGCACGAGGAGTCGTCTGTGAGCATTCAGGCCACCCAGCTCAAGGTGGGCATGGTCATCATGCACAACGGCAAGCCGCACCGGGTTACCAACGTCTTGCACGTGACGCCCGGAAACTGGCGCGGCATGGTCCAAACACGTCTGGTGAACATCGAGAACGGCACGAACACCGAGCACCGGTTCCGCTCGGAAGATCGCATCGAACAGGCCGCACTCGAGCGCCATTCGCTGCAGTTCAGCTACGCATCCGGCGGCGATTATCACTTCATGAACACCGAGACCTACGACATGGCCGACCTGCACGAAGACGTCCTCGGCGACGCGGTGCACTACCTCATCGATGGCACCGTGATCGAGGCCCTCTTCTTCCAAGGGCGAGTTGTCGGTGTGGATGTGCCGATGTTCGTCGAGCTCACCGTGAAGGAAACGCCGCCGCACATGCGCGGCGCCACCGCCTCCGCCTCACCCAAGCCGGCGACGCTGGAGACCGGGCTCGAAATCCGCGTCCCCGCCTACATCAACATCGGCGACAAGGTGAAGATCGACACCCGCACCGACGAATTCATCGAACGCGTCTAGTGTCGACCCACGCTGCCTACATGTGCGCGATCACGCCATCGCCGAAGGCGCTGCAGGGCACTTCGGTCGCTCCATCCATGAGACGGGCGAAATCGTAGGTGACCTTGCGGCTGCCGATCGCGCCGTCCATGCCGCGGATCACGAGATCGGCGGCTTCGGGCCAGCCGATGTAGCGCAGCATCATTTCGCCCGAGAGGATCACGGAACCAGGGTTCACCTTGTCGAGATCGGCGTACTTCGGCGCCGTGCCGTGCGTCGCCTCGAACACGGCGTGCCCCGTCTGGTAATTGATGTTGCCGCCGGGGGCGATGCCGATGCCGCCGACCTGCGCTGCCAGCGCATCCGAAAGATAGTCGCCGTTCAGGTTGAGCGTCGCGATCACGTCGAACTCCTCGGGACGCGTGAGCACCTGTTGCA
>DASRJO010000032.1:0-30461 GCA_035649435.1 Candidatus Krumholzibacteriia bacterium | reverse complement strand
TCACCTTCGCTTCGGTCGCGAGGGTCGAGAGGAACTTTTCGACTTCCCTCGCACCCATTTCGGCAGGATGTCGCTTGCCGTTCGCGACGATGAACCGCCGAATCCACCCGATGTACGCGCGCTCGGTTCGCCGACTGTAGTGACGCGTTTCGATTGCCGCACGCACGCGATCGAGAAGCCGTACCGGCCCTCCCCGCTTGGTGGCCCCGTCCGGCTCGGGGTTGCGGATTGGAACGCGTCGCTGCATGGCTGCACCTCCGGCGCAGAATGGCTTCTGCCGTGATCGCGGCGACGCCGTGGCGCTCAGCGATTCGATTGGGAGAGAGGGGCATGCCACCCGCGGGAGGCGATCTCGCGCCCACTCCTGCAGGCGTGGTGTCACGCGGGAGGTCAGTTGGCTGTCGAGGTCGTTGACGATGTGGGGTGCGCTTCGCTTCGGATCGACGGGGTCGAAGGCGACGAGCGAGCCGACGAAAGACGATCGCCATCTACCAACGGCCTCGTCCGAAGGAAGTTCAGTCGGCTAGCGCTTCTTGCCGCCCACGCACTCGCACGCGGTGACCGATGCGGCGAGCCAGCCGCGCCAGCCAACCGTTGCTGTCCTCCACCAGGGTAGTCGCCGTCGGCATGAGGATGAGCGTGAGGAAGGTGGATAACGTCAGTCCGCCCATGATGACGAGCGCCATCGAGTAGTAGTACACGCCGCCCAGCGACGGCTTCTGCACCACCATCGGCACCAGCGAGATGAGCGTGGTGAGAGCGGTCATGACGATCGGGCGCAGGCGCTCGCGGCAGCCGCGCACCAAGGCTTCCTCGCGCGCCAGTCCTTCGCCGCGGTAGTGGTTGACGTGGGCCAGCATGACGATGCCGTTGTTGACCACGGTGCCGATCAAGAGCAGCAGGCCGACTGCGGCCGGCTGGTCCAAATCGGTGCCGGTGGCATAAAGCGTCCAAAAGGCGCCGGCGAGCGCGAACGGCAACGACAGGAGCAGAGTCATCGCCTGGCCCGCGGACTCGAACAGCGACGCCATGACGGCGAAGATGAGCAAGAGCGCGAGCAGCAGGTTGGTGAGGAACTCCTGCGTCTTTTCCTTGCGGCGTTCCTCCCAGCGGCCGAACGTCCACGAATAACCGTACGGGAACGACAGGCCCTCCATCGCCGCGCTCACGAGCGGCATGTAGCCTTCGCGCGTGCCCTCGTCGAAACGCGCCCCGACCCACACGCTCGTGAGGCGATTGTCGCGGTTGATGTTGCGCTCCCCTGCCTTCTCCTCGAACGACGCCAGCGACGCGAGCGGGATCTTGTCGCCGTCTGCCGTCCACACCGGGAGATTGTGCAGCTGCGACGTGCTCTCGGTTTCCTTCTCGTCGAGCGCCACGCGCATCTCGCGCTCGCCGTCGGCGGTGCGGAAATGCTGCAGGCGCTGGCCGCGATAGGTGAGCCCGATCACCTGCGCCGGCTGTACCGCCGCCACGCCCATGCGCGCGGCGCGCTCGCGGTCGATCTCGACATGGATCTCCTGCTGGCCTTCCTCGCTGCCCGCGAACGGATCGACCAGACCGGGGATCTCGCCGATGCGGCGCTTGGCTTCTTCGGCCAGCTCGCCCAGGACCTCCGAGTCTTCACCGACCAGCTGCAGGGCGATGCGCTTGCCGCGATCCTGGCGCCAGAACTGATTCGACTCCGCCACCTCGAGCTTGATGCCGGCGATCTCGGGCAGGCGTTCGCGCAAGCGCGCGCGCACGGTGCTGATGTTCTCTTCGTTGGCTTTGCCCTCGTCGAGATAGATACGCGTCATCGACCAGCCGTCGCTCCAGAAGCTGTAGATGGAACGCGCCAGCAAAGCCTCGCGATGCGGCTCGAGCGCGGCCTCCACCCGGTCGACGAACTCCTCCTTGCGATCCAGCGACAGGTTCTCGCTGAAGTCGTAGTTCACCTGGACGAAGAGCTCGCTCTCGTTGGTGTCGAAGTTCTTGTCCACCTTCTTGAACGGGATGTATGCCGATGCGAGCGCCAGAACCAGGATCACCGGTGTGAGCCAGCGATGGTGCAGGTTGAACACGAGCAGGCGCTGGTAGCCGTCTTCGAAGCGGATCATGCGCGCCGACTTCGGCCGCGGCGCCTTCTTGATGAACCAGGAAGTGGCGAGTGGAATCAGCGTCTGGCTGACGAAGAGAGAGGCCAGGATGACGACGCAAACGCTGATGCCGAGCTCCTTCAAGTACAGGTTCATCTCGCTCGGCTTGTTGTAGATGAGCGGCAAAAAGACGATCACCGAGGTCAAGGTCGCGGCGGTGACGGCGATGGCGACCTCGGCGGAGCCGCGGCGCGTAGACTCCTTGGCATCCTCGCCCATTTCCTGGTGGCGGAAGATGTTCTCCATCACCACGACGGCGTTGTCGACCAGCATGCCGATGGCCACGATCAGGCCGAGCAAGGTCAGGGTGTTCATCGAACCGCCGCGCGCCCAGACGAAGCCGCAGGCGACGATGAGCGAGAACGGAATGCACGACACCGAGACCAGGGTCGTCGAGGCGCGGCGCAGGAACGCGTACAGCACCATCGCCGCCAGGATCGCGCCGAAGATGCCGGTGAACGTGAGGTCCTTGAGCGTCTTGCGGATCTCCTTGCCCTGGCTGAACCAGGTGAGGAAGTTGACGCCCTCGAGCTCGGGGTCGTCGTTCATGGCGGCGATGCGTTTGTCGACCGCGTCGCACACCTCGACGGTGTTGGCCTTCGATTCCTGCGAGATGGTGACGCCGATGGCGAAATCCCCATCCAGGTGCCGGCCGTACTCGAGCGGCGGCTCCTCGTAGCGCACCTCGGCGACGTCGCGCAGCCTCAAGCCGTCGGCGCGAATGGGGAACTCGCTGATCTCGTCGACCGTCTTGAACGAGCCCACCATACGCAGTGACCAGCGCGAATCGCCGTCGGTGATCTTGCCGAGCGACTGATCGAAGTTGGAGCGCTGCAGCAAGGTGATGACCGAGCGCACGTCCATGCCGTGAGCCTCGAGCGCCTCGACGTCGAGGTTGATGCGTACTTCCCTGGGGTTGACGCCGTCCAAGCGCACGTTCGCGACACCGGGGATGCGTTCGAGCGGCTTGACGATGCGGCGCTCCAGCAGATCGTAGCTCTCGCTCAGGTCGCGCTTCGACGCCAGGCGGCCTTCGATGATGGGCTGGTCGGCCTCGCGCGAATCCCAGTTGTTCGACACCATGATGTCGCCGATGTCATCCGGAAGGTCGCGCCGGACGCGGTCGATTTTCTCCCAGACCTCGGTGCGCGCCACTTTCATGTTCTGCGCCCAGTCGAACTCGAGCCCGATGGTCCCGCCCTGGTCGCCGATGTGCGACCACATGTTGCGCAAGCCCCCCACCGAGCCGAGGGCTTCCTCGACCGGCCGCACCACCAGACGCTCCACCTGCGCCGGCGAGGCGTTGGTGTAGGGCAGCTGCACGAACAGCATGGGTTGCTCGAAGTCGGGCAAGAACGCCAGCGGCAGGCGGAAGAGCGCGACGGTGCCGAGCACGGCGAGGCTCGTGATCAGCATCAGCATCGACACGCGACGCTTGATCGCGAACTCCGGCAATGTCATGGCGTGCCTCCGCGCGTTGCGTTCTGCCCGCTCACCGTTTCGACCGTGACTCGTGATGGCACCAGGACGTAGATGGCCGGGATGACCACCAAGGTCAGCAAGGTCGCCACCGACAATCCTGACAACACCGTGATCGCGAGCGGCGCGCGCAGCTCGGCGCCCTCGCCCCAGGCGATGGCCATGGGCACGAGCCCCAAGATCGTCGTCAGCGCCGTCATCAGAATCGGGCGCAGCCGTATGTGTCCGGCGCGCACCACGGCTTCGGCCTTTGCCATCCCCGCTCGGCGCAAGCGATTGACCGCGTCGATGAGCACGATGGCGTTGTTCACCACGATCCCTACCAGCAGCACGACGCCGATGAGCACCATGACGCTGATCTCGGTGTGTGTGAGCAGCAATCCGGCGACGACACCGACGATGCCGAGGGGAACGCTGAACAGCACGATGAACGGATGGATGAACGATTCGAATGTCGCGGCCATGACCAAGTAGACCAGGAACACGGCGAGGAGGAGCGCGAAGCGCAGGCTGGCGAACGAGACCTGCATCTCCGCGTTCTGGCCGCCGATCTCGGAGCTGATGCCTTTGGGCGGTGCCTCGCGCGCGAGTACGTCCTGGATTTCGCCGACCGCCGAGCCGAGGCTTCTGCCTTCGAGGTTGGCACTGATGACGGCAGCACGCTGCTGCTGCAGCCGGTGGATTTCGGCCGGACCTTCGTCCACGTGCACGTCCGCCAGCGCCACCAAGCGAATGGGGTTGCCATCCGGCCCGGGGAGCACGAGGTTGCGCACGTCGGAAACGGAGGTGCGATCGGATTCCTGGTTGCGGATGCGGACGTCGATCTGCCGGTCGGCTTCCTTGTAGCGCGTCGGCACCACGCCCTGCACGCGGCCCTGCAACGTCGTCGACAAAGAGCTCAAGTCGAGCCCGAGCGCCGCCACGCGCTCGCGGTCGAAGACCACCTGCAGCTCCGGATTGCCGGCCTCGAGTGACGATCGCACGTCGGCCAGGCCGGGGATCGCCGCCAGCTGGTGCGACAATTCGAGCGAGTAGCTTCGGAGCGCCTCCAGATCCTCGCCGTAGAGGACGACCTCGATCGGCGTCTTGAGGCTGAAGTACGACGGGCGGCCGAACCGGGCCTCGACGTCGGGCATGTCGTCGAAGCGCGCGCGCAGCGCCGAAGCGACGCGCTCTTCGACCGCTTCGTCGGTGCGGTTCGCGAGCGTGATGTTGACTTGCCCGAAGTGCTCGCCGAGCGCGTTCGTCGACACGCCACCCGAGACGAGCCGGCTGCCGACGCGCGCATAGGTGCGCGCGATCTCAGGGTTCGCGGCAGCGTTGGCTTCGATCTCGCGCACGACGCGATTCGTCGCGGCGAGCGAGGTGCCCTCCGGTAGCTTGATCTCGAAGGCGAACTCGCCCTCGGTGAGCGGCGGGATGAGCTCGCTGCCGAGGAATGGAACGCAGGCGATGGCGCCGAGGAAGAGCACGAGCGCGACCGCGATCGTCGCCCAGGGCCGCGCGATGGCACGGCGCACGAAGCCGTCGTAGAGGCGCGAGAAGCGCCCCAACGTCAGCGGGCTCGTGGCCTCGTCGTCGCCCTCGTTGCCGAGGTCGAGCGGCGGGCCGGCGAGATCCGCTTTGCGGATGGCGGGCCCGAGCGCGCTCAGCATCGGAATGAGCGAGAGACCGACGAGCAGCGAGGCCACCTGGCTGATGCTCACGGTGAGCGCCTGGTCGCGGAAGAGCTGGCCGGCGATGCCCTCGACGAAGACGATGGGCAAGAAGACCGCGACCGTCGTCAAGGTCGAGGCTACGACCGCGGCGGCGACCTCGTCGGCGCCTTCGAGCGCCGCGCGTCCGAGACCGAGGCCGAGCTTCTTCTTGCGGTGGATGGACTCGAGCACGACGATGGAGTTGTCGACGAGGTTGCCGATCCCGAGCGCCAGTCCGCCGAGCGACATGACGTTGAGCGAGATGTCCATCCGGTACATGAACATGAACGTCGCCACCACCGAGATGGGAATCGTCGCGGCGATGATCAAGGTGCTGCGGAGCTCGCGCAGAAAGAGGAAGAGCACGATGATGGCGAGCAATCCGCCGTACAATGCCGAATCGCGCACTTCCTGGATGGATTGCTCGATGAAATGCGATTGGTCGAAGAGCACCGTGAGCTCGTGACCCTCGGGCAGCTTGCCTTTCCATTCGTCGAGGCGCTCGCGCAGACCTCGCGCCACTGTCACCGTGTTGGCGTCGCCCTCCTTGAAGGCGGCGATCTCGACACACTCCTTGCCGCCGACGCGCGTGATCTCTTCGCGTTCCTTGGTGCCCATGCGCACCGTCGCCACGTCGCGCAGGCGCACCACCGCGCCACCGCGATCTTCGAGGATGACGGCGCCGATCTCGTCGACGCTGTCGAACTCGTTGAGGGTGCGGATGAGGAAGTGACTGTCGCTGCCGCGCAATGAGCCGCCCGGCAGGTTGACGTTCGAACCGCCGACGACATCGCGCACGCGCTGCAGCGGGATGCCGAGCGCCGCCAGGCGCTCCTGGTGGATGTCGACCAAGATTTCGTCCTCGAGACCGCCCTTGATCTGCGCCGAGGCCACACCGTTCAAGGTCTCCAGATCGAGCTTGATCTTGCGCTCGGCCAGATTGCGCATGTCGTTGAGCTCGCCCGTGCCGGACAGGGCGATGCGCATGATCGGGTCGAGCGAGGGATCGAAGCGCAAGACGATGGGTTCTTCGGCCTCGACGGGCAGCAGCAGACGATCGAGCTTCTCGCGCACCTCCATGGACAGCATGTCCATGTCGGAGCCCCAATCGAACTCGAGCGTCACCTCCGAGACTCCCGGCCGCGACACCGAATGCACCGCTTTGAGTCCGCGCAACACGCCCACCGCTTCTTCGACCGGGCGGGTGACGAGGTTCTCGACTTCTTGCGGCGCGGTGTCGGGAAAGTCGGTCTGCACCGTGAGCGAGGGATAAGAGATGTCGGGGAACAGCTCGAGCGGCAGGCGCTCGTAGCCGACCATGCCGAAGGCCCCGACCGCGAGCGAAGCCATCACGACGGTGACGCGGCGCCGCACGGCGCCTGCGATGAACCCGCGCATCAGGAGTCCTTCTCGGCGCTCGTCGTGTCGGAAACTTCCACGGCGGCTTCGCCTTCGAGCACCTTGATCGCCGCACCGTGCTTGAGCGACCGCTGCCCCTTCACCACGATGCGCTCGCCGGCCGTGACGCCGTGCGTGATCTCGGCGTTCAGATCATCCTGGAAGCCGACGTCGACGACGCGCCGTTCGGCGGTGCTGTCGGCGGAGACGTACACCACTTGCTCGCCCTTGTCGTTGACCAGCGCGATCTTGGGAACCAGGGTGCGCCCAGCGCGGCGTTCGGTGACGATGCTTACCTGGGCGAAGTCGCCGGGACGGACCTCCGCGGGCGGGTCGATGATCTCGATCGTCACCTTGATCGTGCCGCTCGCCGGATCGATGGTCGGGCTCACCAAGCGCACCCTGCCGCGCATCTGGGTGGCATTGCTCTCGAGCGCGAGCTCGACGCTCTGACCGGGCTCGAGCTTGTGGAACTCCTTGGCCGGAACGTGCACGCGTGCCAGCAACGGCGTGAAGTCGGCAATCGCGAACAGGGGTGTGCCCACGTTCACGGTTTGGCCGACGTTGACCTTGCGGGTGACGATGCGCCCGGAAAAAGGCGCCACGACGCTCGTGTACGACAGGCTGAGCTGCGCCAGTCCCTCGGCGGCCTTCGCGGCGGTGAGATCGTTCGTCACCGTCTCGAATTCCTCGGCCGAAACCAGCTCCTGGTCGCGCATCTTGCCGATGCGCGCCAGCTTCGCTTCCATATCGGCGCGGTCCGCCTGCGCCTGCTGCAAGCGGAAGCGATACTCGTCGTTGTCGATGAGGAGGAGCGCCGCGCCCTCTCGGACCTCGTCACCTTCCTCGCACTCGAGCTTCTGCACCACGCCCGAGACGCGGGCGAGGATCTCGGCTTCCTGGTCGGCGGCCAAGGTCGCAGTGGCCGTGTAGTAGCTGGCGATCTCCCCGGTTCGGGCCTCCGCCACGGCAACCGGGACCGGCGGTTGCTTGGGAGTTGCCCCTGGAGCACCATTCGCCGCGGCGCCGCGCGGCGGGGCCGCGTCGCCCTTCTTGCCACAGCCGGGCTGGATCACGAGACCGAGGATCAGGATGCCGGCGAGAATGGAGGCGAGGATCGGAACGCGCTGCGGACGCCGGTTCATAGTCATCGCATGGACCTGCTCTCGGATGGAAAGAGGCCTCGGGCCCCGTTTGTGGGTTCGGTACCTGAGAATGCGCCGAGCCGGGCCAGACGGCCCGGCAATTTGGAGCGACTCATTGTTGTACGCCGTTCCCCCGCCCGAGTTGCAGGTTCCTTCGCGGATCTTCGCCCCCGACCCTCTGGACGGAAAGTCGCGTTCTAAGCCTCGCTCAGGGCACAGACGGCGCCTGCAGGGTCGCGAATGATGCAGATTCGGCCCGGGCCCGACCCCTGCGGCTCGCGCACGACCTCGCCCCCGAGCGCGACGCAGTGCTCGAGGCTCGCCGCGAGATCCGCCACAGTGAAGTAGAGCAACCATTGGGCTGGGATGCCGGTGTTCACCCCGCGGGCATGACACACCCCCGCCATCGGCTCGCCGGTGTCGGGAGCGGTCATGTTGTAATCAGCGTAGCCGCCCATGTCCACGGGCTCGGGTTTCCAGCCGACGACGGCGGTGTAGAAGTCACGCACGCGCTCGGCATCGGCCACGGTCAGATCACGCCAGGCGATCCGGCCGATGCCTGGCTTGGGGCTCGCACTCATTCGGTCCTCCTCGAAGAACGGCGGAGCTCGAAACCGCGCAGGATCACGAACGCCACCAGGGCGAAGACGAAGAACACCAGCAGCAGCCAGGCCGTGCTCTGCAGCGTTTGAATGATCGTGCGGTAGATCTCGAGCACCCAACGGTTGGAATTCAGAACGACGGGGAGCTCGTCGGGGCCACGCCCGGTGATGTACTTCTCCAGCTCCCAGATGCGCACACCACCCGACACGCCGACAACGTAAATGGCGAACACCATGTAGCGGTGCCAGGCGCCGCTCAGGTCCTCGGAAACGACGCGGTCGAGAATCGCGCGAATGGAGTGGCGAAACAGACGTGCCACGCCGGTCGCCATCACCGACGCGATGACGAGTGTGATGATCAACAGAACGATGAACATGTGCCTCGCTCGAAGTCAATTGCCACCATCGTCGCGCCGCCTAAACCCACGCCCAGTGCGCGCGCCATCGACCACGACGCGAGGGACCGGAGCGGCGCCAGTGTAGCAAAAGCTCCGCGAACTCCAAGGTGGGGCGAACCCTTCTCGGGCCGGCCTCGATTGTGGTAGAACCTTCGCCGCCCCCATGGCGCCAGCGCTCGCGCTTCGCGGCACCGCCGGTGTCCTGGAATTTCGCCTGAGTCCGAGGACGACGTGCATGCCCATCATGAGCCCCTTCCATCCGCGCACGGCCGCGCTGTGCACGAGCCTGCTGTGGAAGGAATGGGCCGGCTACTACGCGGTGCGATCCTTCGACACGGTTCTCGAACCGGAATACCAGGCCATTCGCCATACTGCCGGTCTCCTCGACGTCACCCCGCTCTACAAGTACGAGGTGCACGGACAAGAGGCCGCGGCGTTCTTGTCATGGGTCACGGTGCGCGACATCGGCAAGCTCGGGGTCAGGCGCATGACGTATCTCTGCTGGTGCGATGACGACGGCAAGGTGGTCGATGACGGCACCGTGGCGCGTCTCGACGACGACCACTTCCGCGTCACCGCCGCCGAACCTGCCTACGCCTGGCTCTCGCGCCAAGCGCGCGGCTTCGACGTTCGGATCACAGACAGCAGTCGAGACATCGCCGCATTGGCACTGCAAGGTCCCGTGTCGCGTCAAATCCTGGGACTGATCACCGATGCAGACGTCGCGAGCTTGCGCTATTTCGCCATCATGCCGGCGCGTATCGGCGGCACCGAGGCGTGGATCTCGCGCACGGGTTACACCGGCGACTTGGGCTACGAGATCTGGGTGCCGGCGGCCCAGGCATTGCGCGTCTGGGATGCATTGATCGAAGCCGGCCGCGCGCACCGCATCGTTCCGATCGGGCTCGACGCGCTCGACGTGTCGCGCGTCGAAGCCGGTTTCATCATGAATGGTGTCGACTACTTCAGCGCCAATCATTGCCTGGTGCCGACGCGCAAGTCGACGCCGAGCGAGATCGGCCTGGGCTGGACGGTGAAGCTCGAGCGCGAACCCTTCGTCGGCCAGGCGGCGTTGCTTGCCGAGTCGGCGCGCGGTGCGGCCACGGCGTTCGTCGGTCTTGTGACCGTGTGGGAAGAGTTCGAGGCTCTGCACGCGCGTTTCGGCTTGCCACCGCATGTGCCGGCCGGCGCCTGGCGCACGCCCGTGCCGCTCTACGACGGGCGCGGCAAACAAGTCGGGTATGCCACCAGCGGCGCCTGGTCGCCAATCCTGAAGCAGAACCTCGCGCTCGCAAGCGTGCGCCGCGGATCCGACACGCCCGGGACGCGGCTCGAGATCGAGGTCACGGTGGAGTTCGCGCGCCATCGGGTCGGCGCCATCGTCACCAGCTTGCCGTTCTACGATCCCGAAAGGAAGAAGGCGTGACCGTAACGAACGGCAAGCCAAAGCATACGGTTTACGACGTCATCGTCGTCGGGGGCGGCCACAACGGTCTCGCCTGCGCCGCGTATCTGGCCAAGGCCGGCAAGCGCGTGCTCGTGCTCGAGCGCCGGCACGTGCTCGGCGGCGCGGCGGTGAGCGAGGAGATCCATCCGGGCTTCACCTACTCGGCATGCTCGTACATCGTGAGCCTGTTGCGTCCGTGGATCGTGCGCGAGCTCGCCTTGCCGCGTCACGGGCTCGAGATCCTGCCGCTCGAGTCCACGTTCACACCGTTCCCGGATGGCCGGTCGCTGGCGCGCTGGAGCGATCCACAGCGCACGCGGAACGAGATCGCCGCGTTCAGCCCGCGCGACGCCGACGTCTACCCGGAGTTCGGCCTGCTGATGAGCCGCCTGGCGCACTTCATCAAGCCGACGATCGATGCACCTGCGCCGGATCCCACGTCGCTCTCGCCGCGCGAGCTCGGAGTGCTGCGGCGGCTGGGGCTTGGCTTCCGCTCGCTCGATCACGAGCTGCGCGAGCTGGCATTGCGTCTCATGACGATGAGCGCCGCCGACTTTCTCGATCTCTTCTTCGAAAGCGAGCATCTGAAGGCGCCGATGTCGGCGAGCGGCATCATCGGCACGTTCCTGGGCGTGCGTTCGCCGGGAACGGCGTACGTGCTGCTGCATCATTACATGGGCGAGATCGACGCCTCGTACCGCGCCTGGGGGTTCGTGAAGGGCGGCATGGGCAGGATCAGCTTGGCGCTCGCGGGCGCGGCCCGAGCAAGTGGGGCGGAGATCCTGACGCAGGCGCCTGTGGCGAGCATCCGCGTGCGCGGCGGGCGGGTGCGCGGCGTCGCTCTGTCGAACGGCGACGAGATCGAAGCGCGCGCCGTCGTCTCGGCGCTCGACCCGCATCGGACATTCTTGAACTTGATCGAGCCGGCGCATCTCGATTCCGAGTTCTTGAGCCGGATCCGGAGATTCAAGCTGCGTGGCAGCTCGGGGAAGGTCAACTTGGCGCTCGACCGCTTTCCCGAATTCACCTGCCGGCCGGGGGTCGGCGCGCACCTGCGCGGGGATGTGTCGATCGCGCCCGACATCGCCTACCTCGAACGCGCCTACGACGATGCCAAGTACGGCGAGTATTCGCGCCGGCCCTTCCTCAACATCGTGTTCCCGTCGCTCGTCGACCCCACGGTGGCACCTCTCGGCAAGCACGTCATGTCCATCTTCGTGCAGTACGCGCCCTACCATCTGGCCGAGGGGCCATCGCGCTGGCCAGAGAAGCGCGAGGCTTTTGGCGACGCCGTCATCGCGACATTGGCGGAGTATTGCCCGACGCTTCCCGGCGACATCCTGCACCGGCACGTGCTCACACCTTGGGATCTCGAGCAGGAGTACGGGCTCACCGAGGGCAACATCTTCCACGGCGAGCTCGGCTTGGATCAGATGTTGTTCCTGCGTCCGACGGCGGGCTGGTCGCGTTATCGCACGCCGCTCGGCTCGCTGTGGATGTGCGCATCGGGCACCCACCCCGGTGGTGGCGTGATGGGCGCGTCGGGGGCGCTCGCAGCGCGAGCGCTGCTGCGATCGGGGGACGCGTGAGCACGAAGTACGACGTGATCGTCATCGGCGCCGGACACAATGGTTTGACCGCAGCCGCGCTGCTGGCCAAGGCCGGGCGCCGTGTTCTCGTCGTGGAGCGGCGCGACCGGATCGGCGGTCTCGCCGCCGCCGATGAATTCCCGAGCGGCGCACAAAGCGCCGGTTTCTTCGCCGACACGACGCTCGTGCAACGGGAGCTGCTCGCGACCTTGGAGCTCGAAGCCCATGGCTTGCGCTGGCGCACCGAGCCTCCCGGCGTGCTCGCGCTCGGCACACCCGGGGACAACTTGTACTTGGCCGGCGATCCCAGGCAAGCAGCGCTCGCGATCGGCCGGCGCAACGCACGCGATGGCGAGCAATACCGGAGTTATCACGCGTTCCTGGCGCGCGTGGCCCCCGCCCTGCGGCAATTCATGTGCGAGCCCGCGCTCGACCCGACAGCCGTCGAAGCGGTGGGTGCTCGCGAGCTCTTCGGACGCGCCATGCGTCTACGGCGACTCGGCCGGCGTGATTTCCTGGAGCTGCTGCGCTTGCCGCCGCTCTCGATCGCCGACTGGCTCGGCGAGTGGTTCGCCGACGATCTGTTGAAGTCGGCGCTGGCGCTGCCGCCGCTCGCCTCCACTTTCCTCGGACCGCGCTCGCCAGGGAGCAACGCGTTGCTGCTGCGCCAAGCGTGCGCGCGCGGCCCCGGATTCGAAGGTGGCGGTCCGGCGCTCGTTGCGGCGCTCGAACGCGCCGCCCGCAGCCAAGGCGCCGAGATCCGCACCGACGCAGCGGTCGCGCACGTGCGTCTCGGTGTGGCGGCAAGCACCGCCGCCTCCCACGTGCAAGGGGTACTGCTCGAGGATGGCGAGAGCATCGATGCACCGCTCGTCGCTGCATCGTGCCATCCAGCCGTGCTCTTTCTCTCGCTCTTGCCGCCGCGTTCGCTCCCGATCCGTCTCGCGCACGCGATCGAACACTTCCGGTCGCGCGGCACGACATCGCAGGTCCTGCTCTTGTTGCGCACGCCGATTCGTTATCTCGGGCACGAGGACACCGACATCGAGCTCGCACAGACGGGTGCGCGTCTCGACGACATCGAGCAGGCCTTCGACGCGATCAAGTACCGAAACATCTCTCCGCGTCCCGTCCTCGAAATCCAATCCCTGCCGGGACCGGCGGCGTCGGTCCTGGTCCACTTCACACCGCACGATCTCGACAGGGGTTGGGACGCGAGCGCGCGCGAACGCCTCGGCGATCGTGTTGTCGAATTGTTGGCGGAGCAGACGCAAGGGTTGGATGTGGTGGCGCGTCAGGTGCTCGCGCCTCCCGATCTCGCCGCGCGCTACGCCATTCCCGGTGGCAACGTGCACCACGGCGAGCATGCGCTGGACCAGATGCTGCTTCGTCCCGCGGCCGGGTGCGTGGGCGCGCGCACACCCATTCGCGGTCTCTTCCTGAGTGGCAGCGGCACTCATCCCGGCGGCGGCATCACCTGTCTGCCCGGTGTCCTCGCCGCCCAGTCGATTCTCGCGCGCTGAGAATCGCACCACCTGCGCGTCATTCGTCTATTCGGAGCCCTGGCGGATTCGATCGGGCTCGACGCGCTCCCAGCGTTCGTCGCCGCGGATGAAGGCGCCTGCGAGCGCTCCGAGCCCGGCGCCGGGGATGGCGAATGCAATCGCGACGCCTGCAGGGTAGGCCTCGTACCCGGGGGAATCGCTCCCCTCGGCCTCCAGTGCGCCGAGATAGGCTCCAACCGCGCCGAAGACCACCGCTCCGCCCAAGGCACCCCACCAGGTCCTGCGCGGACGCCCGCGTCCGATCTCGAAGGAGCTGATGTCCTGCAACGAAACGGCGATGGCTCCCGGCCCGGAATCCGGCACGAACAGCAAGCTCTCGGCGTCCGCCGAATGGAAAGTCCCCACGATTGGATTCACCGCGAATCGGTGTGATTCGACGCGAACCGCGTCTCCACGCTCGAGGCCCGAAGGATCGGCGCACGCGACGACGGAGAGACAGAGAAGAATTGCGCAGCTTGCAATGGGCGCGGTGCGGGCCGCGGCTCTGGACGCAGAGATCGAGATCGCGATCTCCTCGCGTTCGATGCTCGCTCTACCCTACGAGCCGGACGCCGTCTTGGGCTTGCTGAAGCGCTTTTTCCCCGGGGACACTGCGCGCGCCACCAACCGGCGACGAGCTTCGTCGTTGTCGAACACGTGACGCAATGGGATGCGCTTGATCTCGCGCAGCTGCGCTTCCTCGTCGCTCAACTCGTCGCGGCGCCATGGAGCGATCTGCGCTTGCAAAACCTGCTGCATGCGCGGGCCGGGGCTCGCACCGGTGGAGTTGGCGGCGTCGGCGTCGGACTTCGGCTCGTTGCGCGCCGAAGCGCTGCGCCCGGGTTCGCCTTTCGGCATCAGCGACTTGCCCACCAATGGCCTGGCTGCCGCATGGATCGGACCCGGCTTGGGGCTCGACTTGCCGGGCCGCGGCTTGCTGGAGAACGATCGCTTCGATGTCCCCGGCTTGGACGGCGCAGGCGTCGGAACCGTCTTGTGTGGCTTCGCGTTGGGCTTGGACTTAGGTCTAGCGGCTTTGGTCGCGACTGGCTTGGACGACGGGGAATGCTTGGCTGGTCCAGCCTTCGGCTTGCCGGGCTTGGACGCGGGAGGCGAGACTTCCGCCTTCGCGGCCGTTTTCGGCTTGACGCCTTCCCGGCCAGGCTTACTCTTTGGATTTTGTACTTTGTGCTTGCTCAAGATCGACCTTCCCTCGACCGGGGCAGACGAACGCAGCCGTTCGGGTTCCTCCCAAACACGAATTTAAGTCGACCCCAGTGGCGGCGCTAGGGACCGGTTGCTGTCTCCATTTCTTCTGTTATCTTGATCCGCGTCAGAGCCGGCCCCGTCCGGGGCTGGAAGCCCGTTGCCCGAGCGGCAAGAGTGTACCATGTCGAATCAACCCCCTGTGCCAAAACCCGCTGCCGGAGGCGAAAAACCCTCGGGAGCGCCTAGCCCGGACGCATCTCCCCGGCTCGTCCTCTGCGCCAAGCTCGGGCGCGAGCTGCCTGGCTTGGCAGCCCCACCTTTTGCCACCGAGCTCGGGCAGAAGATCTATGACGCGGTCTCGCGCGAGGCATGGACCCTGTGGCTGCAGCACTCCTTGATGCTGGTCAACGAGAAGGGTTTGCGTCTCGGGGACCCGGCCGCACGCGAGGTGTGGATGCGCGAGTGCGAAGCCTTCCTCTTCGGGAGCGGCAGCGCGCCCCCGCCCGGTTGGGTCCCGCCCGCCGGATTCGTCCGTCTGTCGACCAAGAAGGACTGAGGCCAGGAGCCCCCATGCCAGCGTCCAAAAGCTTGCAGGAGACCTTCGCCCCCGAGAACCGCTGCTTCGGCTGTGGCCCGGCCAACCGCGAAGGCCTCGGTGTCAAAAGCCATGTCGAAGGCGACGAGGTCACGGCCGAGTGGACACCTCAGCCGCTGCACGAAGCCTTCGAAGGTGTCTTGAGCGGCGGCATCATCGGTACCTTGCTCGACTGTCACTGCAATTGGGCCGCCGCGCATTTCCTCATGCAGCGCCGTGGGGCGGCCTCGCCGCCGTGCACCGTCACCGCCGAATACACCATCAAGCTTCGCCGGCCGACACCGACCCACGGCGCCGTCCGCCTGCGTGCGCGTCTCGTCGAGGCGAGCGACGATCGTGCCACGATTGCCGGAACTCTCGAGGCCGCCGGTCAGATTTGCGCCACATGCACCGGCGTCTTCGTCGCGGTGCAACCGGGACATCCCGCCTACCATCGTTGGTGAGGATCAGAGCCAGCTCGCGAGCTGCGCCAAATCGACATTGCCGCCGCTCAAGACCACGACGACATGTTCTCCTGGCGACACCGACACACGGCGCGTCATCAGCGCCGCGAATGCGGCGGCGCCAGCCGGCTCGACGACGAGCTTGCATCGCGACATCAGCATGCGCATGGCATCGAGGATCTCGCCATCGCTCACCTTCACCACGCTGTCGACGTTTCGCTTGACGATGGCGAAGTTGAGCTCCCCCACCATGGGCGGGGCCAGGCCATCGGCGAGAGTGGAGACATGGTCGACGCGCAACGCGCGGCCTGCCTCGAGGCTCGCCCACATGACGGCCGCGCCTTCCGGCTCGACGCCGATCACGCGCGCGCTCGGGCACAGATGTTTGACCGCCAATGCCACACCCGAGATGAGACCGCCGCCGCCGATCGGCACCAGGACGGTGTCCACATCCGGTACCTGTTCGACGATCTCGAGACCGAGCGTTCCGGCACCGGCCACGATCTCGGGATCGTCGAATGCATGGATGTAGAGGAGACCCCGCTCCTTTTCGAGCTCGTGGCAACGTGCGAAAGCCTCCTGCACATTCCCGTGCAGCACGACTTCTGCACCATAGGCTTCCGTGGCGCGCACTTTGGTCGGGTTGGCCGCAGCCGGCATCACCACGGTGCAACGCAGCCCTGCTTGTCGAGCCGCATAGGCGAGAGCGGCGGCATGATTCCCGGCCGAGATCGTCACGAGCCCGTTGAGAGCTGCGTCGGGCGAAAGACACGCGAGCTTGTAGAGGGCGCCTCGCACCTTGAAGGATCCCGTGCGCTGGAACAGCTCGGCCTTGAAGGCGAGATCGATCCCGAGAGCCGTGCTGATCGAGCTCGAGCGCAGCATGGGCGTCCGATGCACGCGGTCGGCGATGCGCTCGCGCGCGGCGAGGACGATGGCTGGATCGAGCATGGCGGGTCCTCCTCGGAGCGCCTGGATTGTACTCTGTAACTCTAGCTGGGTCGGCTCGTGTTTGAAGTGCACCCCACGCCTCGGGCGAACCTGCAGGACCCGCCGTGCGTAGTGAGGGTTGAAGATCCCGGCCGAATAAAACGCCTCGAAGAGGAGCCCGCCTTGAGCGACTCGCCTTCCCCGACTCGCCCGCGCCGCCGGAGGCTTCTGCGTGCCCTCGGCGGTTTCCTGATCGTCGCAGTGATCGTGGTCGCCGTGGTGTCCATGCGCCAAGCGCGGAAGGCCAACGCCGAGGGCGAGATGGCCGCCGCCGCGCGCGGCGCAGCCGCGGCCGACAGCGGTGGCGTCGCCGCCGCCCCCGACAGCGCGGCGGCGGACTCAGCGGCCGTGACTCCGCCCAAGGAGGGCAAGCGGCGCGGGTTGATGGCGTTCCTCGGCGGCAAGAAGAACGACAAGAAGGAAGAGAAGAAACGCGAGGCGGTGCCGGTGGAAATGGCGGCGGTGGCGCGCCACGACGTGCCGTCCTTCTTCGTCGGCACGGCGACGATCGAAGCCGAGCAGCGGGCGCAGGTGCTCGCCAAGATTGCCGGCACGGTACAGGAGCTGCGTGTCGACGAAGGCGACAACGTGCGCGAAGCGCACGTGCTCTTGCAGCTCGACGACGCCGAGGAGAAAGCCCGTTTACAAGAACTGCGCGTGCGTGCCGCCAGCGTCCAGCGTGAGCTCGAGCGCAGCGAAGCGTTGCGCACACAGGAAATGATCAGCGCGCGCGAATTCGACGACAAGAAGCTGCTGGCCGACGAGGCGCAAGCCAAGCTGCAAGTCGGTGAAATCCGCCTCGGCTACACCCAGGTCAAGGCCCCGTTCGCGGGCCGCGTCACCCAGAGACACGTGCATGTCGGCGAGTACGTGCAGGTCAATCAGGCGTTGTTCGACATGGCCGATTTCGATCCGCTGCTCGTGCGTGTCTACATGCCCGAGAAAGAGGTCGAACGCATTCGCACCGGCCAGACCGTGCGCGTGGTCCCGGATGGCAACGTGGCCGGCGCCTGCGACGGAAGGGTGCGCATGATTGCGCCGGTGGTCGATCCGCGCTCCGGCACCGTCAAGGTGACGGTGGAGCTCGACGACCCGCCGGCCGAGCTTCGACTCGGCGCTTTCGTCCGCGTGCAGATCACCACCGACGTGCACGCGAATGCACTCGTCATCCCGAAGGTGGCGTTGCTCGAAGAGGGCGGCGAATCCTACGTCTACCGGGCCGTGGCCGACAGCGTGCTCAAGGTGCGCGTCGAGACCGGATACACCGACGATCGCCACGCCGAGGTCCTCGTCGGCCTCCAGGACGGCGACCAGGTGGTCACCGTCGGTCAGGGCGGGCTGCGGCACGGGACCCGTGTGCGCCGGCTGGCGGCCGGCACCGACTCGCTCGCCGCGCGCAAGAACGGCACCGACACCCTCGCCGCGCGCCCATGATCGGAGCCGCATGATCCGCTTCTCGATCCGCCATCCGGTCACCGTCTTGATGGTGACGATCGCGGCCGTGCTCTTCGGCCTGGTGGCCGTCGGGCGCTTGCCGGTCAACCTCCTGCCCGAGATCTCCTATCCAACTCTGACCTTGCAGACCGAATACCCGGACGCGGCCCCGGCAGAGGTCGAGGCGCTCGTGACCGAGCCGCTGGAAGAAGCCGTGGCCGTGGTGCAGGGACTGCGGCGTATGCACTCGATCTCGCAATCCGGCATGTCGCAGATCATCCTCGAGTTCGACTGGGACACGGCGATGGATTACGCCAGCCTCGACGTGCGCGAGAAGATCGACCTCGTCGAGCTCCCCGACGATTCGCGCCCGCCCATCCTCCTGCGCTTCGACCCGACACTTGATCCGGTGCTGCGCATCGCTGCCTTCGGCGATTCCAACCTGGTGGCGATGCGGCATTGGGCCGACCGCACTTTGAAGAAGGACCTCGAGGCGCTGGATGGTGTGGCCTCGGCGCGCGTCCAGGGCGGCCTGATCGAAGAGGTGCAAGTCGAGCTCGACGAGGGCAAGATGGCGCTGCTCGGGGTCTCGACCGCGTCGGTGTCGCAAGCACTGACTCAGAACAACATCAATGCATCCGGCGGCCGCCTACGCGACCGCGACGCCGAGTTCCTCGTGCGCACGCTGAACGAGCTCGCCGATGTCGACGACATCCAGCGCATCATCCTGCGCGAGGACGGTGGCCGCAGCGTCACGCTCGGTGACATCGCCACCGTGCGCCGGGGTTGGCAGGAGCGCGAGATCATCTCGCGCGTCAACGGACGCGAATGCGTCCAGCTCTCGGTCTACAAGGAAGGCGACGGCAACACCGTCACCGTGGCGCGGCGAGTGCGGCGGCGACTGCAGGAGCTCGAGCACCAGATGCCCGCCGGCGTTCAAACCGCGTTGCTCTTCGACCAGTCGGTGTTCATCGAGGGCGCCATGAAGGAAGTGCGCTCGAACGTCGTCGGCGGCGGAGCGCTCGCGATCGGCGCCCTGTTCCTCTTCCTCAAGGACCTGCGTTCGACCTTCATCATCGCCATCACCATCCCGGTGTCGATCATCACCACCTTCGTGCTGATGCTGCAGATGGGCGTCACGCTCAACATCATGTCGCTCGGGGGGCTGGCGCTCGGGGTCGGCAACCTGGTCGACAACTCGATCGTCGTGCTCGAATCCATCGCCCGGCACCGCCAACTTGGGGGCGACGCCGCGACGAGCGCCGAGCTCGGTGCACGCGAGGTCGGACGCGCGGTCACTGCGTCCACTTTCACTACCGTCGCCGTGTTCCTGCCCATCGTGTTCGTCGAGGGCATCGCCGGACAGATCTTCAAGGATCAGGCGCTCACCGTGACGTTCTCGCAGGTCATCTCGCTCGTGTTCGCCTTGACCTTGATCCCGCTCGCCGCCGCGCTCGGGCGCAAGCAATGGCTGCAGCTCGTGTCGGTCCAGGACGAAACGCCGGCGGGCACGGCGGTCGACGCCGCCACGGTGCCGGCGATCGTCCCTCTCGCGAGCCCCCAGCTGCCGCAGCATGCCCTGTCGCGCCTCGCGCGGGTCGGCAATCGCGTCTTCGGGCGCTCCTTGCGTCTCCTGGGCCGGATTGGACGCACTCTTTTCTGGCCCATTTGGCTCGTGCTCGAGGGATTCCTGTGGCTGTTGTTGCATCCGGTGCTGCGCTTCTTGCGTCGCGCCGGATCCCTCCTCGTCCTCGTCCTGATGTTCCTGCAGCGCCGCGTCGCCGCCGGCCTCGCCGGAGCGCTCATGGCCGTGTCGCGCCGCACCGTGTTCCCGGCGTTCGATGCGGTCTACGGGCGCATCGAGCGCGGCTATCCGCGTTGGCTCGCCTGGTCTCTGGCGCATCGCGGGCGCGTTCTCGCCGGCACGGCGGTGCTCGCCGTCGTCACGGCGGCGCTCGTGCCGCTCCTCGGCATGGAGCTGATCCCGAGCTTCACCCAAGGTGAGTTCACCTTCGAAGCGCAGCTGCCCGACGGCACGCCGCTCGAGGTGACGGACGCCACCGTCGCCAACATCGAGCGCGATCTGGTGCGCGACAAGCGTCTGGGACAGGTGTTCGTCGACGTCGGCGGCACCGACCGCCTCGGAGCCGACACCAACGCCAAGAAGCCGAGCCTGGCCGAGATCAACGTCACGATGCGCGAGCGCGCCGACTCGCGCAGCGAGGCACGCGTGGTGGAAGAGCTGCGCGCGGCATTGGACGCCGTGCCGGAGCTCGATTACGAGTTCCGCCGCCCGAGCTATTTCAGCTTCCGCACCCCGATCGAGATCGAGGTCTACGGCTTCGATCTCGAACAGCTCGCCGAAGCCACCGAGCTGCTCACACAAAGGCTGCAAGACGTCCCCGGACTGCGCGATGTGCGTGCCTCCTTGCAGCCCGGCAGCCCCGAAGTCCAGATCGCGTTCAATCGCGCCCGCGTCGCTGCCATGGCACTCGACATCGACGAGATCTCGCGCACGTTGCGCAACAAGATCCGCGGCGACGCCGCCACCCGCCTCAAGGAGCGCGACCGGCAGATCGACATCCTGGTGCGGACCGAACGCGCCGACCACATCGACATCGCGCAGGTGGGCAACTTGGTGGTGTCGCAGGCCGACGGCATCCCGGTGATGCTGTCCTCGGTGGCGGACATCGCCGTCAAACGCGGCCCGAGCCAGATCGAGCACCTGGACCAGCAGCGCTCGGCGCTCATCTACGCCGATTTGGCTGGGCGCGACCTGGGTTCGGTGTCGCGCGACATCGAAGCGGTGCTGGCGAACACGCCCCTCGCCAACACGGTGACCGCCGGCCTCGCCGGACAGAACGACGAGCTACGGCGGTCCTTCCGCAGCCTGGTGCTGGCGGTGCTGCTGGCGGTGTTCATGGTCTACATCGTCATGGCGTGCGAATTCGAGAGCCTGTTGCATCCTTTCGTCATCCTCGCCACCGTGCCGCTGGGGCTGATCGGTGTGGTGTTGGCGCTGGTGTTGACCGGAACGGCGCTCAGCGTCATGGTCTTCCTCGGCGTCATCATCCTGGCCGGCATCGTCGTGAACAACGCCATCGTCCTCATCGACTACGTCAACCAGTTGCGCGCCTCCGGCATGCCGAAGTTGCAGGCGTTGCAGACCGCCGGCCAGGTGCGCCTGCGCCCGATCCTGATGACGACCTTGACCACGGTTCTCGGCCTCCTGCCGATGGCGCTCGGGCTCGGCGAAGGAGCCGAGATCCGCACGCCGCTCGCCATCACCGTCATCGGCGGTCTCACGGTGTCGACGATGCTGACGTTGGTAGTCATCCCCGTCGTTTACGCCATTGCCGACCGGCGGCCCTGAGAGTGGGGAGCGCATGAACCTCGCCTCGCTCGCGATGCGCCGGCCAGTGACGGTGTTCATGATCGTGCTGTCGCTGCTGGTGCTGGGCAGCTTGTCCATCACCCGCATCAAGATCGCGTTCCTCCCCGACGTCGACTTCCCCTTCATCGGCGTCTTCGTCCCCTATCCCAACGCCATCCCGACCCAGGTGGAGCGCGAGATCGCCAAGCCGATCGAGGAGGTGCTGGCGACACTCGGCGACATCAAAGACCTCTTCTCCGAGAGCAACGCCCAAGGTTGCTTCGTCGGCGTCGAGTTCGACTTCGGCCGCGACGTCAACGTCATGCGCTTGGACGTGCAGGAGCGCCTGGATCAAGTGCGGGCCGATCTGCCCGACGACGTCCAGGACTTGTTCCTGTTCACCTTCAACTCCAACGACATCCCGATCATGGTCGGACGCATCTCGGCCAAGGGCCGCGATCTGGCCGGCTCGTACGACCTGCTCGAACGCCGCATCATCAAGCCGTTGGAGCGCCTCGACGGCGTCGGCCGCGTGCAAGTGGACGGGATCGCCCCGCGCGAGATCTCCATCTACCTCAAGATGGACGCGATCAAGGCCCACTCCGTCGATGTCGGCCGCGTCTTCGCGCAGCTCAACAGCAACAACGTCAACCTCTCGGTCGGCCGGGTGACACGCGGCGGCATGCACTACAACCTGCGCACATTGGGCGCCTTCTCCTCGGTCGCGGAGATCGAGGATCTCGTCATCTCGGATGCCGGCCTCACGCTCAAGGACATCGCCGACATCGAGGAGAGCGAGCCCGAAGCGCAGTGGTACCGGCGCTTGAACGGCGAATCGGCCATCGCCTTCGAGATCCAGAAGGCCTCGGGCGCCAACGTCGTCGACGTGTCGCGCGCGGTGCACGCGGAGCTCGATCGCATCGGGCGCGACCCGGCGCTCGAGGGTGTCGACGTCGTGCTCTTCTTCGACCAGGCCGATGAGATCGTCGAGTCCTTGAACAACCTGCTGTCATCGGGGCTTCTGGGCTCGCTGCTGGCGGTGCTGATTCTCTACTTCTGCCTGCGCAACGTGCGCTCGACCATGGTGGTATCGATCGCCATTCCGTTCTCGGTGGTGGCCACTTGCGTCTTCCTCTATCTCACCGGCCGCACGCTCAACCTCCTGACCATGATGGGGCTGATGCTCGCCGTGGGCATGTTGGTCGACAACGCCATCGTGGTGCTGGAAGCCATCTTCCAGCGCCACCTGCGCGGCGAGCGCGGCCAAGCCGCCAGTCTCGCGGGCACGGCCGATGTCGGGCTCGCGGTCACCGCATCGACCCTGACCTCGATCATCGTCTTCGCCCCCATCGTGCTCGGCGGCAACGACGAGATCACCACTTGGTTGCGCGAAGTGGGTGTGACGCTTTCGGTGACCTTGATCTTCTCGCTCTTGGTATCGCTCACGTTGGTGCCACTCATGCAGGCGCGGCTCAAGCCCGCCAAGATCGAGGAGCCGTCGCAGCTGATGGCGCGCTGGCAGCGCCAGTACGTCCGCGTCCTGCATTGGACGACGATCCAGCACCCGATGCGCACGCTCGGCTTGCTGGGCTTGCTCATCGTCATGACCGTGGGGCTCGTCGCCGCCACCGGCTTCAAGGCCGAGCCGTTCGACGATCGCGCCATCAAGACCAATCGGCTGCGCATCAGCCTCGTCTTCCAGGACAACGTCAACGTCTACAAGGCCGACGAAACCGTGCAGCGCGTGGAAGCCTATCTGCTGCCCCGCGCCGATTCGCTCGGCGCCGAGGTGTACAGCTTCTTCTCCGACAATCGCGGCGAGGTGACGCTGTTCTTCGATCGCACGCTCAAGGCCAAGGATCTGCGCGCGCTGCGCCAGCAGCTGCGCAAGGGATTGCCGGTGCTCGCCGGCTCCACCTACGAGTTCGGCGAAGAGGATTCGGGCGACAAGGGGGCGCAGAGGCTGCAAGTGCGTGTCTTCGGCGAGGACTCCGAACTGCTCGAAGAGCTGGCGCAGGAGGTCAAACGCCGGCTGGCGCTGGTCGAAGACCTGCACGACGTGCGCACGAACGCCGAGCAAGGGCGCCAGGAAGTGCATGTCGTCGTCAACCGTGAAAAGGCCAGCCGCTTCGGCGTCAACCCCTCGAACATCGCCGGCATCCTCGACCTCACCTTCCGTGGCATGGACCTGCGCGAGGTGCAAGCCAGCGATCGCGAGGTGCCGATGAGCCTGCAGCTGGATCCGGACGACCGCCGCAGCCTGGAGAACCTGGCGCGCATGACCATCGACATGCAGGACGGCAAAGACGTGATGCTCGAACAAGTGGCCGATTTCCGTTTCAAGCGCACCCCGACCTCGATCCAGCGCGATGGCCAGCGCACCGCATCGACCGTCACCGCGTCCTACGAGGGCAAGGAGTTCGGCAAGACCCGCGATCGTGTCGCCGAGCTCATGAACAGCCTGGCGCTGCCAAACGGCTACAGCTGGTCCTTCGGGCGCGAGGACCGCCAATCGCAGCAGGAGGCGAACAAGATGGGACAGAACATCCAGCTCGCGCTCGCCTGCGTCTACTTCGTCATGGCGGCGCTGTTCGAATCGCTGCTGCACCCGATGGTGATCATGCTCACGGTGCCTTTCGCCATCATCGGCGTCATCTGGCTCCTGGTGCTCACCAACACACCGCTCAACATCATGGCGATGATCGGCTTGGTCGTCCTCATCGGTGTCATCGTCAACAACGGCATCATCCTCATCAGCCACATCAACGAGCTGCGCCGCCGCGGGCACGCCGTCGAATCCGCTATCCTCACGGCCGGGCGCGAGCGCTTCCGGCCCATCTTCATGACCGCGAGCACGACCGTGCTCGGGCTGTTGCCCTTGGCGCTCGGCGAAACCGCAATGTCCAGCGTGCAGTACTTCCCGATGGCGCGCACGCTCATCGGTGGCTTGATCTCGGGGACGATCTTGACGTTGATCGTGCTGCCGACCTTCTACGTGCTGGCGGAGCGCCAGTTCGCCTGGGCCCGACACATGTGGGGAGAGAGCGCGCGCTTTCCGCTGCGCCTGCCGCGGCGGCGGCGCGCGGCATCGGCGACGGATTGAAGGGCTTCGCAACCGTCGTTCACGCTCGAGGAACCATCACGCAGGGCTGGGGAGAATTCCGCGAGTGCGTTTCGCGGCCGAAGCTCAGCCGTCGTCCGTGTCGCTCTCGGGGCTGAGCGCCCGCTGCCGCGCCAAGGTCGCGTCCTCGTGCCGGCCGAGCTGTTCGTACACTTCAGCCAGTCGGGTTTCGAGATCGCTGGACACCAGGCCCTCGGCGCGCACCTGCTCCAATTGTTTCACGGCATCGCGCCAGCGGCCCCGCGTGGCCAGGAGATATCCGAGCGACAACCGCGCCAACGTGTAGCGCGTGTTGATGTCCAGTGCCGTGCGCAAGTGGCCTTCGGCCTCCGGCAGCTGTCCAAGATCCTCGAGCAACAAGCCGAGCAGGTAGCGCACATCGGCGTAGCGTGGTTGCAAGCTCGCGGCATGCTGCAGCTCGCGGATGGCCTCCTGCGGACGGCCGCAGGCGGCGTAGAGTTGTCCGAGCTTTATGTATGGTTGGGCGCGCCGCGAGTCGAACTGCATCGCCTGGCGGAAAGCCGACTCGGCGTCCGCATCGCGCGCTTCGAAGTCGTGCTGCTCGCCCACCACGAGCCAGAAATCGCACAGGTCCAGCGACAGCACGGCACTCCAACGCAGGATGTCCTCGCAGTCGGAGAACGCGGCGCCGGCAGCGCGCAAGCGCGCGCATTCGCGCAGCAACGCGGCGACATGCGGATTGCCGCGGTAGCATTGGTTCCAGGTCGCAAACGCTGCGCGCCCCGCGCTCCCTCGCCCCACCAGGCCGACCTGGTGCAGAATCGGACCGATGGCGGCCTGCTGCGCCACCAAGCGCCGCACCTGTGCATCGACCAGATCCCAGCGCTCGAGCTGCACGGCCAGCCACAGCCGGTCCAGCTCGTGCCACGGTTCCGGCTCTGGACGTGGTTGCGCCGCGTAGGCGTCGAGCACGCCGAGAGCGGCCTCGGCCCCGTCGCGGACCTGCGCCTCTAGCACTTGCAGGTGCACGCGCAAGCCCGGGCGCAGCCTTCGCCCGCGCGGCTCGCGCAACACGGCACGCACCAAGTCGGGCTCGCGGCGCTCGGCGTGGAGCCAAGCCATGTTCACCAACGCGGCCTCGTACTGCGAGTGCAACCGCAGAGCCTCGACCAGATCGGCGAAGGCACCGTCATGATCACCGCTGTAGATGCGGGCCAGTCCGCGCAGGTTGCGCAGATCCGGGTAGTTCGGATGGCGCTCGATGCGCGCGTCCAAAGCCCGCAACAGCTCACCGAGTGCCCGGAGTGGTGTCCGTTCGTTCGTCATCGCTCGCCTCGTCCTGCGCCGGCGCGCCCTGAGTCGTTTCCCCGGATCCGTGCTGCTTCTTCTTGCCGTCCGCGAGGAACACGTCGCCCTGCGGACCCTTGACCCTCCAGATGCCGCCCTTGCGCCGCGCGTTCCTCAGATTGAAGACGACGTCGCGCACACCGCGGAGCCGGCGCAACTCCTTTTCCACCAGCAACAACAGGCGCAGCAGGCGCTGCGCCGGATCGCGCTCCTGCATCTGCCCCACGCGCTGCAGCGCGTCTTCCACCAACGGCTCGAAGCTGCCCATGAGATAGACGACTCCGTTGGTGGTGCCGATCTGGAGCAACGACACGTCCACCCACCGGCTCACCAGGAACCGGCGCACTTCGGCATTGATGCGGTAATCGTGGCTGGACACGCTCGCTCCACGGGCGGAGGTCCCGTGGTGCGCGCAAGAAACGCGCCGCGCTGGGCGCTCCATACAGGCGACGCGCGCCTTGGCTAAGAGCGCCGAAACGTGGCCCAGCAGGTCGGGGTTTCGACGAAGCGAACCTCGGCCACAGGCAGGCCCAGATCGCGCGCCTTGTCGAACATCAGGCGCGCCAGGTTCTCGGCCGTCGGATCGAAGTCCACGAGCAGCAAAGGTTCACCGAGCGCTTCGAGCGGCGCCACGGCGGGATCGTCGCGGCGGAGGATCATGCGGTGGTCGACTTCGCGGTCGATCCAAAGCCCCATGGATGCGCGGATGTCCTGGAAATCGGTGACCATCCCGTGGGCGTCGAGATCTTCTGCCTCCAACGTCAGGACGACCACGCCGTTGTGTCCGTGCAGCGCGGCGCACTTTCCAGGATGCGACAGGAGGCGATGTCCATAGCTCAAATACAGCTCACGCGTGATTCGGTACATCGGTCCTCGCCGTTCATTGGACCTGGCCTTCCTCGCCCGAGCGAGTATAGCCGCTCCGCCCCCAGGGCCCCTCCCGTCGCCTTCCGAGCCCCCTTGGGTGCTGGCGCCGAATGCGTTATGCTCCCGGCCAACCCGTCAGCCTCGCCTGACGCCGCAGCCGCGGGGAGCGTGCATGCCGCAAGAGTTCGACGTGCCACCGGCGTCCGCATCATCTCCGGCGGAGACGATGCGACCGGAGGCAGACAGCGTGCAAACCGCTGCCGATGGCGCACCGGCAACCGACGATCGCACCGACATCGCTTCCGCAACGACCGACCTCTCCGGCACCGCTGCCGACATCGCGGAGACGTCACCCGAATCGACTCCTGAGTGTCCAGCGACGGAATCCTTCGCCACCGCCGAGTCTCCGGAGTCACCGACCAGCGCAGAACCCGGGACTGCTCCTCCGGCTGCCGACGGTCCGCGTGTGCTGCAGGTCGGCGAGCGCGTGCGCGGTCGCATCGTCGCCATCGACGACGAATACACTCAGGTCGATTACGGCGGCGCCGCCCCGGCGCGCATCCGCAGTGCCGAGCTGCGCGATCGCAGCGGCACGATGCTCTTGCGCATCGACGACCGCTTCACCGCGAGCGTCACCGCCTGCGACGAATTCGTTCTCTTGAGTCTCGGCAAGAAGCGCGGCGTGCTCGATGCTGCCCGCATGCGCGACGCTCTGGAGAAACGCACGACGGTGAATGGAACGGTGCAGACGGTCAACAAGGGCGGTTTCGAAGTCCGCATCGGCCGCGTGCGCGGCTTCTGCCCGTTGTCGCAGATGGACACCGGCTTCGTCGACAACCCCGAGAACTTCGTCGGCAAGACCTTTTCGTTCCGCGTGCTGCGCTGGGAAAACCACGGGCGGAACATCGTGCTGTCCCGGAGAAGCGTGCTGCGCGAGGAAGCCAAGACACAGGCCCAGGAGCTGCGCAAGCAGTTGGTGGAAGGCGCCGAGCTCGACGGCACCGTCAAGCGCCTGCAGCCCTTCGGGGCGTTCGTCGACCTGGGCGGGCTCGAAGGCCTGCTGCACGTGTCGCGCATGAGTCATTCGCGCGTCGACGACCCTGCGACGATCGTCGCCGTCGGCGCCACGGTTCGCGTTCGCGTCGTCAAGGTCGAACATTCCGGCACGCGGCGCGAGCGGATCGCGCTCGCGCTCGCCGATCTCGGCCCGGACCCTTGGGCCAGCGTGCAGGAGCAATTGCACATCGGCGACGTGCTGACCGGCACCATCGTGCGCTTGGCACCTTTCGGGGCCTTCGTGCGCCTGCCCATGGGCTTGGATGGACTGGTGCATCTCTCCGAGCTGTCGCACCAGCGCATCAACGAGCCCAGCGAAGTGGTGACGCCGGGACAAGAAGTCCAGGTGCGCGTCCTGCACATCGATCTCGACAAACGGCGTGTGTCGCTGTCGCTGCGCCGCAGCGCCGAAACGAGCCAGCCCGCGCCGCGTAAGCGCGAGCCACGGCGCGAGCGCACGGCGCAGCCGCGCGAACCCAGGCCGAGCCCAACAAGCGGCGGCGTCTCGCTCACTCACACCATGGCGGAGCAGCTCGGCAGCTTGAAAGCAAAGCTGCGCGGCCACGCCTGACCGAAGGTTCCCCCGCCTCCCTTTCAGCCGGCCGCGGTAGTCTGATAAGCTGCGCGGGATCCAACGCGGGAGCCGTCATTGCGCAAGCTGACCCTGCACGAAAAGATCGAGGCGACACGCAAGTACGTCTCCAACCGCGTCCACCGCCGGCCGATGCTCGCCAGCATCGAGATGACCAAGCATTGCAATGCGGGCTGCGATTTCTGCGACGATTGGAAGACGAAATTCAGCCCCAAGCTGGGCGACGTGACCGACATGGTGCGCCACTTGAACCCCATGGTCCTGGCGTTGACCGGTGGCGAGCCCTTGCTCGAAAAACGCCTGCCCGCGATCATCCGCGACGTCAAGGCGAGCCAGGGATTCATCTACCTGTACCTGATCACCAACGGTTCGTTGCTGAGCGAGGAACGCGCCGAAGAGCTCTTCGCCGCCGGGCTGGACCAAATCAACATCTCACTCAACTATCTCGACACCCGGCAGGACGAGGAACGCAAGCTGCCCGATCTCTATGCCCACATCGCCCAGTTGGTGCCGAAGCTGACGGCAAAGCGGCGGATCGTGGTCGCCAACACCGTGATCATGCGCGAGAATCTCGACCAGATCCTCGCCATCGCACGGCAGATGCATGCCTGGGGCGGCAAGGTCTCGTTGAGCTGCTATACCGATTTCAAGAACGGCAACCGTTCGCACTATTTCTCGCCGGAGCAGCTCGAAGACCTGCGGCAGCTCGTCCCGCAGCTCGTCGCGCACAAGAAACGCTTCGGCAACATCACCAACTCGCGCTTCTACCTCGAGCGCATCGTGCCCTACTTCGAGAACGCCAACGGCATCGCCGGATGCAAGGCGGGCAACGGCTTCATCCAGCTCACCCCCGACGGTCAGGTGCGCCAGTGCGCCGACTTCGCGCCCTTCGTGCACTACACCGAGTACCGCGGCATGGAGCCGACGACCTGCACCCGCTGCTGGTACAGCTGCCGGGGCGAGTCCGAAGCTTCGCTCACCCTGGAGCGTGTGCTCGAGTACTGGCGGGTGACCTGAAGGGGCCCCTTGCCCACCGACCTGTTCGCCGGAACCGCGGAGCCATCCTGTCTCGAGGGCGTGATCGCACGCATCGTCTACTCGAACCCCGACACCGGTTGGAGCGTTGCCAGCCTGCATCCGCACGCGGGGAACGAGCCCGTGGTCGTGGTGGGCAACCTCGTGGGTCTGCACCCGGGGGAAGAGGTGCGCATCGAAGGCGCCTGGGAACGCGACCGCCGCTACGGCCGCCAGTTCCGCGTCCGCTCCTGCCAGCGTCTCGCGCCGCGCACGGAAGCGCAGATCGAAAGATATCTCGCTGCCGGTGTCGTGCGCGGCATCGGACCGGTGCTGGCCAAGCGTCTGGTGGCGCATTTCGGCAGCGACACGCTGCGTGTTCTCGACGAAACCCCGGCGCGTTTGCACGAGGTCCGCGGTCTGGGGACGGCGCGCGCTCGGGCCATCGGCACGGCGTGGCAACGGCAGCGCGATTTGCAGGAGATCGTCATGTTCCTGCAGGCGCACGAGCTGAGCCCAGCGCTCGCGCCGCGCGTCTTCCGCGCCTATGGTGCCGGCGCGGCCGATGTCCTGCGCCATGACCCCTATCGCTTGGCGCGCGACCTGCCGGGCATTGGCTTCAAGAGCGCCGACCGCATCGCTGGCGCCCTCGGGTTGAGCCACGATGCCGGGCTCCGCATCGAAGCCGGCGTCCTGCACGTCCTCGACACCGCCATCCAGGCGGGGCATTGCTTCCTGCCGCGGCCGCTGCTCGCGGCGCGGACGCTGCGTCTCCTCGCCCCGCCCCGCGCCGGTGAAACACCGTCTGCGGCGCTCACGCTCGCCGCGGTCGATCACGCCATCGAGACCTTGGTGGCGAATCGAAGCCTGGGCGTCGATGCGAAAGCACCGGAGCACGCGATCTATGCGCCGCGATTGCTCGCGCACGAAATCGAGTGCGCGCGGTCGCTGCAGACTCTGTTGAGCCGCGAGGCCGCGCCTTCCGATCCGGAGCGCATCCTCGCCGCCCTTTCCACGCGCTC
>DASRJO010000031.1:0-17719 GCA_035649435.1 Candidatus Krumholzibacteriia bacterium | reverse complement strand
GTACTCCGAGACCATCGTCCCGGATGCCTTGCGGGCCCACGTGTCGATCTCCTTGCGCGTCATCTGGCTGCCATCGGCGACCAGCCCGGCCAGGTACATGGCATCCAAATTCCCGGTGCGATAGAGATCGAGCGCCAGCGCTTGCTGGCCCTTGATCTTCTTGGCGATGACCTTGAGATCGCCGACCTTGACGCCGAACATCTCGGCCGTCGCGCCGTGGTTGCGATAGATCTTGCGTTGCTGCTCGCTGCCGAGCCGTTCGAGCTCGGCCATCACGTCGGGGAGCTTCATATCCTCGACCTCCTGCTGTTGGCCGTCCGGGTCCCACGGGGTTCCGGTCGAAGTCGCGGGGTCACCCTGTATCCTACCTCGGCGAGTGTCGATCGAGTAAGATACCGCACTTCACCAGTGCTTGGAGAAACCGCATGCCCGATCGCAAAGTCTCTCCAACCGATTCCGTCTCACCCCGGCGCGACCCCGTATGGCTGATCGTCACCAGCCACTGGTTGGCGATGCTCGGCCTTGGCCTGGTCGTCACCGCGATCATCACCTGGCTCTTCGTGCTGCCGCTGCAAGTGCGCGGGCAGGCCGAGAACCCCTACATCGGCCTGTTCTCCTTCGTGGCCGTGCCGTTCGTCCTCTTGCTCGGCATTGTGCTGCTATTCATCGGGGTCTACCTCGGACGGCGTCGGGCCCGGGCGCGTCTCGCGGCTGGCCTCATCGAGAAAAAAAAGGCGCGGACACGACTCCTCACGTTTCTCGGCATCTTGTCGGCGGCCAATCTACTCGTCGGAACGCAGGGGACCTATCGCGCCGTGCACCACATGGAGAGCGTTCAATTCTGCGGCCAGACCTGCCACGTCATGAAGCCGGAATTCACGGCCCACCCGATCTCGGCACACGCACAGGTGACCTGCGTCGAGTGCCATGTCGCGCCAGGTGCGGTTGGCTGGGTGGAAAGCAAGGCGACGGGGACACGGCAGCTCGTCGAAACAATCTTCGACACGCATCCGCGCCCGATTCCCTCGGCGCTCGAGACCGACCGGCTCGTGCCGGCGCGGCAGACGTGCGAGCAATGCCACTGGCGCGACAAGCCCGGGGCGATCCGACTCAAGGTCGTGACCAAGTTCGCATCGGATGAAGAGAACACACCGAGCCAGACGGTGCTGACCTTGCACGTCGGCGGCTCACGCATGGGGGGAATCCACGGCAAGCACTTCGGCCCAGGGGTAGAGATTCGTTACGCAGCGGTGGACAAAAAGCGACAGGAGATTGCCTGGGTCGAGTACAGCAACAGCGAAACGAAGCAGACGCACACGTACTTGGCCGATGGCAAGACGGCCGACGATGTCAAAGACTTGAAACAGCACGTGATGCAATGCGTCGATTGTCACAATCGTCCGGCACACCCGTTCTGGCTTCCCGAACGCGCTCTGGACTTGGCGATGGGTCTTGGTGTCATCCCGGTGACGCTTCCGTACGTGAAACGGCAGGGGCTCGAAGTCATTCGAGCGGAGTACGCGACGACGGAGGAAGCCACACGGCGCATCCCGGAGGCGCTCACGGCCTTCTACCGTGACAACTATCCGCAAGTGCTCGCTGAGCGCGGCGATGAGATCGAAGCCGCGAGCCGCGGCCTGGTCGCGGTCTACACGCGCAACGTCTTCCCGGAGCTCGACGTGACGTGGGGGACCTATCCCAACAACATCGGTCACGAAGACTTCCCGGGCTGCTTCCGCTGCCACGACGAAGCCCATCGCACGCCGGATGGCCGGACGATCACGCAGGATTGCGCCACCTGCCACGAAGCCTCCGCCGTCGAAGAGACCGATCCCGAGGTCTTGAAGACACTCGGACTCACGGACGCCCTCATCGGCATGCAACGAAGATAGGAAGGCGCTCACGATCGAGCGGTTCGCCGTGCTCGGCGGCGCTCGGGCGGGCGTTAGCGCTGGAGGACGATTTTGCGCGTTTCGAGGCGATCGTCGAGGCGGGCGCGCAGGAAGTAGACACCGGTGGCTACGGGTGCACCCGCGTTGTTCTTGCCATCCCAGAACACGCTCCGGCGTCCGGAGATCTCCCGCGCCGTGAGCAGAGTGCGAACGCGGCGACCGCGCACGTCATGGATCGAAATCTCCACGTGCGCGTCGCGCGCGAGCGAATAGTCGATCCATGTCCCGTGACGGAACGGATTCGGCCGCACCCGCTCGAGGGTGGTGAGCAGGGGCCGCGGGGTCGCCTCGACTTCCGGTTCTGGGCGCGGAAGGGCGAGGATCACGAGACGTGGCGACTGGCCGGTGCGCCCATTCGGTCGAACCTGTCCATTCGGGCCGGCATAGTGGTAGAGACCATCGCCATGAATCGAGCTCGTGACGTCGAGAGCGATGACGGCGTTGCCAGCGAGGCTCGTTTTCTCGGCCACGAGCTGCTGTGCCTGGTGTCCCGCACAGACGTCGTCGGTCGCTGGACGGCTGCCCTCGATCGTCGGCGTGTCCGGCAAGTACAGCGTTGCGAGCACGACCGAATTGCCGAGACCGCGCACATCGAAGGTGAGGTGACCCGGGTACGCGCAACTTGTCGGGTCGCCACTTGCAGCGCCTGCTCTTCCCTCGGGAGTCGATCCGACCCCGGAGGGTTGCGGAGTCTGGTCCTCCGAAGGACTGAAGACGTGCTCGACGTGTGTGGAACGCTCGATGATCAAAGTCACGAGGCCGGTCGCCGTGGCGAGTCCGTCGGTGACCTGATAGGTGAAACGATCCCATCCGGTGCCCGAGGGTGTGTAGACGAAGGAGCCATCGGCAGCGATGTCGACGTTCCCGCGCGCCGGAGGCTCGACGATCGAGGCGCCCAGAGAATCCCCGTCGGCATCGTCGTCGTTCTCCAGCAAACCCGGTGCAGGGATCATCAAGGGAACACCGGCCGTGTAGCGATATTCGTCATTGGTGACCACGGGGGGGTCGCTCACCGGCGCGATCGTGATGGTGACGATGCCAGTGTCGGTTCCATTCCGACCATCGTCCACGACATAGGAGAAGGCATCCACACCGAAATAGTCCGGGTCGGGCGCGTAGGTGAAGGATCCATTGGCAGCGAGATCCACGACGCCGTGCGTCGGTGGAGCGGCGAGTGAAACCGTGAGCGAGTCGCCGTCCTCGTCGACATCGTTCGCCAGCACCCCCGGGGCAGAGACAAGCAGATCGAGATCCTCGCTCAGGTCATAAGCATCGACAGCCGCGACCGGCGGGAAGTCGGCGCCCGCGTGGAGCGCGACGAGGAGAAGCTCGGGCGGGCGGCTCGACTCTCGCGAGCCGTAGTTGATCGCATCGGGGGTAGAGTTGCGGAGGCCGAAGCTCCACACACCTGGCCCTTGAATCGTGTGTCCCAGATCGAACTCGACACGAGCATTGGAGGGTACCGGCCCGAGAGTCCCGATCGGGACGCCGCTGATCGCTGGAGCATTCGCCCAAGTGATCCCAGTTTCCGTCCATGGCGTGGCCGACGAGGCATAGTTGTTCGACACCGAATAGAGCGCGCCGCCATCGGCGCTGGATGCTTGCGCACGCAACAACAGGAGGCCGTCGCGCACTGGCCCGACTCCGGTCACATTGAACTTGAGATAGCTGTGGTACGTGGGGTTGTCTTCCTCGATCCGCAGATCGGGGGTGTTGCCGTAATTGTTGTTGGGTGATGTCGAGCGGACCTTCGCGTCGGCGGTGGCGACGAAGCTCACCACGGCGCCGCCGACCCCGATCCAGGCCTCGGCGTCGCTCGAGGCAACGGTGTCGCTGGCGCGATAGAGAAAACGATCGAGCCCGGCGTATCCAGGCTCCGGCACATAGATGAAACCGCCGTCAGCGTCGAGATTGAGCTCACCATGCGCCGGCGGCTCGAGGACGCTGGCGACGAGGGCATCCCCGTTGGCGTCCGTGTCGTTGGCGAGCACTCCGGCGGGCTCGACCCACAGGGTTTGGTCGACATCCACTTCGAAGACATCGCGGGCGGCGAGGGGGGCGATGTTGGGACCCTGGGCACCGACGAGGACGCTCATCTCGTCGGCCGCCGAGGCGACACCATCGGTGGCAGTCAGTCGTAGCGTGTAGGTCCCGTCGGCCTCGAAGGTCGCGGTGGTCGCAGGCGCCGAGGGGTCGCCGAAGTCGACGTCGTCCGGACCCTCCGCCAGCGACCAGAGGGCCGAGAACTGCGGCGGCAGCGGCTCGCCATCGTCGCTCGCCATGCCGGTGAGAGTCGCCACGCCGCCCGTCGGAATGATCAAATTCGGCCCGGCTTCGGCGCAGGGAGGCCGATCGAGCGGCTGGGTGCCGGCCGGCCAAGGGTCGCGATCGAAGACGAAAGTGCCGTCGGGATGCACCGTCACCTCGACAGGGGGTAAATGGCCGCGGTCGGTTTGGACCCGAGTGACGTTGAGCGCGGTGAACGGTTGGTCCTGCATCCAGATGTGGCCGTCGCCGTGAATGTAGAGGATCGGTTTGGCGAAGGCGGTGGCGTCGAGGACGAACTGGTCGAAGAACAGGTTGCGGTCAAAAGCGGGTCCAGCTTGGGAAAGGACCACGGCCGCATGCACGGAATCGACTCGAGTCGTGAACTGGTGATGGATCCAATCGGCATCGTCATCCATCACCGCACGGAGGTTTACTCCTCCTACCAGATTGATGCCGACGAACAACACGCCCTTGTGCACGAAGGCGAAGTTCTCGGGCCGGATGTCTTGCTTGTCTACCGTGGGCACGCCGCAGAACGAGCTCTCGATCCCCATGAGATGCGTCGTCCAATACTGCCACGCGACCACGCGATCGAGGCAGTCGGTCACTTCGTTGTCCCCCGGGACGATGAAGGCTGGCACGGACAACGAGCGCAGCATCGCCGCCATGTCGCTGTAATACGATTCGTCGCATGGGGCCGTGCCCAGCTTGATGTCGCCGAGATGGAAGAAGAATTCGGATGGACTGTAGAGGTCGTGATTGTCGAGATGCTGCTGGAGAATCCCTACCTCGGCCGAGTCATACGGCGCATCGGCGGTGACCGAGAAGATCACCGGCTCAATGTCGAGCGCGGGCCTGGACGCCTCGCGCGCCTGCAGAGGCACGGCGGACAAGGCGACCAACCAGACCCAAATCAGGAATTGTCCGCCGGCTTCGTAAAATCCGAAACGCAAGCGCAGCCTTCCTGCTCGGATGACATTCAGCCGATCATGCAAGCAAACGGGACTCGAGTGGCAACTCAAGCGTGTGAACTCACAATGGGGCGCAGCACAATGATACAGGAGGCTCGGAGGGGGTCACAAGAAACCGCGACCACCTTGACAACCTGTCGCAGGGGCTCGGAACGCCGACGGATTGACATGGGATCGCAGCTCGAGTTTTGGGGGAAAACCCCCAGCGCGGAGTGGTGGCTCGATTCGCCGCCACTTCCGCGGACCTTCGCGGCGGCGCGTGAAAGCGCCGACCGGTGCGGCGTGCCTCAGGCCGCGAAATCTCCCCGACTCTACCGCAGCACCGTCATCTTGCGGCTTTCCCGCACTCCGGATGCCGTCTCGAGCTGGTAGACGTAGGTGCCGCTTTGCACCGGCTGGCCGGAGTCGTCTTTTCCGTCCCAGACGATGCGGTCGTGCACACCGGGCTTCATCACACCATCGACGAGTGCGCGTACTTTGCGCCCGCGAATGTCGAAGACGGTGAGCGACACATGCTCCTCGCGTTCGAGTGTGAGCTGGATCGTGGTGATCGGGTTGAATGGATTCGGGCGATTGCCGAGCAGCCGTGTCGAGAACAATGCGGCGGGTGGCGCCGAGGACAAGTCGTTGGGAGCACCGGGTGTGCCGTCATCGCCACCGCCGATGACGAAGACGGTGCCACAGCGGACTACGTGGCCCGGGACCAAGGTGCCGTCGGGGCCCACATGAGTCGCCGCGTACAAGTACTCGTCGACCTCAGCGTCGATCACGAGAGTGCGCACCAAGCCGACGGCGTCGACGATGGCTGTCCAGGGGGTCGTGTCCAGGTCGCCGTCGTCGTCCGGGTCGAGGTCCTGGCCGTTCGTTCCGGTGAACCCCGATACGAGCATGTGGGTGACGTTGTCGCTGTTCTCGAAATTCAAGCTCGCGGTGACGTCCTCGACGAAAGAGGATGTCGCCTCACTCACGACGAGGGTCCCATCGGCCTCGATCGCGAGGCCATCGAGGCTCACGACCGCTTCGATGACACCGCAGCCGCCCGTACCATCGCCGATGACGAGGTACGTGAGCGCAGTGAGGCGCTCGCCCGGCAGGCCGGCGAGCTCGAAGAATTCGTCGTTGTCGGTGCCCTCCTGGTCAGTGCGGATTTCGTTGATCTGCGCGGCGTGTGCCGCGAACGGCAGCATCACCAATGCCAGAAGGTGGAGCGCGCGGCCGATCGGCGCGGATCCGTTCGTGAGTGTACGCATAGCATGCTCCCAGAGGCTCGAGTGCGCGATCTCCCCAAGATGCGTTCGCACGGGCGGCGTCGAGAACGCGCCCGGCGGGAGTCGAATCTTTGCGTGCGCTCGGATTATACCAGGGAAGCGCGGGGAGTTCGAACGTCCGGCCGTCACTCCACCGGACGGATGGCGACGCCGTGATTCTCGAGAGCTTGCCGGATAGCATGGGCGAGGGCCACGGCGTTCGGGGTGTCACCGTGCAGGCAGAGAGTCTCGGCCGTGACGTCGATGGTGGCTCCCGTCACCGACCTCACGCGGTGTTGCACGGCGATCGCGATCGCTTGCTGTGCCGCCGTGGCGGGATCGAGGATCAGGGCATCGGTGTGCTCTCGGCTGCGCAGGCTGCCGTCGGGCTCGTACCGGCGGTCGGCGAATGCCTCGCCCGCGACGCGAAAGCCTGCACGCCGCCATGTGGTTAGCATCTCCGACCCGGCGAGTCCAATGAGAACGATGCGATCGCGCCACGCATCGAGGCCACGCCCGATCGCGGTCGCCACCGCTTGGTCCTTGACTGCGACGTTGTAGAGCGCGCCGTGTGGTTTGATGTGGCGTACGACGACGCCCTGCGCGGTCGCGATGTCCATCAGAGCGCCGACCTGAGAGGCGACGGCGGCCGCGAGCCGAGCGCTCGTGATCGACATTGGGAGCCGGCCGAAGTGCTCCCGATCCGGATAGCTCGGGTGCGCACCGACCACGACGCCGAGCTGCCGACAGAGAGCGAGCACCGCGGCCATCGTCTCTGCGTCGCCAGCATGGCCGCCGCACGCGATGTTGGCCGAGCTCACCAGCGCCAGAAGCCGGGCTTCCGAGCCATCAGCCAACGCCGCGGGGATCTCGCCGACATCGGCGTTGAGATCGATGCTGCGCTTCGTGAATCCAGCCGTGGGTCCGGGGGGGTTCCCCGCAGCGTGGATGTCGGAGGTCATGATTCCCTCGCCATGAGCTCGGTGCCACGCGTTTCGGGCAGCAGGAGGATGAGCCCCGCGCCCAGCAGGAAGAACGCCGAGGTCGTAGCCAGTGCCGGGCCCAAGCCGGCCCTGTCCGCGAGCGCACCGATCGTGAACGGCGCCAGCGCGCTCACCGCGCGGCCGGAATTGTAGGCCAAGCCTTGCGCGGTGGCGCGAATCCTCGTCGGGAAGAGCTCGGCCAGCAAGGAGCCGAACACGCTGAAATAGCCGTGACCGAAGAAGCCGACCCAAGGCCCAAGCAGGATCAACACGATCTCGCGGCGTGCACCCAACGTGTAAATGGGAACCAATGCGGCCGCACCGAGCAAGAACGCGATGAACATCGGGCGGCGGCCGAAGCGATCGGCGCCGAAGCCGAAGAGCGTGTAGCCGCAGAAGGCGCCGAGTTGCATCGGGACGATCCATCCTGCCGAACGCACGAGACCGAGCCCGGCGCCGCCTTCTTCGACCGGTGCGGCGAGAAACGTCGGGATCCAGGTGAACAGGCCCCAGTAGGCGAAGAGCACGCACGAACCCATGAGCGTCGCGATCGCGGTGCGACGCAACAGCGGAGGCCGCGACAACTCGGCGAGCACCGACAAAACGGAGATTCGCCGCGGCGTCCAGATCTCGGGCTCGGACACGTGGCGTCGAATCCACAAGGTGAGAAGCGCCGGCAGGATTCCGATGGCGAACAGCGCGCGCCAGCCGTAGCGGGGCAGTACCAGCGCGGCACATAGCGCGGCGAGGATATAGCCGATTGCCCAGCCCGATTGCATGAACCCGATCGCCTTGCCGCGATGTCGAGCTGGCCACGTTTCCGAAACCAGCACCGAGCCGGCCGCCCATTCACCGCCGAGGCCGAATCCCACCAAGGCGCGCCAGAAAACGAGATCCGCCACACCGCGCGAGGTGGCCATGAGCGCCGTGAACACGGAGTAGGTGAGAATCGAATAAATGAGGGCGCGCGCACGACCGATGCGGTCGGCCAGGTAGCCGAACAACACGCCGCCGCAGGCCGAGGACACGAGCGTCACCGAGGCGAGGGCGCCGGCGCCGGCGGCACTGAGGTGGAATTCGGCGCGGATGCTGCTCAGCGCGAAGGCGTAGAGCATGATGTCCATGCCGTCGAGCATCCAGCCGAGCAGCGCTGCCCACAGCGTCTTCCATTGCGCCGGTGAGATGTCACGCGCCCATGCGGTCACGACACACCGCCATCACGCCAGCGTGCAAGCCACGCTTCACGTTCCAAAGCCAGGGCGCGCGCCGCATTCAGCGTGATCCATTGGCAGCGCACGCGATCGCGCGGGCGCAGCTGGCCGACACGATGCACGTCGGCGCTGCAGACGTTGGCGATTTTCGGATAACCACCCGTCGTCTGGTGTTCGATGAACAGGAGGATGGGCTGGCCGCTCTCGGGAACCTGGATTGCGCCGAGCGACACGCCCTCGCTCGACAGTTCCCCGCTCCGCGCGCGCGCGAGAGCGGGACCGGCGAGACGAATGCCCATTCGGTTCGATTGCTCGAGCACTTCGTACTCCGAGTCGGCGAGTCGCGCTTGGGAATCGGGTGTGAACCAATCGGCCTGCGGCCCGACCGTGATGCGCAGCGGGCCGGGGGCATACTGCTCCGCGATCCACTGCATGTCGAGTGTGCGCAGACCAGAATCTTCCGTGCGATGCCGAATCGTTGCCGGTTCGCCGCGCGATGCGATATACAGCCGGTCGCCGGCCTGGAGCGCCCGGCCGAGACCACCGAGACCGCTCTGGAAATGCGTCGAGGCGCTGCCGAGAAACCGAGGGACCTCGAAGCCGCCGGCGACGCAGAGATAGCCGCGCGCGCCATCGCGAGCGTGCCCGAGAACGAGCCGACTGCCGGCCGCGACGCGGATCGCGCGCCACGGAGGAAGCGAACGTGAGCTGCCCGAGGCTCCGGCCTCCTCCAACAGGGCACCGAAATCGCTGCCCGTGAGCGCGATGCAGGTTTCCTGGTGGAAGACGAACGTGCCACCCACGAGCGTGAGCTCGAGGGCTGTCCCATCCCCGACGTTTCCCACCAGCCAGTTGCCGAGACGGAACGCCAAGGGGTCGGCTGCGCCGGAGGCCGAAACACCAAGATGCGCTGCACCGAAACGGCCGAGGTCTTGAGTCGATGCCAGGAAGCCTGGCTTTTCGACGGTCACGCTGTTCGGCGCTTGCTCCGCACTCGATTGTGCCTTTCGAGGTGCGTCGGCGTGCGTTCGGCTCCGCGCCGGCTCGATCGCAGCGGACGGATCGTCGTGGCGCGGTGCGAGCGTCGCGAACTCCGCCGGCGAGATCGGGCGAAAACGCACGTGGTCGCCCATCTGCAGCAACGATGGCGGCGTCGCTTCGGGCCGAAACAGTCGCAGCGGGGTGCGGCCAATCAGTCGCCACCCTCCCGGCGACGCGAGCGGGTAGACGCCGGTGTGCGTGCCGCCGATGGCGACGCTCCCGGCGGCAACATGCGTTCGCGGGGCAGCGAGGCGCGGCGTCGCGAGTTCCGGCGGCAGGCCGGCGAGGTAGGGGAAACCGGGCGAGAAGCCGAGGAAATCGACGCGATACAGCGCACGAGAATGGATCGCGACGACTTCGTCCTCCGACAATTCGTGCATCGACGCGACCGTGTTCAGATCCGGGCCGAAGTCGTTGCCATAACACACAGGGATCTCGATCGTGCGCGGCGTGGGGAGATCGACGTCGGACAGATGTTGCAAGCGTTCCTCGAGCCATGCCTGCATTGCCGCCGGGGAGCGCATGTGTGGATCGAAGGAGACGAGAATCGAAGCGTGGCCTGGATGCACGTTGCGGACGAAGGGCGCGGCTTCTCCGAGCAGCGTGCGGGTGAGGCGCAAGATGTCGCCCTGGAGCTCGACCCCCGGCTCGTCCGCGAACACCACGAGCGTCGAGTGATCGCTCGCCGCGACGATCCGAGCGCCGGAGGAGGGCATCCGTTGCGTTTCAGCTCCAGCGGTGGAAGAACAACGCCTGCCGGTGAATAGGAGCGGTGCGTTCCTCGAGAGCCGCCAACTGGGTGCCGTTGAATGGGGTGAACGTGCGCGCCAGCTCGACGTTCTCTTCCAACTGGGCCACCGAGTCGCATCCGATGATGATCGTGCTCACGGGCAGCGACAACACATAGTGCACCGCCTCGCGCATGGTGAGCACACCCGGGCCGCCTTCCCCACTCGACCCGGATTCAGCAGGCGGTGTCCAAGACGACAGGATGCGGCCGCGCGCCGGGACCTTCATGCCGATGATCCCCATCTGATTCTCGAGAGCGATGGGCAGCAAGTGCTCGATGAAGCTCTTGTGGTGTCGATCGGCGGCGTTCAGCGCCATGAGAATCGTGTCGAACGGGAAGCGGCGGATCGCCTCGGCGAGAACCGCGGGGTCGGCATGGCCGGTGACCCCGAGGCAACGCACGAGGCCCTGCTCGCGCGCCTGGGTGAAGGCCTCGATGGCGCCGCCGGGAGCGAACAGCTGCTCGACTTCGTCGAGGCGCGACAGGTTGTGGGCCTGCCAAATGTCCACGTGATCGGTTTGCAGCGAACGCAGCGAATCCTCGAGCTGGCGGAGCGCACCGTCGCGTGTCCGGTCGCGCGTCTTGGTGGCGAGGAAGGTCTCGCGGCGCCGGCGCTTCATGACCTGCCCGATGGTGCGCTGGCTGAGTCCCGCGCCGTACATCGCAGCGGTATCGATGTAGTTGACGCCGAGATCGAGGGCGCGCTCGACGATGGCGAGGGCGACTTCTTCGTTCCCGGGCTGCTCGATGGCGGCCTGACCGCCGAGACTGAAGAGGCCGACGCGGTAACCGGTCCGTCCGAGATTGCGAGTCGGCAGGGCATCTGGCGTGACCGGATTGGCAGGCAGGTCGGGGAGAGCACGCGCAGCATCCGGCAGGGCGGAATGGGCGAAGAAACCGGCGGTGGCAGCGGTGGTCAGCTTCAGGAAGTCGCGGCGTTCGAGGGCTGCACTCTCGCCATCCTTGTCCTTGCGCATGGAATGGCCTCCAAGTTGGGATCCGCCGGGATCCGAACACAGCGCTCAAGTCGTGAGTCTACACCACTGGCCCTCCCCATCGATCCGAAAGTCGTTGGCTCCTCACGCAAGCACAGTCGGACCGCCGGAGTTTGACCCCCGGCCGCTGCAGTCTATACTGGCGCCGCGCCGCAGTGAACCCAGGAGGCAGACCGTGGCACGGCTCGACCCACATTCTCATTACGACGACACACAACCGCGAACCAAGCGGTGGTCACTCGGTCTACGCATCGACTTCGCAGCCCAGAGGCTCGCCGGCACCGTCGTTCTCGAGCTCGAGCATCCTGGGAGCGGGCCATTCGATCTCGATAGCAAAGGGATCGGCATCCAGAAGATCCAGGCGCAGGATGGGTCCGACGTGCCCTTCGAGCTGGGCGAGGAAACCGAGATCCTGGGACAACGATTGCGATTGCAGCTGCCGCCGCATTGTCGCGAGGTGCGGATCGAATACACGACGTCGGCGACGGCGGCGGCCCTGCAATGGCTGGCGCCGGCGCAAACCGACGGCAAGCGCCAGCCGTTCCTGTTCAGCCAATGCCAGGCGATCCATGCGCGCAGCGTCGTGCCGTGCCAGGACACGCCGCTCGTGCGTGTCAGCTATCACGCCGAAGTGATCGTGCCCGAGGATCTGGTCGCGGTGATGGCCGCGGGGCCCGCGGGCATGCGGCCGGGGCCGATGGCGGGTTTGCGCACCTATCTGTTCGAGATGCCGCAGCCGATCCCGCCCTATCTGCTGGCGTTCGCCGTCGGGGATCTCGCCTCGCGCGACCTTTCGCCGCGCTCGCGTGTCTGGGCAGAGCCCGGTGTGGTGGATGCGGCCGCGTGGGAATTCGCCGAGATCGAGTCGATGCTGACGAAAGCGGAATCACTCTTCGGCCCGTACGATTGGGAACGCTACGACATGTTGGTGCTGCCGCCCGCCTTCCCTTACGGCGGCATGGAGAACCCGCGGCTCACGTTTTTGACACCGACCTTGTTGGCCGGGGATCGGTCGCTTGTGGATGTCGTCGCACACGAGCTGGCGCATTCGTGGACGGGGAACCTGGTCACCAATGCCACCGCGGAACATTTCTGGCTCAACGAGGGCGCCACCGTGTGGGCGGAGCGGCGCATTCGCGAAGCGCTGCACGGTGCGGACGAGGCGATCCTCGGCTGGGCCATGGGCCAGAACTCCTTGGAGGAGTCGCTGCAGCGTTTCGGCCCCACTTCACCGTTCACGCGCTTGCGCACGCAGCTCGAAGGCGTCGATCCCGACGAGGTGTTCTCGACCGTTCCGTACGAGAAGGGCTCGCGTTTCCTGGCGCTCATCGAAGCGACGGTCGGACGCGAGACGTTCGATCGCTTCATGCGTGACTACATGGCGCGTTACCGCTTCACCTCGATCACGACCGAGGAGTTCGTCGCGTTCCTGGAGGAGAAGCTGCCCGGCACCGCGGCGAAGGTGGACGCCCAGAGCTGGTTGTACGAGCCGGGAATGCCGGCCAATGCGCCGGTCTTCCGCTCGCCGATGCTCGACGATCTGGTGCAGCTGGCGAATGGCTGGGCGCAGGGCATGCGGCCCACGCCGGAGCAAATCGCCAGTTGGAATCCCAGTCAGATGGTCGTCTACCTGCAGAACTTGCCGCGGCAGCTCGATGCAGCGGCGTGCGACTGGCTCGACACCGCGCTCGGCCTCACCCGGCGTGGCAACTACGAGATCCTGGTGGAGTGGCTCACGATCGCCGGTGCATCGGACTATCCCGCGGTCTTCGACCGCACGCGCGAGGTCCTGACGCGCGTCGGACGCATGAAGTACTTGCGGCCGTTGTATACCGCGCTCGGCAAGCATCCGCGCACGCGAGCGCTCGCACACGACATCTTCGCCGTCGCGAGCCCGACATACCACGGGCTCTCGCGCCGCGTGGTTCAAGGCATCATGGACAAGTACCCGGCTTGATTCATCTGGGCCAGAAGCCGGCGAAGGCGCCTGCGGTGAGCAAGCTGTAGATCAAGCCATCGATCGTGTGTTTCGAGGCTGTTTTCCACGACTGGACCTTCCAGATCACGTCTTGCCAGAGTGCCGCAGCATAGGCGAGGAACGCCATCGTGCTGACGAACCGGAAGAGGATCCGGTATTCCGTCTCCGGTGTGAACGTGCGACCGGACAGGTACGCGACGAAAACTCCCACCGCGGCGCAGTAGAGAAACCACTTGCTGAGAAACTTTCCCATCACCGGAGCACCCGGGGGCCGGATCGTCATGAAGCCGCTCGGGCCGCGTTTGTATTTCTCGATCATCTCTGGTGTCCGCATGTCGGCGTGTGAGCTCGGACACGGGAAGACGTAATCGCCGGGTGATGCACCCGCTTTGCGGATTGCCTCCAGCACCGCCTCTTCATTGGGTAGCTTGGCGAAGTCTTTGCGATGCCAGGGCAGCACCATGTGCAGAAAGGAGCTGGCGAAGAAAACCAAGACGGTCGAAATGAGAATTGGAATCCACAAATCCATGACGGGAACCATGAGGACCTCCTTGCGCCGCTCGATGACCATGCGGCCACAGCGCCAGGAAGCTAATTCCTACGCAGCGGAAAGTCCACGACTGGCATTTCAATTCACCCGGCAGGCATCGCTCGATGTGGCCAGCGTTCGCGGGCAAGAATCGCGGCCGTCTGGCCTGAAGACATGCAAGCTGGGCGCCGCGGCGATCGCCACGGCGCCCAGCCCGAGAACGTCGATTCGCGCCGCTACTCGCGGAACAATCGTTTGACGTTGCCCATGCTCGCTTCACGTGTCGAGACGGGCAGGAGTTCGACGCCGAACTTGGCGAGCAAATCTTGGCCGAGAGTGCGCAGCGCGCCCTCGCCGGAGGCGGTGACGGCTCGTTCCAGGACGAGCGTCGTCGTCGCCAATGCCACGTCGTCGCAGGACCTACCCGCCAGCGTCACCGTGACCGTTCCACCCGGCAGCAACGATGGGACATCGAAGCTGAGCGAGCTGGTCGTGACCTCATGCGACTCGAGCGGGACTCTGCCGGCGAACGTGTTGACGAGCGAACCATTCAAATGCACGGTCACCTGAAGATAGGCGAACACCGCCAGCTCGTGCTGGTTCGTCACCGAACCCGAGAGCGTGACGCGATCACCGGGATTCGCAACCGCACGGTCGAAGCTCAGCTGGACGTCGAGCTGGGCGAAGGCGGCGTCCACCCCGCCGACGACGAGCGCCAGGGCGCAGAGGCCCACCTGTAGCCAACGCTTCATTGCACCCATCCTTCCATCGAGTAAAAACGGCCAGCCACGATCGGCTGTACCGAACGGGAACGTGACGCGATTCCGATCGCGAAGCGAGGGCTCGGGAGCAAAACCAGGAATGCGACGCATTCGCCGGGCTGCGGGGCGCAATCCGGAGGACCGATTCCGATGCGGTAGGTGAACGTTAGCAACTCATGTCGAGGGCGTCAACACGGGAGAGGTCGGCGTGGATTGGCTCGGGACATCATCGAATTGTGGGTGGAATCACGCAGCGGCCGGTCAAGCGAGCATATGACTCTTAGTCGAGCCTGGCTGGATGGGTTGGTGCGCCCGCGAAGCGTCTTACGCACTTGCCGGTCGTCCTCACCCGGGAAGACCTCGCGTACTACTGATGGAATTGCGTGGCTTCGAAAAGTTGATGTGCGCGCTCATGAACGGAACCGGGTTGCGCGCTTAGGAATGCGCGGAACTACGCGTCAAATCAGTTGTTCAACGGGCGGTGCGAAGAGCTGCGATTCGAATCGGGGCTTCGACGATGATCTACACTCACGTATTAAACGGCGGCCCTGCAACGGTGCGAAGCCCCATCGACAGCCTCCCGGGTTTTCGCAATCCCTGGCCCCCCGCTCGGTAACAGACTCACACGCACCCGCGCTACCAAGCCATCCCTCGCAAGGTAACGACCGCTTCGATGTTCGCCGGCTGTTCCCGCAGCCTCTGCCCAGACCGCGAGTTGCACCTCCTCCGCCGGAGGAATAGACTCCCAGCTACCAAACCAACTTCGCCCGCACCACGTCACAACGCGACCTGCGGGTGAATAGGCGTTAGGCGGACGTACAGGTGCCGGAGGTTTCTCTGATGCCCCACGGAAAGATCTGCTACCTCGAAATCCCGGCTAACCACGCCGAAGATTCGGCGCGGTTCTACTCGGACATCTTCGGTTGGAAGGTGCGTAAACGCGGGGATGGGAACCTCGCATTCGATGACTCAGGGGGAGTGAGCGGGACATGGGTGAAGGAAGGCGACCGAACGCCTGACGAACGCACTCGGACCTACATCATGGTCGACAGCATCGCAGAGTCGTTGAAACGGATTGAGACTTCCGGCGGCAGGGTGGTCACGCCGCGCACAGACATTGGGCCGAACATGGGGGCATTTGCTGCCTTTACCGATCCGGTTGGTAACGAGTTCGGCCTCTACGAAGAACCGCCGCGGTAGGTACGCCGCGATGCGCACACAGCCGCCCAACCATGTCGCACTCATTGGAGGCGCACATGTCGGAGGAGTGCAGCAGTGTCGCGGGCTTCGGGGCTCTTCGTACTTCGTCACGGCAGGCGGAGAACTCGTTCCGTTTCGCCACCCGTCGCTAGGTTCCCGTCGGTCGTCGGTGGCGGGGCCGCCGCCTAACATGCGCATGCACCTGACAGAGCCGCGGGTACGGTGGTAGAAGGTCGTACGGTTTCGGACCGCGTCTCTGCAGGTGATGCGCGGGACGTTAGACAGGTGCTGCATGTCTGCAACTGACGACGTTGGTTGTCGAGCCACGATTCACGAAAGCCCGGCCTACGGCCGGGTGCTCGAAATCGTCTTGGCCGCGTCTCAGAGCCCCAACTCTTGGAACAACGCCCGGGAAGTGATTAGGCGAGAGGTGGATCGCGGTGATCCACAAGGTCTCGTGATCGACCTCCGGGCGCTCGATTCACTCTACGGTGCACCTCTGCTCGGTGTCCTTGTGGAAGGTGCCGAGGCCCTTCGAAAGCGCGGAGTCGAAAGGCGTACGAGGATAGTCGCAACGGTGCAGATCGCTGGGCCCCTGGCCAACGCCATTCGAATCGCCAGGATGGACTTCCTGTTCGATGAGAAGATATACCCGGACTTGGAGTCCGCTGTGATTGGGCAGGACTTGAGGCGGGAGGAACCAACTGTCTAACAGCGCGTTGCACGCGCCGGGCGCTGGGGGCTGGCAGCTGTAGAATGGATGGAAGGCGCTCAGCGCCCGCGCGTGAACGCGTATCCGTTAGGCGATTGTGGAAGACGGGAATGATATGACGTCGCTCCGTTCGTTAGGTACAGTCGTGATACTCGCAATGCTCTCCTTGGCCCTGGCCACAATGCTCTATCGCAAGTCAGCCGAGTGCGAGCGCCTGTCTTCAAGAAACGACACGTTGTACCGGCAAGCCAAGGATCTCGAAGCACTGGTCGACCGAGGTCGGCGGCAAATGGACAGCCTGAACGCTCGGCTGGAGGGTCTCGTGCCGTCCCCGATCCACAAGATATACATCGACCGTCTTCGCGAGAGAGGCCTCCAGAAACCCGTCGAGGACTTGATTGCCGATCTCGGGCGTCACCCCGAGGTCATTCCCTACCCAGGGATATCGGGTGGTCGAATGCGCTTCACCGACCTGGACCGTGTGCGTGTTCTCAGTGATTCCTGGGTATATGCTCCGTTTGATGACGGCCACGTAGATGGGGAGGCCATCTTCGGGTACCGGGTTGCGCCGGATGGCAAGATCTCCTGGCGTATTGTGGCTTCGCGAATGAATTGAGAGGGCGTGGCATCGCCTAACAACGTGCTGCACCCGCCGAGCGCCGCGAGACCGCAGCGCTGGATCGAGAAATTCGTGTGCGGCGCTCGCGGGTGAGCGCGTAGTCGTTATGCAGGGGGGCGTGGCAGTCGTTTTCGCCAGCGCTCCGTTCAGCCCTAGCGCCCCTGCGTGCCGTGGTCGGTTTGGTTCGATCTTGAGTTGCCTTGTCCAAGGGCGCGAAGTTCGAGTTCCAGAGAGGAGGAGGGAATGAACGCAAGGGCTCTCTTTTACACAAGCGCAACCATTTGCGCGACGACCATCACCCTCGCGGTGTTGGCGAACAACGCTCGCGGAGTGCCCAAGTTTACACCCGTGGTAGAACAGCTGACCCACCCTCCTGCAGGTGGGAACGACGTGTTTCCGGTTTTTTCTCCGGATGGCAGACATATTGCGTTCCAACGTGCATTCCCAGGTCCCGGAGACCTC
>DASRJO010000030.1:0-9067 GCA_035649435.1 Candidatus Krumholzibacteriia bacterium | reverse complement strand
CCCGAATCAGACGTTGCGCCTGCGCCCCGAGAAGAAAGCCCTGCGTGGCACGTGGCAGCAGCCGAATGGCAAGGAAACCGCAGTCGAGGGCTCGCGCCCCGAGCCGGTGCCGGGGAGCGAACAATGATGCGGAGGGGACGCGTCGTGCATTCGAGCCCGGGATCCATCGATCTCGCACGCGCGAGCGTTGCGGTTGCCATCGGGCTCGTCGTCACCGCATCGAGTCTGGCCGCCGAAGGCAACTGGCCGCCGCAGGCCGAACCAGCACCGCGCGCGGTTCTCGTTCGGGGCGCCACCATTTGGACATGCGGCCCGCAGGGGATCTTGACCGATGCGGATCTGCTCGCGGTGCAAGGCAAGATCGTGCGCATCGGTCGCGATCTCTCGGCGCCCGCCGATGCCGTCATCGTCGACGCGCGCGGCAAGCACCTCACACCTGGACTCATCGATTGCCACAGTCACTCGGACATCGTGGGTGACGTCAACGAGTACTCCAATTCCTGCACGGCGGAGGTTCGCATCGGCGACGTGGTCAACAGCAAGTCGATCGCGCTGTATCGCGAGCTGGCCGGGGGGCTCACCTGCGCCAACCAACTGCATGGGTCGGCCAACGCCATCGGCGGCCAGAACGCCGTCATCAAGCTGCGCTGGGGCGCGACACCGGAGGGGTTGCTCTTCGCCGGTGCGCCGCCCGGCATCAAGTTCGCCCTGGGGGAGAATCCCAAGCGCTCCAACTGGTCGGCGGCCCCGCCGCGCTATCCGAAAACGCGCATGGGCGTGGAGCAAGTGATTCGTGAGCGCTTCCTCGCGGCGCGCGATTACGATCGCGCCTGGCGCGAATACCAGGCGCACAAGGACAAGCGCAACGTCATCGCGCCGCGGCGCGACCTGCAGCTCGAAACGCTGGTCGAGATCCTGCACGGCGAGCGCCTGGTGCACGCGCATTCCTACCGCCAGGACGAAATCCTCATGCTCTTGCGCCTCGCCGACGAGTTCGATTTCCGCGTCGCCACGTTCCAACATGTCCTCGAGGGCTACAAGGTGGCGGACGAGCTGGCGCGCGCCGGCTCCGGCGCCTCCTCGTTCAGCGATTGGTGGGCGTACAAGTTCGAGGTCTACGATGCCATTCCGCACAGCGGCAGCCTGATGACCGAGCGCGGGGTCGTCGTGTCGTTCAACTCCGACAGCTCGGAGCTGGCGCGCCGGTTGAACCTGGAAGCGGCGAAGGCGGTCAAATACGGTGGCATGGCGGAGGCCGAGGCGCTCAAGCTGGTGACGCTCAACCCCGCCATCCAGCTCGGAGTCCAGGACAAAATCGGCTCGCTCGAAGAAGGCAAAGACGCCGACTTCGTTCTCTGGAACGGTCACCCGCTCTCGACATACACGCTGTGCGAGCAGACATGGATCGAAGGCCGGCGCTATTTCGACCGCGGACGTGACGAGTCCGAGCGTGCGGGCATGCTGGCAGAGCGCGACATGCTCTTGGAGAAAGCGCGCGCGGCGAAGAAGGTCGAGGAAACGTCGAGCGGGACCGACTGGAAGCCGTCATATCTGAACGATGGCGTGCATTCCTGTGCGCTCGAGGAGGTTCGGCCGTGACGACGAACGTGCGCTCCAAGCCCTGCAAACGCACACTCACGCCGCGAGTTCTTGGCGCGGCGGCAGCGGTCGCGCTCATGGCCTCCGTGGCGCAGGCGGAATTCGTGGCACTGGTCGGCGGCACCATCCATCCGGTGAGCGGGCCACCGATCGAGAACGCGACGTTGGTGATGAGTGATGCGCGCATCCTCGGTCTGGGGCGAGACATCGAGGTGCCGGCTGGGGCTCGTGTCGAGGACGTGACGGGCCTGCACGTGTATCCGGCGCTGGTCGATGCCAACACTGTTCTGGGATTGGTGGAAGTGAGCAGCGTCCCGGGCACCGTGGATGTGAGCGAGATGGGGGACGTGAACCCGAACGTGCGGGCCGAGATCGCGCTCAACCCCGACTCCGAGATCCTGCCCGTGACGATGGCGAATGGCATTCTCGTCGCCATGGTGGCGGCGCGCGGCGGACTCATCGCCGGCACCGCGGCGGTCATTCGCCTGCAAGGCTGGACCTGGGAGGACATGACGATCGAGTCCCCCGTGGGCCTCGTGGTCAACTGGCCCTCGATGCGCATCGATCACAGCGCGGCGGCGAAGCCCGAGGACAAGCAGATCGAAGAACGCGACACCAAGCTCAGGACCCTGCACGCTGCCTTCGCCGATGCACGCGCCTACGTCAAAGCCGTGTCGGCGGAGGGCACGCGCGGCATTCCACAGCACGACCGGGACACCCGCTGGGAAGCCATGCGCCCGGTTCTGGAGGGCAAGATCCCGCTGATGGTGGCGGCGAACGAGATCCAGCAGATTCGCGCCGCGCTCAAGTTCGCCGAGGATGAAGACCTGCGTCTGGTCCTGCTGTCGAGCGGCGACGTCTGGCGCGTGGCCGACGAGCTGGCGGCGCGCCAGATCCCGGTCATTCTCGGCCCGGTTCACGACTTGCCGGATCGGCGCTGGGAGCCGTACGACTCGCCATTCACCGTGGCGATGAAGCTGCATCGTGCGGGCGTGCGCTTCTGTTTTGCCTACGGCGCCGACGCCTTCAGCGCCGCGCACGCGCGCAACTTGCCGTACCAGGCGGCGACGGCCGCGGCCTACGGGTTGCCACCGGAAGAGGCGCTGCGGGGCGTGACGCAATACGCCGCCGAAATTCTCGGTGTCGGCGATCGGCTGGGCACCTTGGAGGCGGGCAAGGAAGCGACCCTCATCGTCACCGACGGCGATCCGCTCGAAATCCGCACGCAGGTGAAGCGCGCATTCATGGCCGGCCGCGAGGTCGACCTCGCCAACCGGCACACGCGCTTGTACGAGAAGTACCGCCATCGCCCGCCGCCCGCGGCGGCGCAGACGCCCGTGGCCGGCCGTCAATCCTCGGCAGGGAAGTCGGGGCCGTAGTCGACGGTGATCTCTTCGTGCGGGCGAATCTGCCGCAGGCTGAAGAGCTCGGCGCCATGGAAGGCGGCGTTCGGGCGCCGCGAATGATTGACGAAGCGCAGATCGTTCTTCCCCGCAATCCCCTCGTAGTCGCCGTTGTTGCCTGGAATCCAGAGCACATAGCGGCCATTGCGCGTCGTGCGCGTGCCGGCGTACGAGCCGATGAAGCGTCCGCGGCCGATGCTGCGGCCGGCGAACAGGCCACGGCCATGGATGCGGCTCTTCCGCACGTAGGTGCGCTGCGACATGACCGACCTCGAGCTCGGGACGCGGATGTTCACCCAACAAACGCCGCGACGGCGGGAGAGAATCCTCGGCCGCAATGGAGGATGAACCACCACGAGGCGTGAACGTCCCTGCCGGGACGAGCCCACTCGTGGCACCCCCCACGACTGCAATGTCCACGCCGAGCCTGCGCGCGCGGGCCTGCCCCCCTTCGATACGGTAGAATTCCGCCGACCCTTGGTGCACGAGGAGGCGCCGATGACGCGGATGCAACACCGGCCACTGCTGCGGCTGGTCCCGACCGAGAGCATCCTGTTCCACGAACATCCGGAACGCAGCCGAACCCTGCGCCTGCTGCAGCGGATTCGTCAAGAAAAGCTGTTGCGCAACCCGCCCATCGTGACGCAGCTCGACGCCGAGAACTTCCTCCTTCTCGACGGCGCCAACCGCATCAGCAGCTTCCGTGAGCTCGGGTACACCCAATGTCCGGTCCAGGTCATCGACTATGGCGATCCGGCTGTGCAACTCAAGGGCTGGCACCACCTGTTGCTCGAAGGTCACGCGCTGCAGCTCGAAACCGCGTACCGTTCCATTCCAGGTGTCGACTTGCGTCCGGTCGAGCCCGAGGCAATCGGCACGTTGCTGGAGTCGCGGCGCGCGTTCGCCGTCCTCGTCGATGCCACGGCGCGCTGCTGGGCGCTGTTTCCACCATCGGGCAAGAGCGGGCTCCTCATCGGCGAATGGATTCGAGTCCTCGGACAAGTGGTGACGGCGTACGAGGGGAAGGCTGCGCTCGAACGCATCAAGATGGCGGAGTACTCAGGCCTGCCGAGCATCTTCGACAGCCTCGAGCACCAGCTCGTGCTCTTTCCGCTGTTGACCAAGACCGAGCTGCTCGAGCTCGCGCGCCTGCGCATCCTGATGCCTACCGGGATCACGCGGCACCTGGTGCCCGGACGTGCCCTCGCCATGAACTTGGGGTTGGACTTCCTGAGCGAGCTCGGGAGCGAGGCCGAGCGCTCCGAGCACTTCGCCAAGTTTCTGGATCGGCTCGAGGTCGAAGGGCGCATTCGTTACTACGAAGAAGCGGTGTTCATCCTGAACGAGTAGCCGAACCGGGATGCGCGAGCGGCGGGTCGCTGGCTGGCGCGGGCGCGTCGGTCGAGCGCGGCAAGGCCCCGATGCCGATGCCGGGAGGCGGAGTCGGGGGAAGCGCATCACCCGCGACGAGGGTGCGAAGGAGATCACGGACCAGGCCGGTCCAGCTGTCGTAGCGCGCCTCCGTCGCGCGCAGATCGCCGTCTGTCGTGGCGCCGGCAAAGCCGACGGCCGCGGTTCCGGCCGAGCGTCCCGCCTCGAGATCGCGCTGCGCGTTTCCCACCATCAAGCTGCGGCCGAGGTCGATGTCGAGCTCGCGCGCGGCGCGGAGAAGCAGACCAGGTTCCGGCTTGCGACAGTCGCAGCCGGCGTCGTCTGCATGCGGACACCAGTAGATGCCGTCGACATCGGCGCCGCCGGATTGCAGCTCCTCGCGCATCTGCGCGTTCACCGCCCGCACGTCGTCCTCCGTGTGGTGGCCACGTGCGACTCCCGATTGATTGCTGACGACGACGATGCGAATCCCGGCTTCGCGCACCCATTGCAGTGCGCGCGCCACGCCCGGAAGCAGTTCCACCTGCTCGGGTTCCGAATTGTAGGGCACGTTGCGGATCAGGGTGTCATCGCGATCGACGAAGAGCGCCTGGCGAGAGATCCCCGGCCGTTGGCGCAGCAACGACGCGTAGACCAGACTCTCGACATCGTCGAGCATGGCACGACCGCTCCAGCCATCGCGCACGGTCGCGATGGCGTTTTCCGCCAATCTTCCGCCGAGGTCCGCGTCGGCGAGCAGGCGGCCGACGGCAGCGGCGAGCGCAACGGGATCCTCGCGCGGCACCACCAAGGCGTTGTGTCCATCGCGCAGGAATTCGTCGAGCCCCGGTGCGGCGCCCGCGATGACCGGCACGCGCTGCGCCATGGCTTCCAAAAGTGCCCACGGGTCGTCCGCTGTGGGAGCGGGCGACACGAGAACGTTCGCGGCCGCGACATAGTCCGATGCATTGGAGCGGAAGCCGACCCAGTGCACTCGGTCCTGAACCCCGAGGCGATGGCATCGATCGTGCAGACGCGACTCGTCCGGGCCGGTGCCGACGAAAGCGACTTCGGGAACGGGACCTGTGATCGCGGCCAGTGCTTCGAGCGTCGTTTCTTGTGCATTGCCGCGCACGAGCATTCCGGCGTGGACGACGAGCGGTCTCTTGCTCGGGAGCTTGAGGCGGCGGCGAAGGACGATGCGTGCCTGGGAATCGAGCGCAGCACCGAGGTCGACACCGGGATGCAGGATCGCGATCGGTGCCGCCCGCTGCTGCAACAGCCATTGGCGCGAGGCCGTGGAGCTGGCGAGCGTGCGCGTGATGCGGCGCGACCAGGAGGAGTCTCGCAATGGGATCGCCTGTTCAGCGCGGTGGAAGAGGAGTGGGGCGGCAGGACGCCTGCTTCCGAGCGTCACCGCCGCGACCTCGCGCTCGAGTTGGAGGAAAATGGCATGCGGGCGCAGTGCGCGCAGCGCGCGGTGCATGGCCCACACCGTGCGTGGGTCCCAGACGCGCTCGGTCCGCACCGCGCGCCGGTGCAAGTGGGCCTCCGCTGCGCGCGCCAGCAGTCTCGACCCCGGGCCCCCGATCACTTCCACGTCATGGCCGCGAGCAGCGAGACCTTGCGCAGTGTCCAGGATCCAACGTGTGCCGCTGCCCCAGCCGGGCGCCGAGCTCACGAACAGGAGACGGAGATTCACTTTGGATGGTCTGTCCTGCATGCGAGCGAGGCTAGCACAGAAGCAGAGACATCCGGCCCCGAAGTCCAGGCCACTCTGGCGCCGAATGCGTGGTCGAAGGGATGCCTGGCTTGACGTATCCTGCGCCGCGAGGTGATCGGTGTGAGTTGGTCGGCGGAAGAAAGGCCCTTGCCCGAGGCGGCTGCCGTCCGCATTCGGGGTGGGTTTCTGGATCACGGCGCCGAGTTCCGGCGCTTGACCTTGCAGGCGCGCGCGCGTTTCGAACAGCGCGACTGGATCGGCGGCCGGCGGGATGCCGTGGCGCGCCTGGGTTTGTACCGCTCGGCCGTGGGTGCGGTCGTCGACGCGGTGCAAGCCTGGCTCGGGCCGCGCGCGCACGATCGGTCGCTGTGGCGTGCGATCCGCGCCGATTACGCCCGCCTCGTCGCCGAACGGCATGACGCCGAGATCGCTCGCACCTTCTTCAACTCGGTCACGCGGCATGTGTTCAGCACCGTGGGCGTCGACCCCGAGGTCGAGTTCGGCGGGCGTGAGTTCGGAACCGGCGAGATGCTCGGGATGGCGAGCGCACGCTCGCTGCCGGACGAGATGACCTCCCTCGCGACCCCCGCGACTCCGATGCAAGAGACACGAGCCAGCACCGCCTTCGACAGCGTGGTGCAGACGTTCGTCCGCCAGCGCAGCATCCAAGACCTGGTGCGTGAGATCTTGCAGCGCTATCGTTTCGGTGTCGGCTATGAAGATCTCGAGCGCGATGCGCAGCTGGTGGCGCGCGAGATCGAGTCCTACGCCCCACGCGTCGGCGTGCGCGCCATCGAGGTGGCGCAGCCGGTGTTCTATCGCAACAAAGCCGCGTATCTCGTCGGCCGGGTGCGGAGCTACGAGGGCAATCTGCCGTTGGTCCTGGCGCTGCTCAATCCGGAGGGGCGAGTGCGCGTGGACGCCGTGCTGCTGGCGGAGCACGAGGTGAGCGTCGTATTCAGCTACACGCGCTCACATTTCCTCGTGGCGACCGAACGTCCCGGAACGCTGGTGCGCTTCTTGCGCGCCCTGATGCCGCACAAGCCGGTGGACGAGCTCTTCACCGCCATCGGGTACAGCAAGCATGGCAAGACCGAGCTGTTCCGCGCCTTGCGGCGCCACCTGGAGAGCTCGGATGACCAGTTCGAACTGGCGCGCGGTGCCCGTGGCATGGTGATGATCGTCTTCACCATGCCGTCCTACGACATCGTGTTCAAGATCATCCGCGACCGGTTCCTGCCGCCCAAGACCACGACGCGGCGCCAAGTGATGGAAAAATATCACTTGGTGTTCCAGCACGACCGCGCCGGCCGGCTGGTGGATGCGCAGGAGTTCGAGCACCTGGCCTTCGGGCGCTCGCGGTTCACGCCGGAGCTGCTGCGCGAGTTGCAGGAACAGGCGCGCGATACCGTCGAAGTGGAGGACGATCGCGTCGTCATCCACCACCTGTACACGGAGCGGCGAGTGACGCCGCTCGATCTCTATCTGCGCGAGGCGCGGGCGGCGGACGCGGTCGAAGCGGTGCTCGACTACGGCGAGGCCCTGCGGGAACTGGCGGCGAACAACATCTTTCCCGGCGACCTCCTGCTCAAGAACTTCGGCGTCACACGCAACCGGCGCGTCGTCTTCTACGATTACGACGAGCTCTGTCTGCTCACCGATTGCAATTTTCGCCACTTGCCGCCGGCCAGCGACGAAGAGGAATGGGCTGGCGAGCCCTGGTTCTATGCCGGTGACAACGACGTGTTTCCCGAGGAGTTCGGTCATTTCTTGGAGATCCGGGGGGCGCTGCGCGACGCATTCACGGCCGTGCACGGCGACCTCCTGACCGTGTCGTTCTGGGACAGCATGCAGGCGGCGCAACGCGAAGGGCAGATCCTGGACTTGTTCCCGTACCCGCGCGAGCGGCGACTGCACGGCTAGCAGCGGCGTGCGCTCGCAGTGCGTCGATGTGTCGCGCGGGAAACTCCTGGGGCGCAGTGCGATCTCGTGTTATCCTGGCGGCGAACGCGCGTGGGGACGGCTCCGCGGCGACGAAAAACAGCCAATGACGGTGGAAGGAGCAATGGCAATGGCGCAGAAGTTCGCCGCGCCTCCGGTCGGGGGCGAGAAGATCAGCATGCGGAACGGCGTCCTGCAGGTTCCGGACCATCCGATTCTGCCGTTCATCGAAGGCGACGGCACCGGACGGGACATTTGGCGCTCGTCCGTGCGGGTCCTGGATGCAGCAGTGGCCAAGGCCTACGCCGGCAAGCGGCGCATCCATTGGCTCGAGGTGCTGGCCGGACAGAAGGCATACGACCACCAGAGCAATTGGCTGCCCGACGAGACCGTGAGCGCGTTCCGCGACTATCTGGTCGGCATCAAGGGGCCGCTCACGACACCGATCGGCGGCGGCATTCGCTCGCTCAACGTGGCGCTGCGGCAGCTGCTCGACCTCTACGTCTGCCTGCGCCCGGTGCGCTGGTTCCAGGGCGTGCCCTCGCCGGTGCGCAAGCCGGAGCTGGTCGACATGGTGATCTTCCGCGAGAACACCGAGGACATCTATGCCGGGATCGAGTTCGCGAGCGGCTCGGCGGAAGCCAAGAAGTTGCTCGCGTTCTTGACCGAGAACTTCCCCGACATGGCGCGCAAGGTGCGTTTCCCCGGCACGACCGCGCTGGGTTTGAAGCCCGTCTCGGTGGAGGGCACGGAGCGTCTCGTGCGCGCGGCGATCGACTACGCCATCCGCAACCGGCGCAAGAGCATCACGCTCGTGCACAAGGGCAATATCATGAAGTTCACCGAGGGCGGGTTCCGCAACTGGGGCTACGCCCTGGCCGAGCGCGAGTTTGCCGACGCCACCTACACCTGGGAACAGTGGGAGAGGACGCGCAAGGCGCAAAGCGAAGACGCGGCGAATCGCGAGCAGACGGCGGCGCTCGCGGCTGGGCGTGTCCTGGTGAAGGACGCCATCGCCGACATCACGCTG
>DASRJO010000029.1:0-19576 GCA_035649435.1 Candidatus Krumholzibacteriia bacterium | reverse complement strand
TACGCTCTGCCCCAGGGCGTCACGATGGCGAGCACGACGTTCACCAACGACCAGCTGATCTTCAACGGCCGCGGCCGTGCGGTCACGGGCGGCAGCATCACGCTCGATGCCGGCGACCATGTCACGGGGCGCCGCGTGCGCGTGTCGTCCGGCACCGGTGATGTGCGCGTCATGCCGGTCGGCGGCTGAGCCCAGACACCGTCCTCCTCCTCCAGCCTCGCCCCGATCGCAGCCCACGCGCGTGGGCAGAAGCGTTATATTCGGGCGTAGCCCGAGTCGTGGCGGAGCCCGTCGATGCAACTGCCGATCTACATGGACTGCCATGCCACCACGCCCATCGATCCGGTGGTGTGGGACGCCATGTTGCCCTACTGGACGACCCACTTCGGCAACGCTGCGAGCCGAGCGCATGCGTTCGGCTGGGTGGCGGCGGAAGCGGTGGAACGCGCTCGCGCGCAGGTGGCGGCGGCGATCGGCGCCTCCGTGCGCGAGATCGTCTTCACCAGCGGCGCGACCGAATCCATTCATCTGGCGTTGCGCGGAGCGCTGCGTGCACGGCGAGCCCGCGGTCGCCATGTCGTCACCACCGCCATCGAGCACAAAGCCGTGCTCGGCGTCATGCGGGAGTTCGCCGCCGAGGGCTGGGACATCAGCATCGTCGCGCCGCGGCCGGATGGCATCGTCGACCCCGAAGCGATCGCGGCGGAGTTGCGCGCCGACACCGTGCTCGTGGCGGTGATGACGGCGAACAACGAGATCGGTACCTTGCAGCCCTTGGCCGCCATCGGTGCGCTGCTCGGAACGCGAGACATTCTGTTCTTCACCGATGCGGCGCAAGCCGTCGGCAAGGTGCCGATCGATGTCCGGGCCGCGCAGGTGGATCTGCTGGCGATGTCGGCGCACAAGCTCTACGGACCGAAGGGCGTGGGCGCGCTCTACGTGCGCGGCGGCGCCGACAACGTGCACCTCGAGCCGAGCTCGCCGGGTGGCGGCCAAGAGCATGGCTTGCGCTCGGGAACGCTGAACGTGCCGGCCATCGTCGGCCTGGGCAAGGCTTGCGAGGTCGCGGCGGCGCAACTGCCGGCGGACGCCGCACGCGTGCTCGAATTGCGCGAGCGTCTGCGTCTCGGGTTGCAGGCCGCGTTGCCCGACGTGCGCTTGAACGGCGCGCTCGCGCCGCGCCTGCCTGGCAATCTCAACCTGGGATTCGCCGGCGTCACGGGGGAATCACTCCTCATGCAGCTCAACGATATTGCCGTGTCGCCGGGAGCGGCCTGCGACAATCAGAATGCCGCGCCCTCACACGTTTTGCGCGCCATTGGCGTGCCCGATGACCTGGCGCGCAGCTCGATTCGGTTCGGGCTGGGGCGGTTCAACAGCGTCGAGGAAGTGGACTACGTGATCGGCAAGGTGACGACGGTGGTGCAGCGCTTGCGGGCAACATCTCCGCAGCGCACCACGCGTGCGGAGCCGGAAGAAGTGCGATGAAACGATGCGATCCCCACAGGAGGACGCCGCTGCGAGCGTCGTCGAGGATCGCGTGGACTTGTTGGTTCGCACTGTGCGCGACCGTCGCGCAAGCGCAGCAAGACGCATCGGTGCAGACTGCGAAGCCATGGTTGGGCCGCGTCCAGCCTCCCACCGATCCCCTCGATCCTTGGCCACTCGAGGACGTCCCGCGGGTGGGAGAGGCGGCTACGGCGCCGCAACCGGCGCCGGCCGAGAGCCTCGCCGCCGGGATGCCGTTCGAACCCATGGCACCCGTGTACGTCGACAGCACCGATGTCGTCGTCGTGGTGCGCTGCCGTCAGATCTTGATCGAGGATCCGCAAGTGGTGCCTGAGCTCGAGCGTTTGCTGCACGACGGGCAGAGTCTCGAGGTGGCGACGAAGAAGCTCGGCATTCAAAAAGTGGAAGAGAGCCGGCGTGAATATGCCTTGGACGAGCTCGAGGCAGGCATTCGGGCCCAGATCGCTGCACTTCCCGACAGCGGTTGGAGCTCACCACGGGAGTGGCGCGGCCGCACCGCACTGTTCCAGGTGCTGGAGCGAGCCGAACGCGGTCGCTACACGGTGCCACCTCTGGGAATGAACCTCGATGACAAGGACAAGAGCAAGCTCGCGAAGCTCGGGGGAAGGCCGGTAGGACAGCCGCAAGCACAAGCTGCCGATGCCGACTTCAAACCCGCTGCCGTCCTGGATCAGGTGCAGGCGGTTTACCCGCCGGAGGCGACGGAATCTGGCGAGGTGAAGATCGTGGTGAGCGTGGGCCGGATTGGCGAGATCCTGGATGCGAGAGTGGAACAGGCGACCGCACAAATCTTCGCTGCACCGGCGCTCGCTGCGGCCCGCAGCTCGAGGTATAGCCCCGCCGAGCGTGCAGGGTTCGCCGAGCCCGGAGAGGTGCGTCTCATCTACAAGTTCGAGGCGCCGCAGTCGGCGCCGTCGTCGCCGTGATCGTCACTTTTCCCGGTTGCAGATTCAGTCGAGATGCTTCTCGATCATGTCGACGAACATCCGCTTCGGCGCGCTGCCCACGGCCTGATCGACGATTCGCCCGTTCTTGAACAACAACACGGTGGGAATTCCGGTCACGTGCAGGTTCATCGGAATCTGCGGGTTCTCGTCGACGTTCATCTTCATGACCTTGAGCCGCCCGGAGAAGTCGCGGGCCAGCTCTTCGACGATCGGAGCGATGGCACGGCAGGGTCCGCACCAGGGGGCCCAAAAATCCACCAGCGTCGGGACGGTCGAGTCCTCGACCTCGGACTTGAAGTTCGCGTCGGTTGCCGTTCCCACCTGCTGGCTCATCGCGGATCCTCCTGGTCGGCGGAGTCATTGCGAGCTCGGGCCACGTGTCCCCGTGGCGGAAGATGTCTGCACGGAAGATAGGGGAATGCACCAGGGCCGCGCAACGGGCAGGCGTGGAGGATCAGCGCTCCGCCACCTGGGCGCTGTCGCGCATCGAGTGGATTTCGATCTCGCTCAGCTCTTCGATGGCCCACTCGCCTTCGACACGACGCGCGAGCACCCGCATCTGCTGTCGCGCCTGCGTACCTTGGAGTCGCAGCTGGAAACTGGCCGTGCCGGGCATCCACACCTCGCCACGCCGCGCGATGCTGCGGATGTCGGCCACCACCGGTTCGCCGAGGGTCCGCCGCAATTGCACGTCGTCGCGCACCAGGCTCGCGACCAGCGTCTCGGCGGCGGGGCTGGAAATGCTGGGGCGCAAAGTCACCAGCGCCCAGCCGACGCTGGCGATTGCCGCGCTGGCGGTGCACACCGTGCGCAGCGCCAGTCCGAAACGGCTGGGGACGTAGGTGCGCACCCGCCATCGTTGGCGACGTTGCCAACGTTGCGGGGCGAGGCTCCAAGGCAGAATCGACCACGGTGCGCGCCACCAACGCTGGGTAAAGGGCAGCCGCTGTCCGTCGGGCTGCTCGAGACGGAGACACAGAAGCCACTTCGCCGGGCTGGCGAAGAAGACGACGTCGCGCAGCACCAGCAGCAACGCCACTGCCAGAAAAACCCGCGTGTCCAACGGCGCGCGCGCGGATTCCCAAGGTGTGGTGCCCGCGGGGGAGAATGCGAGCCGCGCCACGAACACCAGCACCACCGCGAACATGCCGTCGAGCGCGAAGGCGACCAAGCGCAGCAGCATGGGTGCCTGCGGCCGATCGTCTCCATCCCTCATGGCGGCCCCTGTGCCGGCTCGGGTTCAGGTGCCGGCGGAATAGTCGGTGGCGTAGCGCACCTGCTCGGGCGTGAGCGCGTCGATGTCGATGCCCATCGTCTCGAGCTTCAAGCGCGCGATTTCGGCGTCCTGAGCGGCACTTATATCATACACCTTGTGCTCGAGCGTGGAACCCTCGGTGCACAGTCGCAGCATGGACATGAACTGATTGGCGAAGGACATGTCCATGACTTCCGAAGGGTGGCCTTCTGCAGCCGCCAGGTTCACCAGTCGGCCCTTGGCCAGCACGTAGATCCGCTTGCCATCCGGCAGGGTGTACTCTTCGTTGTTGGCCCGGACCTCGCGCACCGAGCGCGCCATCGCCCCGAGCTCGTTCAAATTGAGCTCGACGTCGTAGTGCCCCGTGTTGCAGATGATGGCGCCGTCTTTCATCAGCGCGAAGTGCTTGTCGCGCACGACGTCGCGCATTCCCGTGGCGGTGATGAAGATGTCGCCGATGCGCGCCGCCTGTTCCATGGGCATGACCCGGAAGCCTTCCAGGATCGCTTTCAACGCCGCGGTCGGGCTGACCTCGGTGATGATGACCTGGGCTCCCATGCCGCGTGCGCGCATCGCCACACCGCGACCGCAGTGGCCGAAGCCGGCGACGACGAAATTCTTGCCCGCGAGCAGCACGCTGGTCGCCCGCAGGATGCCGTCGACGGAGGACTGCCCGGTGCCGAAGACGTTGTCGAAGTCCCACTTGGTTTCGGCATCGTTGACCGCGATCACCGGGTAGAGGAGAGCGCCATCACCGGCCATGGCGCGCAGACGGTGCACACCGGTCGTCGTTTCCTCGGTGCCGCCGAGGATCTGCTTGGCGAGATCCTTGCGCTCGTGGTGCACGGTGAAGATGAGATCGGCGCCGTCGTCCAAGGTCAGGGTCGGCTGCAATTCCAGCGTCTTGCGGATGCACCAGTAGAACTCGTCGGTGTTCATCCCGTTCCAGGCGAAGATCGAGGTGCCCTCTGCCGCGAGTGCCGCGGCCACGTCATCCTGCGTCGACAGCGGATTGCATCCGCTCCACGACACTTCGGCGCCGGCGGCGCGGAGCGCGCGCACGAGAACGGCGGTTTCCTTGGTCACGTGCAGGCAGCCCGCGATCCGCATGCCGCGCAGCGGCTTGGTCTCTTGCGTGCGCCGGCGCAAGGCCATCATTACCGGCATGCGCGATTCGGCCCATTCGATGCGGCGGCGGCCGAGCTCGGCCAGATCAGGATTGGCGATCTTGTGGTTCATCGTCATGCCTCGCGTTTCTTCATGGTTCGACCGATGTAAACATGGGCTCGGCGGCGCGGGAATCCACGGGCTTGCGCGCGCAGAGCACGAAAAGATCCGGCAGCAAACGTCCCGCCCCCGAGCGACGGCGATTCAAACGATGCGACGCGATGCGGTCGAGCCCGCCGGAACGACACCAGCTCGCCACCGCATCCTCGGCGAATCCGAGCCAGACATGGGCGAACTCACTGCGCATCCATTCCTCGTCATGTTCGACGAGATCGCTCAGCACGACCGCGCCCCCGGGGCGCACGACGCGCGCGAACTCCGCGACCACGGCTGCGGGCCGGGCCGCGTGATGCAACGCCAAGGTCGAACACACCGCATCGACCGAGTCATCGGCGAGCGGCAGCTGGCCGATGTCGGCGCGCAGCAAGCGCACTCCGGGCACCGGTGCAGCCTCGAGACGGCGCCGCGCCTCGGAGAGCATCTCCGGCGACTGGTCGACACCGATCAGCTGGCGCGCCGCGCTCGCGAGTGCGGGCAGCAAGGCACCGGTTCCGGTGCCCGCATCCACGATGTCCAGCGTCCGCGGCAGGACCCCACCCAACAGTCGGAGCTGCAACCCTTCGATCTCGAGACCCGCACGCAGCCCCTCCCACTGCGGGGCCATGCGCGCGTAAAACTCCCGACTGCGCGCAGCCCTGGCTTCCAGGCAGCGGTCGAGCCTGTCCAGCTCGTCCGGGCCGAGGATCGCGTCCTGCAAGCGCTTGCGAACGGACTCCCCCAGACCGCTCTGCGACAGTCGGCCCGAGTTCCAGTCCACACCGTAGAAGAGCCAGCCGCCCTCCCGGCGGCGACGTAGGAGCCCTGCTCGGTACAGGATCCCGAGGTGCCGCGACACCGTCGGTTGCGCCAGGCCGAGAACCTCCACCAGCTCCTGGACTCGGAGCTCGGTTCCATCCAGGAGACGCAGGAGCCGTAACCTGGACGGATCCGCAAGTGCTTTGAACAGCCCAGCGAGTGCGGACGGTGCATCCATTCGTATATGTAAATATACGAATTTAGATCAGGGCGTCAAGCCTGGTGGCGGACGTGGGTCTGGCCGACACCAGCACCCTCGGGGCGTCCGCGGATTAGGATGGCTTCGGAGGCGGATACGATTGCGACTTTTCGTGGCCCTGCATCTGGAACCGCGCGTCCTGGCGAAGGTGAAGGAGACGCAGGAACACCTGCGCTCGGCGGACACTCGCGACGAGGTGCGTTGGGTGGGCCCACACGCCTTCCACCTCACGCTCGCGTTCCTGGGAGAAGTCGAGGAGACGCCGCGGCTGAAACTGGAGGAGGCCCTCGGTGTCTGTCTCGGCAGCGTGCCCGTGCCGAGGCTGGGGCTTGGCGACATCGGCGCTTTCCCAAGCCGGGGCCGTCCACGCGTGATCTGGATCGGCCTCCACGCTGCCGGGAGGGAACTCGAGGTCCTGGCGCAAGCCGTTCGCGCCGCTGTGCGAGGAGCCGGGCTGGACGCCGATGACAAGCGCTTCAAGCCTCATCTCACGCTCGGGCGGGTGCGAGCGGAGGGCGCGAGGCTCGCCGAACCACTCCGCGCGGCGCTGTCGCTCCCGGTCTCCTGGGCCTCGCCGCCCGTTCCGCACCCGTGGGTTGGTCTGGTCCGAAGCCATCTTTCGCCTGGCGGATCGCGCTACGAGAACTTGCACGAATGGCGATTGCAGCGATCCCCTTGAGTGTCAGTCATTTGCGGCTGACACACATCACGGCGAGCGATAGAGCGCCTTGACCGATGACCACGTGGCGGAAGCCGCACGTGTAATCGGCTCGAGCCGGAGAACGAAACCCCAATCGAGTGGTGTCGCGAGCGGGTCCAGCGGATCGTAGGAGGGCGCCATCCAGGTCACGCCGCCATCGATGGTGAAGAAATCACAATCGCTGTCCGGCAGGGCGGCATCCACGGCGATCCCCGGTCCGTTGCCGAGCGCCGTGAGCTGTTCGCCATCCGGGAACTGCAAAGCGACGAGGATGGCCATGTCGCTTCCGGCCGGCACGACGATGCCCGCGGCATCGAGATCGACATGAACCCAGGAAGTGTCGGCGCTGCTCGTGATCTGCTGCGCTTGTAAACTGGCCAGCTGACTCGCATCGGGGAGCAGGAAGTGGCCCTGATCATCGAGCGCGGACAAGATGACCCCGGCGCTCGGAAACACGGTGGCGCCGTCGTTGCTGCGAAAGGAAATGCCGCGCACGCGGTGCGAGACGGGGAGCGTGGGCGTGATCGATTGCAGGAGAAAATGCCCCGTGCGTGTCGAGCAATCCCCGGGCTGGGGTGGCGAAAAGGTGACGAAGCAGCCTGGGTTGACGGCCGAGACCAACGACGTGGACTCGAAGCAGGTGAAAATAGTGTCCGCGAGAATCGTGGACGCAGAGAACTCGCCGCCTCCGCGGAGCCGCATGCGGAAGCTTGGGCGCAGGCGCGCAGGATGCACTGGAGCAGCAGGCGCTGCATCGACGCTGCAGATCATGAGTGCAACGAGCAGCGCGCGAGTGCGGACCATGATGCTGGGGGCCTTGGTCCTCAGGGGGTTCGGAACAGGACCTTGACCTGCGTCCAGTTCGCTTGCGAGACGCTGCCCACGATGGGCTCGAGGAGGACGACGAAGCCCCAATCGACAGGATCGCAGAGTGGATCCCCCTCGGTGCACGGAAACGGTTCGAACCAGGTGGCGCCGCCGTCGATTGTGAAGCGATCGCAGGTCTGGTCGGGATAATCGCCATCCGCCGCGATGCCAGGTCCGACGCCAATCGTGTTTTCCAAAAGACCGCTGGTGGGAAACTGCAGCGCCAGGATCAGCGCTGTGTTGGCCCCGGGCTCCACCCTGATTTCTTCACTCTGCACGTCGACGAAAGCCACCGTGGTGTCGATGACCGACGAGATCATCTGCGCCGACAAGTTGGCGAGCTCCGCCGGCGTCGGATAGCGCGCGAACCCTTGGACGATGGGAATCTGGATGACGCCTGCGGATGGAAAGATCGTCGACCCGTCGTTGCTCAGGAAGCCGAAGCCGACAACGCGGTGCGGGATGGCGACGTCGGGGAAGACGTACTGCACCATGAAGTCTCCCGCGGTCGAACGGCAGTCGCCAGGCTGCGAAGGATTGACCGTGGTGAAACATCCGACGTTGAGCAAGATCGAGAGGAATCCTTCGAAGCAGGACAGGGTGAGGTCGTCTTGTGCGATCGAACGGGGCGCGGGCAGCCGAGTGCTGGATTGCAGGTACGCCGGTTGCGCCGGACCGATCTTCGGTGCGGCGGCGTGCAACGATCCGGTGAGCCCCGAGAGGATCAAGCCCAAGGTCCACGCCACCATGGAACGCTTCGTCATCGGTAACTCCTTGACCAAATCATCGGTTACGCCATCCGGCGCGTCAAGGGGGAGGCCCACTGACCGAAATGCTCCACGCGATCGGTGCTTGACAGCGCGAACCCGCTGCAACTTGGATGGCACCGGGATGAGGTGAGGGGAGGAGGAGTCCCATGTTGTGGGTCGATGTCCTGAATCGAGCGCTCGAATGGCCAACCGGGGCCGTTCACCCGCAGGGTGGATCGAGGCTGGAAGCCGTGGCGGGAGAGCGACTCTCCAGGGATGCGCAAGTGCTGCGATCGGTCTGCGCGGCACGTTTGCTGGCGTCGGAGCTCGCTCCAGACGAAGCCAAGCCCGTGTCGCAGTGGCTCGCGACTGTCACGTTGAACGCGGAGAACCGTGGGTCGGAGCTTGGCGATGAGCCCGCAAGCGAGTTGGGGATGCCCCAGTTCGTCGCCCGCCGGCGCAGCGGCTCGCTGGTCGAGCCATTCGAGTCGCTGCTTTCGACTTCCCTCCTGCAACTGCTGAGCATTCCGTCGGCATGGTTGCAGACAGCAGCACGGCGCTGTCACGGCGTCCGACCCGGTCCCGCCGCAACCGAGGCCTGGCCGGGTGCCTGGGAAGCCCGCTTCGCCGCCCATGCTGGGATCGAGCGAATGCTGGCCACGGCAGATTTGCACCAGTGCCCGCGCGTCGTCTGGAGCGAACGCGGCGGACGTTTCTGCAGCAAGGCCTGCAGCAACGCCGCTTTCGCCGCGGACAAGGCGCGGCGCGATCCGCGTTACTTCGCCGAAAAACAGGAGCGCTATCGCGCCCGGCGGCGGCGTGTCGACAGAGCGCCGCCACCGAAGAATCGCGGCGCGTTCGTCTACATCGATTGACTGGGCATCTCAGTGATCGAGGATGCTGCGCGGCTGTGTGGCGCCGAGATCGAGCTCGGCCAGGAAACGGTCGCGCATCATGCCGGCCAGGTCCTGCCTGGACTTGCGATCGCGCGGCACCGAGCGCACGCGACCGCCCGCCATCATCCCGTGCCCTCCGGCGCGGCCCAGGCCGCGCACGACGCGCTGAATCATCTGGCCGGCGCCGCCGCCTTCGTGGCTGGTTCGCATCGACAAGAAGAACTCGTTGGCGAAGGTTCCCATGCACAGCGCCCACTCGATCGCTTGCAAACGCATGAGCTGATCGGCCATTTCGGCCACCAGATCCGGGTTCGACACGCGCCCGATGTAGAGAACGGCGGCTTTGCCGTAGAGCTGCGTTTGCCGCACCAAACGCCCGAGAATGCGAAAGTACTCGCGCGACACCTTGGGATGAGTGATCTCGAACAGCGCGCGCGCATCGACACGCGGCAGCAAGTGCAAATACACCGAGCGATCGATCTCGTTGGCGTGGACGCCGAGATCCTGCGTCTCCGATTTCAGCGCGTAGAGAAACGCGGTGGCGAGCAGCGCCGGGAATTCGACGTTCTTGGTCATGAGGTATTGCGCCACGATGGTGGCGGAGGCGCCGAAATCGCTTCTCACGTCCACCCAGCGCGCGCGTTGCAGCGTGTGCTCGCGCAACGGATGGTGATCGACCACGAGGTCCAAGCCGACATCCGGTGGAATGGAGTTGTTGCCGGTGTCCGGCTGTGCATCGACCAGCACCCGCGTGCTGAAATTGGAGTAGTCGATGTCGTCGAGAGCGACGAGCGGGATTTGACAGGTCTCGACCAAGGTGCGGTTCTCGGCCCGGCCCACCATGCCGCCGAAGCCGATCACGGTTTCGCGGCCGAGCGTGGCCCCGAACAGCGCCTGGAGTCCGAGCGCGGAGGCGAGCGAATCGGGGTCCGGATTGTCGTGGGTCGCGACGAGGATTTTCCCCGGCACGCGCAGGTCATCGAGGAGGCGATCCAGGAAAACCTCGGGTGCGAGCTGCACCTGTCCTTGTTGGGGCATGGAGCCTCCGACCGCAGTATTCGGCAAACCTCGGGGGCATGCAAGGGTGGGGCCCGGGGACCGCTCTGTAACTGATTGGTATATAGTCGTTTTTCTTGGATGCCCCGAGACCGGATGGTACGGAGTCGGGCTCCCACGGCGGCTCGATCCAGAGCGGCCGCGGTTGCCGGGGCAATCCGACACGACTATCGTCGCAGATTCGTCAATCGCCTTCGAGATCCAGCAACGCCTCCGGCACCATGTGGACGAGAAAGAGTGAGTGGTGTGGAAAAAGCTGCGCCGTTGATCCAAAGCCAGCGCGAAGAGCATGTCCTCATCTGGACGCTCGACCGCCCCGAAGCCTTGAACGCGATGAACAGGCCGCTGCTCACCGCGCTCGAGCGCGAGGTGGAATCGGCGCGCCGTGATGGTTCCATTCGCTGCGCCATCCTCACCGGGCGGGGGGATCGAGCCTTCAGCGCCGGTGCCGACTTGAGAGAGCGCCGCGGCATGTCGCTCGGCGAGGTCGAGGAATATCTGCAGCTCATTCGCCGCACCTTCGCCGCGGTGGCAAGCTTGCCGTTTCCGACGATTGCGGCACTGAACGGCGTCGCCTTCGGTGGCGGCTTGGAACTCGCTCTCGCCTGCGATCTGCGGCTGCTCGCCGCGCATGCCGAGGTCGGTCTCACCGAAGTCGGCGTCGGCATCATGCCAGGCGCCGGGGGCACCGTGCGATTGCCGCGCGTCGTCGGCGCTGCGCGTGCCAAAGAGTTGATTCTGTCGGCGCGGCGGATTGCCGCGCCCGAAGCGCTACAGATGGGTCTCGCCAACGCCGTCGTTGCCGGAGCCGTGTTGCCGGAGACCGCGCGCGAGTGGGCGGTGCGGATCGCAGTCAACGCGCCGCTTGCCGTGCGCGCAGCCAAGCGAGCCATCGATGCGGCACAGGATGTGGAGCTCGCGGCCGGATTGGACACCGAGGCCGCGGCGTACGCCACGTTGCTGCCGACGCGCGACCGGCTCGAGGGCTTGGCAGCTTTCGCCGAGAAACGCCCGCCACGTTATCGCGGCGAATAAATCACGCGGAGGATCATGCTCGTGCTTCCCGTTCTGCGCCTCAAATCCGGTCGTGAACGTCCGGCCCGCGCCGGGCATCCGTGGGTGTTCTCGGGTGCGTTCGAAGACATCCCTCTGCTCGAGCCAGGCAGTCTCTGTCGTGTCGAAGACTCCGAGGGGCGATTCGTCGCCATCGGCTACGCCAATCCGGCGCAGAGCTTGGCGGTGCGCCTCCTGGCCTGGGAGGAGATCGACGATCTCGGTGCGCTGTTGCAGGCGCGTGTGCGCACGGCCGTGGCATTGCGCCGCGGTCTCGTCGGCGCCGACACCGACGCCTATCGCGTCGTGTGCAGCGAAGGCGACTTCCTGCCCGGCGTGATCGTCGATCGCTATGCCGACGTGGTGGTCATGCAGCTCACGACGGCGGGGGCCGATCGTCTGCGCGACCGACTGGTGGACTTGTTGGTCACAGAGCTCGGGCCGCGCACCATTTTCGAACGCAGCGACGTCCCGATCCGCCGCGAAGAGAACCTGCCGTCGCGCAAGGGCGTGCTCTGGGGCGAACCTCTGCCAACCGAGGTGGAAATCCGCGAGAACGGCCTGCGTTTTCTCGTGCAGCCGGACAGCGGTCAGAAGACCGGCTTCTATCTCGATCAGCGCGACAATCGCGCGCGCGTGCGCCAGCGTGCGCGTGGCCGGCGCGTGCTCAACTGCTTCGCCTACACCGGGGCCTTCTCGGTGGCGGCGGCCGCCGGTGGCGCATCCGAGATCACCAGCGTCGAAAGCGGCGAAGCCGGGCTGGCATTGCTGCAGCGCAATATGCAGTGCAACGGCTTCGACACCGGAACCGTCGTCCACGGCGACGTCTTCGACGTGCTGCGCGCCAAGCGCCAGGCTGGTGAGCGCTACGATCTGGTGGTGCTCGACCCTCCCGCCTTCGCCAAGAAGAAGCACCAGGTCGACGCCGCGCGGCGCGGCTACAAGGACATCAATCTCATGGCATTGCAATTGCTCGCCCCCGAAGGCGAACTGTTCACCTTCTCATGCTCGCAGCACGTCGACGCGCTGCAGTTCAAGATGTCGGTGTTCGAAGCGGCGGCCAACGCCGGTGTGCGTGCCCAGGTGCTGGCGCAACTCAGTGCAGGAAGCGATCACCCGGTGAACGTGTCGCATCTGGAAGGCGAGTATCTCAAGGGTCTGCACCTGCGGCGCCTGTCATGACCGGCGTCGTTCCAGGCACCGGTCGCACGCTGGATTGAGCCGGGCCGGACGCACACGTATACTGCCCGCGACCGGTGCGCCACGTTTTCGCCCGAGGTCGAAGTATGGCCAGTCTCCGCGGCATGACGCTTTCGCGCTTCATCGTCGAATGCCAGCAACGCTATCCCGACGCGACCGGGGAGTTCACCAGTCTGCTCCTCGAGCTCACCATCGCGGCGAAGATCATCTCACGCGAAGTCAACAAAGCCGGCTTGGTCGACATCCTGGGCCAGGCGGGCCACTCGAACGTCCAGGGCGAGCAGGTGATGAAGCTCGACGACTTCGCCAACGACACCATCGTCAAAGCGCTCGACCACACCGGGCACCTGTGCATCATGGCGTCCGAGGAAATGGCCGATCCGATCCCGATTCCGCAGCCGCACAAGAAGGGGCCGTACGTCTTCTTGTTCGATCCGCTCGACGGCTCGTCGAACATCGACGCCAACGTCAACATCGGCACGATCTTCGGCATTCACCGCAAAACCAGTCAGGGCGAGGACGGCACGCTCGGCGACCTGCTGCAGAAGGGGCGCAAGTTGTTGTGCGCCGGCTACATCGTCTACGGTCCGAGCACGATGCTGGTCTACAGCACGGGGCACGGCGTTTTCGGCTTCACCTTGGATCCGAGCGTCGGCGAGTTTCTGCTGTCGCACCCGGACATCCAGTTGCCGAAGCGCGGCAAGATCTACAGCACCAACGAGGGCAACTTTCGCTACTGGACGCCGCAGGTGCGGGCGTACGTCGACCACATCAAGGGCGATCCGGCGAACGGCCGGCCTGCGTACAGTGCGCGCTACGTCGGATCCCTGGTGGCGGATTTCCATCGCACCCTGGTGTACGGCGGCATCTTCCTCTACCCGGCGGACTCCAAGGAAGCGAAAGCGCAGCACGGCAAACTGCGATTGCTGTACGAAGCGAACCCGCTGGCCTTCGTCGCCGAACAGGCCGGCGGCACCGCCACCGACGGCGAGCAAGCCATCCTCGACATCGAGCCACAGGACCTGCACCAACGCACGCCGCTGTTCATCGGCAGCGCCGAGGAGATGGCGACGTTGCAGCAGTTCCTGCGCGGTGAGCGCGGCGGCGGCTGACCCGCAGCGCTGTTCAAGTCGACAGAAGCTCGGATGCGAGCCGCCCTTCGGCGACGATTGCCGCCGGTCCCCGCAGCCACACATGCCGAGACCCGTCTTGCCGGACCTCGACCGTGCCCCCTGGCAAGTGCACCGTCGCCACAGGCTCGGGCACGAGCCGATGGCGCACGGCTGCCGCCAGGGCGGCGCAGGCGGCGCTGCCGCAGGCGAGCGTCGGCCCGACACCGCGTTCGTAGACGCGCAGGTGCAAATCCCCGGACTCGACGGTGACGAAGCTGGCGTTGACGCCTTGGCGAAACGCGACATGCTCCGCCAGCGCGCGCCCCGTCGCGAGGAGGTCCACCGCCGCGAGCAGCGAGCGATCGCCGACGAAGACGACGGCGTGCGGGTTCCCCACCGAACACGCGGTGACGCGCAGCGTCGCATCGCCGACGCGGAGAGGAGCGTCGATGAGCTCGGCGTGCTGAGTGAGCCCGATGGCGCCGGCATCCCAGCGCACAGGCCCCATGTCGATTTCCACCGACGTCGACGCGGCGGCATGCTGCACCGTGGCGACGTGTGCGCCGACATCGGTTTCGAGCACGAGCTCGGGCACGACTTCACCGCGTTGCCATGCCAGGCGCACGACGCAGCGAGCGCCGTTGCCGCACATCTCGGCGCGTGAACCATCACGATTCCAGTAGCGCATCCTGAGGTGCGTGGGGGAGGTGACGTCGTAACTCAACAACCCGTCGGCGCCGATACCGAAGTTGCGATCGCACAGACGTCGCACGCAGGCCCTGAACGCTTCGGGCGCGAGCGCGAGAGCTTCGAGATCGGCGTGGCGCAGGACGACGAAGTCGTTGCCGCAGCCGTGCATCTTGACGAAGGCAGTCATGGGCGTGGGCTGTCGGGACGGGCAGCCTCGAGCTGGCCGAGGCTGCGGTAGGCGCCGAGCGTCGCATCCACCATGCGTTCGACCGAATGCTGTTCGGCGACGGTGGCGGCGCCATGCACGAGACGTGCGGCGAGCTCCGGCTGGGCGAGCACGAGCTCGAGCGCTTGTGCCAGCGCCTGATTGTCGCGTGGCGGCACCACCAGGGCGGAGGTGCCGTGACGCACGATTCCGAGCACGCTCGGCACGGCGGTGGTCACGACGGGTGTGCCGGCCGCCATGGCTTCGAGCAAGGTGGTGGCCGTGCCTTCTGGGTCGGACAGGTAGGCGAAGACATGGGCCGCGGCATGGACGCTGGCGGCGTCGTCGAGCACGCCGGTGAAGGTGACCGCCGCTCCGATGCCGAGGTCGCGGCAACCGCGCTCGAGCGCAGGGCTCGCCTTGCCGGCGACCAGCACGTGCGTGTCCGGCAGTCGCCGATGCAAGAACGCGAAGGCCTCCAGCAACGGCATCAGGTTCTTCTCCTTGCCCGAGCGCAGCACCGTGCCGACGATGCGCAGCCCGCGCGCGCGCAGGCCCCAGGGGTCGGTGCTCGGGCGCGTGGCGAGCCGCAGCGCCGGAACATCGACACCGTCCGGGACGACCGCGATGCGTGCGGCATCGGCCCCACGCTGCACCAGGCCATCGCGCACCGGCTTGCAGCTGGCGATGTAATGCACGCCAGGGTCGTCGTAATGCACGCGCGCCCCGGCGGTGCCGCCATCGGCGAGCTCGTGATGGGTGAGAAAGAGATTGGCCGTGAGCGCGCGCTCGCCGCTCATCCCGCGCGCGGCCCGGGCGACATGGTGACTCTGGGAATCGTGCGCGTGCACGAGATCGAAGCGCTCGTCTCGCACCAGCCGGGCCAAACGCACGATCGAGGGAAAATCGAGGCTGCTGCGCAAGGTCAGTGCGGCGCACGGAATGCCGGCGGCGCCGGCGCGTCGAAACAGGGCCGAGGTGCGTGGGCAACACAGCAGCACGCGGTGCCCCCGGGCGGCGAGGCCTTGCAACAGATAAAGAACGCGCCGCTGTGTGGCACGGAACTCGCGCCCGGCGTTCAGGTGCAAGCTCGCCGTCGGTCTCGCGCTCAAGGGACCTCCCGCATCAGAACTCATCCAATATACCCGATCGGCTGCGGCCGACCTCGGAGTCGCGGGCTCCGCTTGGCAAGCGGCCGCGGCGCTCGCCTATAATGGCGGACGACCGGAGCCGAGGAAACCACCGGCAGTGGGAGTCGCCTGCATGATCGTCGCGGAAAAACTGACCAAGATCTATCCGGGCAAGCGCGCGATCGATGGCGTCAGCTTCGAGGTGAAAAAGGGCGAGATCGTCGGGTTCCTCGGGCCCAACGGTGCCGGCAAGACCACGACCATGCGCATCCTCACTTGCTTCCAGCCGGCGACGGCGGGAACCGCGAGCATCGCCGGCTTCGACGTGTTCGAGCAAGCCGACGAGGTCAAGCGCAACATCGGCTATTTGCCGGAGAGCCCGCCCCTCTACATGGAAATGCGCGTGCGCGAGTATTTGGATTTCATCGCGCACATCAAGCTCGTGCCGCGCTCGGAGCGCCGCAAGCGCCTGGAAGACACGCTCGAGCGCTGCGGTCTGGGCGATGTGCAGCACCGCATCATGGGCAAGCTGTCGAAGGGTTACCGTCAGCGCGTCGGTCTGGCGCAAGCCGTGTTGCACAATCCGCCCGTCTTGATTCTCGACGAGCCCACCTCCGGGCTCGACCCCAAGCAGGTGGTGGAGGTGCGGCGGCTCGTGCGAGGCCTGGCTGGCGAACACACGATCATCCTGTCGACGCACATCCTGCCGGAGGTGAGCATGACCTGCGAGCGCGTGATCATCATCAATCAGGGGCGCATCGCGTTGTCGCAGCCCCTGCGCGAGCTGGACGGCGGCGGCAAGGATCAGCAAAACTTGATCCTGGAAGTGCAGACGGCACAGGATGCGGCGGCGGCGTTGCGCGGCGTGGACGGCGTGCGCGCGGTCGAAGGCCTGCCGAGCCCGGGGCAGCGGCGCTTTCGCCTGCAATGCGAACTCGGCACCGCGGTGCGCGCCCGGCTGGCGGCGTTCGCGGTGCAGCAGGGCTGGCAGCTGCTCGAGCTGCGCGCGCAGGAAACCAGCCTGGAAGAAACCTACTTGCGTGTCGTGAGCGCCGAAGGGGGCGCGCATTGAACGGGATCACCGCAGTCTACGGACGCGAAATGCGTAGCAGCTTCAACTCGCCCATTGCCTACGTAGTGACGACGGTGTTCCTGCTCGTCGTCGGGTTGTTCTTCATGACGCTGTTGCGTAACTACCTGTCCTTCGACAGCTTCTATCGCGAGCGCCTCGTGGCCATGGGACAGGAGGTGGGCCCGGCAGACGTGCATCAGTACTTGCTGCGCCGCTTCATTGCCACGCTTGGTGCGATCACGCTCTTCGTCCTGCCATTCGTCACCATGGGAAGCTTCGCCGAGGAACACCGCGCCGGGACGATGGAACTGCTCATGACCTCACCAGTGTCGCAACGCTCCATCGTGGCGGCCAAATTCCTCGCGTCGACCACGATTTTCCTCTTCCTGCTCCTGTTGGCCTTCGGACTCGTGTCGATCCTCTTCCTCCACGGCAACCCGCACCCGCCGAGCGTTCTCGTCGGCTTTCTCGGCGTCTTCCTGCAGGGCGAGTCGTTTCTGGTCATCGGCATGTTCATCTCGTCGCTGACGCGCAGTCAGGTGGTCGCAGGCATCGGCGGCTTGGGTGCCGCACTGTTGCTGTGGCTGGCGGGGTTGCTCGGAGATCCGACATCCACCATCGGCGCTTGGTTGAACGAGCTGTCGCTGGTGGCGCACTTCGAGGACTTCACCAAGGGCGTTCTCGACACCAAGCACGTCGTGTTCTACGTCTGTTTCATCTTCTTCGGCTTGTTCCTGACGCTCCGCTCGTTGGAATCGCTCCGTTACCGCTAGGAGGTCGTTGTCGAATTGGAACACAAGCACCGTTCTACCTCGACGCCTTTAGCGAAGAGCGCCACGTCACCAATGCAGCGCCAGCTGGTCATTCTCCTCGTCGCGGGCGTGCTGCTCCTCCTGGTGGCTGCGGTGCTGTCGCTCGTGCGCGCCGGGGAGGGCTGGACTTCGGGTCTGCTCGTGGTTGTCGGCCTCATCTGGACCGTGGCGGTGCTGGTGTCATGGCGCAACATCACCCAGTACATGCGGCGGCGGTCGACACGCTATGGTGCCAACGCCTTCCTGTTGTCCTTCCTGGTGCTCGTGATCCTGTTCCTGGTGGGCTACATGGCGGACCGGCGTGCCTGGCGCTGGGACCTGTCGTCGACCGGCGAATTCACGCTGTCGGAGAAAACGCTCAACGTGCTCGAAGGCATCCCCAAAGAGATCGACATCTACGTGTACTACGAACGCGCCGAACGCGACGCCATTCGCGATCTCCTGGTGGAATACTCGCGCCGCAACCGCAACCTCCACATTCGCATGGAGGACATGAACGAGAACCCAGAGCTGGCTGAGCGATTCGGTGTCAGCCAGATGGGTACGCTGGTCTTCGATGCGGGCGACAAACGCGTGCTGCTGCGGACTTTCGGCGAGGAGGACATCACCAACGCGCTGATCAAGGTGTCGCGGCCCGGTCAGAAGAAGCTCTACTTCCTCGGCGGGCATGGCGAAAAGAGCATCACGGAGAAGGGGATCTTCGGGTACTCGACGATGGCGCTGGCGTTGCAGCGCGAAAACTACGCGGTGGCGACGCTGGCGCTGCTGGAAGCGCGCGAGGTCCCGGCGGATTGCGACGTCTTGCTCGTCGCCGGCGCGAAATCGGGGCTGGTGGATCAAGAGGTCCAGGCGATCCAGCGCTATCTGCAGCGCGGCGGCCGGCTGTTCTTGCTCTTCGACCCGATGTTCCGCAGCAACCTGGAGGGCTGGGTGGGACGCTGGGGGGTTCAAGTCGGCGACGATCGCGTCGTCGATCCGAGTCCCACAGGGCAGATGCTCGGCCGCGGGCCGCTCACACCGTTGGTCAATCGTTACGGCGTGCACGCGATCACCAAACAGTTCGAAGCCCCGACGTACTATCAGAGCGTGCGCTCGGTGCGCCGGCTGCAGTTGTACAGCGGCGGGGTCGAGATGGCGTCGCTGGCATTCACCAGTCCGCAGAGCTGGGCGGAGACGGACTTGCAAGGCACGCAGGTGAGCTTCGACGTCAACGATCTCAACGGGCCGGTGTCGATCGCCATGGCCTGCCGGCTCGACGTCGAGGGGTTGCACCCCGAGCTCGAATCGGCGGTGGCGCACATTCCCGGGCAGGAGGTGCGCAGCGGCGAAGCCTTGAGCGGCGCCGGCAGCAGCCATAGCAGCGAGGCGCGCATGGTGGTGTTCGGCGATTCGGATTTCGCCAACAACCAGAGCTTCAACGAGATGGGCAACGGCAACTTGTTCCTCAACAGCGTCGCTTGGCTCACCGAGGACGAGGATCTCATCGCCGTGCGCGCACAGCCTGGCCGAGTGCGTTCGGTCACCATGACAGTGGCCCAGCTGCGCATGTTCAACTGGGTGGCCATCGGTGCGCTGCCGATCACGGTGGGCTTGGCGGGGCTGGTGGCGACCTTGCGCCGCCGCAGGCGCGGCTGACGTGTTGCTAGGAGGATCATGAAATTTCGCGGCACATGGATCGCGTTGGTGCTGGCGGTGGGCTTGGGGAGCTTCGTCCTTTGGTCGCGCCAGCGCGAACGTAGCGCGGCCGAGGCGCGCAGCGAAATCGCCAGGCTGGTGCCGATCGCAGCTGCCGACGTGGCGCAGCTGGGATTCTCCTATGGGGACACGCAAATTCGGCTCGAGCTCGTCGAGACGGACTGGGTGATCACGCATCCGATGTCGGCCGCCTGCGAGGCGGCGGCCGTGGCCGCGTTCCTCGACACCTTGGTGGCGGCGCGTATCGAGCAGAATCTCGGCGGCGGCGACCTCGTGCGCTACGGTCTCGACCATCCGGCTGCGCATGTGGAGAACGTGACGCGAGA
>DASRJO010000028.1:0-8942 GCA_035649435.1 Candidatus Krumholzibacteriia bacterium | reverse complement strand
CGTGCGCAACCGACAGCGCGAGCTCGATAACGCCGCGCCGCGTGTCGCCGCCGCTCGCCGCGGCGTCGTGGCCGCGATCGAGCAGACACGCATCGGTGTGCTCGAGTACCAGAATGGTCGCAAGACTGCGTTCGAAGTCGTGCGACTGGCCGACGACGTGGCCACGGCGCAGCAACGTTATTCACAGGCACTCGTCCGCGCCGCCAAGTCGGCCGCGGCGCTGCGCCTGTTGACCGCGGGACACTTTCCGCCGCGGTCGTCGCCATGAGAACAGCCGCCATGCAGCGAAAGGTGAATCGAGTGAGTGCAAAGAGTCTCGGGTGTATCGCGGCGTGGGTCGTCTGCATCGCCGGATGCTCGAAGCAACAGCAGGCACACTTCGCGCCGCCGCCGATGCCGGTGGAAACCGCAGCGGTCGTGCAGGGCCCCGTCGCCGATCGCTTCGAAGCCGTCGGCAGCATCGAAGCCGGCGACGCCATCGAGGTCGTGGCCGAGATCGATGCCATCGTCGAATCGTTGCCGTTCCACGAAGGCGCCGCCGTGGCCGCCGGGGATCTCCTGGCCCAGCTCGACGATGCGACGTCCGCCGCCGAATTGGCGCGCGCCGAGGCGTTGCGCGATCAAATGCGCGTGACGCACGAACGTGTGCAGAGCATCGTGGAGCAGAAGGCAGGCACGCCGCAGGATTTGGACGACGCCCTCGCCGCGCTCAAGGTGGCGGAGGCGAACCTGGCGGTGGCGAAAGCGCGGCACGAGAAGACCCGCATCCTGGCTCCGTTCGCCGGCGTCGTGGGCTCGCGGCGCGTGAGCCCGGGTGCATTCCTCCGGGTCGGTGATGCGATCACCGATTTGTCGCGACTCGACGAGATTCGCGTCATCTTCTGGGCGCCGGAACGCTACGTCCCGATCTTGATCCCTGGCGTGCACGTCAGCGTGTCGACGACCGCATATCCCGACTACGCGCTCGAGGGCGAGATCGACGTCGTCGAGCCGGCACTGGATGCGAACCTGCGCAGCGTGCGCATCATCGCGCGCGTCGCCAACCCGGGCCACAAGTTCCGGTCCGGGATGTCGGCGGACGTGAAAGCAGTGCTGGCGCAGCGGCAGATGGCGCTCACCGTTCCATCCGAGGCCGTGTTCGTCGAGGGTGACCAGGCGCTCGTTTACGTGTTGAAGGCCGACAGCACGGTAGCGCGCGCACCCGTCGTGCTCGGCACCCGGCTCTCCGACGTGGTCGAAGTGCTGTCGGGGCTCGAGCCCGGGCAGCAGGTCGTGCGCGCCGGTCACCAGAAACTGTTCGAAGGCGCCAGGGCCATGCCCATCGCCGCCGTCACGGCTGGTGACGGCGCGAGCAAGGGAGGGACGCCATGAAGCTGAGCGAGATGTCCATCGAGCGACCCGTGCTCGCCTCCGTCATGAGCCTGGCGATCCTGTTGCTGGGCATGATCGCGCTCTTTCGACTGCCGGTGCGCGAGTACCCGGACATCGATCCACCGATCGTTTCCATCACCGCCTTCTACCGCGGCGCGAGCCCCAGCGTCGTCGAGACCGAGATCACCGAGGTCATCGAGGAACAATTGTCGACGCTCGAAGGCGTGAAGACGATCACATCGTCCAGCCGCGAGCAGGGCGCGGTGATCACCGTCGAGTTCGAGCAAGGACGGGATCACAACGAAGCGGCCAACGACGTGCGCGATCGCGTCGCGCGCGTGCGTGGCGAGCTGCCGAGCGAGGCCGAGGATCCCATCGTCTCCAAGGTGGATGTCGACGCCCAGCCCATCCTGTGGCTGGCGCTGTCGAGCACACGGCACTCGCAGCTCGAGCTGTCGGAGCTGGCCGACTTGGTGCTGAAGGAACGCATCCAACGTCTGCCGGGCGTTGGATCGGTGTTCATCGGCGGCGAACGCCGGTACGCCATGCGCGTCTGGCTCGATGCGCAACGCATGGCCGCACACGGGCTCACGACGCAAGACGTGGAGAAGGCCATTCGGGCCGAGAACGCCGAGATCCCGGGCGGCCGGGTCGAGGGCAGCCAACGCGAGTTCGCGGTGCGGACGCGGGGCGAAGTGGCGAGCCCAGAGGAGTTCGGCGCCCTCGTCATCGCCCAGAGCGGCAGCCAGATCGTCCGCCTCGCCGACATCGCCGAGGTCAGGCTCGGTGCCGAGGACGAGCGCACCGAGGCACGCTACAACGGCCAGCCCGCCATCGGTCTCGGCGTCGCCAAACAGTCGAAGGCGAGCACCCTGGATGTCGCGACCGAAGTGCGCGCGGCACTTCCGCAGCTCTCCGCCCAGCTTCCCGATGGCATGCGACTCGACGTCGCCTACGATTCGTCGACGTTCATCCAACAGTCGCTCGACGAGGTGTGGCAGACGCTTCTCCTCGGCACGGGTCTCGTCATCCTGGTGATTTTCGTCTTCTTGAAGAGCGTCCGCGCGACGATGATTCCGGCCGTCGCCATCCCGACATCCATCATCGGCACATTCGCCGTGGCCTATTTCATGGGCTTCACCGTCAACATCTTGACGCTGCTGGCCTTGGTGCTGGCCATCGGTCTCGTCGTCGACGATGCGATCGTGGTGCTGGAAAACGTCTTTCGTCACATGGAGATGGGGAAGCCGCGCCGGCAAGCCGCCTTCGACGGCTCGCGTGAGATCGGCTTCGCCGTGCTGGCCACCACCATCGCCCTGGTAGCGGTGTTCGTGCCGGTGGCGTTCTTGACCGGCAACGTTGGCAAGCTGTTCAGGGAATTCGGCCTGTGCGTGGCAGTGTCGGTGGCGATCTCGGGATTCGTGGCGCTGACCTTGTCGCCCATGCTGTGCTCGCGCTTCCTCAAGCCGCTCTACGGTGGCGGTAGCAACTGGGCGTCGCGCAGCTTCGACAACTTCTTCCGTGCGTTGCACGACAACTACGGCAGGCTGCTCGAGTTCGCGCTGCGCCGTCGCGCCGCGGTCGTCGGCCTCGCCATCCTGCTGGTCGGCGGTGCGGTGTGGATCTTCCGCCTGATGCCGCGCGAGTTCGTGCCGGTGGAGGATCGCGGCATCGCATTCGGCATCGTGCTGGCGCCGGAGGGCGCGACCTTGGAATACACCGATAAGTACATGCGCGAGGTGGAGAGCCGGCTGTTGCCGCTGCCGGAACGCGGCGGTCTGTTCACCGCCACCGGCCTCGGCTTCGGCGGGCCGGGCCGAGTGACCGACGGCTTCGTCTTCCTGCGTCTCAAGCCACGCGGCGAGCGCCAGAAGTCGCAGCAACAGCTGGTCCAGGAGCTGTTCCCGCAGCTCATTTCCATTCCCGGGGTGCTCGCCTTCGTCATCAACCCGCCGAGCCTGGGCGGGCGGTTCGCGTCGTCGCAAGTCGAATACGTGCTGCAGGGCGAAACCTACGACGACCTGCAAGGGGCCGTGCGCTCCATGATGGGCGAGGCCAACAAGCTCGGCTATCTGATCAACCTCGATTCGGATCTGCGGCTCAACAAACCGCAGCTCGACATCAGCATCGACCGCGATCGCGCCGCGCAGCTCGGGGTCTCGGTCACCGACATCGGCACGACGCTCGAGACGTTCCTCGGCGGGCGCGTGGTGACCGATTTCAAGCGCGGCTCGAAGCAGTACGACGTCATCGCGCAGATGCGCTCGAAGCAGCGGTCGACGCCCGATGCCATCGAGGGCATCTACTTGCGCGGCACGGGGGGATTGGTGCAGCTCGCGAACGTGGTGCACGTGCGTGAGACCGTGAGCCCGAAGGAGCTCAACCATTTCAACCGCCTGCGCTCGGCGACCTTGACGGCCAACCTGGCGCCCGGAGTGAGCCTCGGGCAGGCGCTCACGGATCTCGACCGCATTTCCGAGACGGCGCTGCCTCAATCGATCAAGCAGGACCTCGCCGGTCAGTCGCGCGAGTTTCGCGAATCGAGCGGCAAGCTGTACTTCACCTTCGTCTTCGCCGTGGTCTTCATCTACCTGGTGCTGGCGGCGCAGTTCGAGAGCTTCGTGCACCCGTTCACCATCCTGCTGTCGGTGCCGCTGGCGCTCGTGGGCTCCTTGTTCACGCTCTACGTTTTCCGCCAGAGCCTCAACATCTATTCACAGATCGGTCTCATCATGCTGGTGGGTCTGGTGACCAAGAACGCCATCCTCATCGTCGAGTACTCGAACCAGCTGCGCGCGCGCGGCCACGAGCTGCTCGACGCGGTCATGCAGGCCTCGAAGATCCGCATGCGCCCGATCCTCATGACCAGCTTCACCACCATCTTCGGGGTGCTGCCGATCGCTATCGGTCTCGGCGCAGGAGCCGAGGCGCGGCGTCCGCTCGGCATCGCGGTCGTCGGTGGCCTGTTCTTCTCGACCTTCCTCACCCTCGTGGTCGTGCCGGTGGTCTATGCGCAGCTGGCGCGCTACACGAAACCGCACCGTGCGGCAGAGCGCCACGAGGCCGAAGCCGCCCGCGTGCCGCGGGTCGTGCCCGCAGCATGACGTGTTCCCTTGGCCCGACAAAGAAGGATGAATGATGGAATCGAAAGTCTTCGATCCGCGTGCGCAACCTGGTTTTGCCACGACATTCGGTGTGCCGGCGGAAGACGTGCTGCGCGCCATGGACGAAGCGGGCGACGACATCCCGTACCAGCGGCCCGAGATCGGCATCGGCTTGCCGCGCGTCGGCCTGGTGCGCGAGCACGTGCCGTTGCGCCTGCGCGACCCCTTCGCTTCGGGCCGCGAGGTGAGCCTGGATGCGTGCGTGCGGCTCCTGACCGAGGTGCCCGCCGACAAACGCGGCATCCACACTTCGCGGATCGGCAGCCTGCTGGCCGAGGGCGTGCAGGTCGTGCATGCGTCGCTGCAGGAGTACGTGCGCTGGCTGGCGGAAGAATTGCGAGCCAAGGAATACGGCGGCGGCGCCGAAGTGCGCGCCAGCGGCACCCTCAGCTACCTCGAACGCGTCGAAGGCTGGAAGGGTGACAAGGACAAGGTCTCGCTCGAACATGTCGGGTTGTCGGCAGCGGCCACCTTGCAACGAGGACAATGGAGCGAATCGGCCGGGTTCGTCGTTCAGCACATCACCGCGTGCCCTTGCGTGCAACAGACTTTCAAACATGCGTTGCAGCAGGCGCGCAGCGACATCGATGCCGCGCTCGGGCAAATTGCGCCGCTGCTCACCCATTCGCAGCGTTGCACGACCCGCATCGAGGTGCGAAATCTGAGCGGCCTGCTGCCGTTCCAGTCGCTCTTCGCCGCAGTGGACGGGTGCGTCTTCCGTGTGCAGAACACTCTGCCGCGCGAGTTCGAGCTGCACCTGGTCTACCGTGCCCACCGCGATCCGCAGTTCATCGAAGATGCGACGCGGCAGATCGCCTCCGCCGTCGCCGGCGTGCTCGGCGAGGAGTTCGCGGGCAGCACCTTGGCGCTCCACTCCACCAGCATGGAGTCGATTCACGACTTCGACATCGTGAGCGAGCTCGAAACACCGGTCGCCGAGCTGTGGAAGGTCTTGCGGTGACGGTGTTCGTCAACTTGGCCTCGAGCGTCGACGGCAAGATCGGGACGGTGGCGCGCGAGAAGTTCCGCTTCGGGAGCGCCGCCGACAAACGCCAGATGCAGGTGTTGCGCGCCCGCGCCGACGCCGTCGTCATCGGCGCCGGCACATTGCGCGACGAAGATCCCAGCCTCCTGCTCTCCGATCCGGACCTCGTCGATGCGCGCCGGGCGGCGGGGAAGAGCGCGCAGCCACTCCGCGTTCTGGTCTCCCATGGGCTCGAGCTACGTGTCGAGGGCAGCCGATTCTTCGGCACACCGGGCATGGAGCCCTTGGTCTTCACTTCGGGAACCGCAGACCGCGGGCGTGCCGCTCAGGTCGCACGTTTCGCCAGCGTCCTCACCCTGCCCGACCGTTCACCGGGGAGGATCGACTTGGCGCCGATGATCGAGATTCTGCAGGCGCGTGGCTGCGCCGAGATCTTGGTCGAAGGGGGAGGCGAGCTCGTGTTCGCCCTGCTCGAACAGAGTCTGATCGACGAGCTGTACCTCACGCTCTGCCCCGTTCTGCTCGGAGGTCCGGCACCGGGCGCTGTCGGAGGAGCTGGGTTTCTCGCGGCGGTGTCGCCACGGCTCGATTTGCTCAGTCACCATGCCAGTCCTGCGGGCGAGCTTTTCCTGCATTACAAGGTGGTGCGCCCTGGCCGCGAGGATCCAAGCCCCGTGCGAGGTTCACGGGAACGCTGAAGCGTCAACGTCTGCAAAACATGCACTGTTTATTCTGAACCGATTCCTTTATTCTTGAGAGTTCTCCGCCGTCGGCTCTTCGCTCTTCCCCTAGGGCTTGGGTCGATCGAGCACTTTCGTAGCACACCGCATCCGCTCGGATGCATTGCGCCAGGAGCTCGACATGATCCAAAAGCCATTGGTTCCCATGCTCTTGACCCTGCTCGTCGGCGCAAACGCCGCGGGCGCGACGGATCTGGATCTCACCACCGCGGGTGCGTCCGGCTTCATCGGGGCCGCTCTCTTCCTGCAGTCCGATCCGCAGCCCGCGGGAACGGGCGTGATCGATCCATTCGTCCGCATGAGCACCAACTCCGACTCGGAGCAGGGCTTCAACACCGATCACAGCCCGCTGGATGGGGATCTCGTGGACGTCAAACCTGGGCTGTGGACACATTCGCTGCTGGTGGGCGCGCTGCAGCCGGTTTTGCTCGATGGCGTACTCTATATGCGTTTCTTGCTCGACATCAATCAGACGAGCGCGAACCCGCTGCTGTCTCTGGACGAACTCAGGATCTATACGTCGGCCGATCCGGCGCTCTCCAGCAATGCCGCGCTGTTCGCCGAGAATCTCGTCTATGACATGGGCGCGGGGAACCGTGTGCTTCTCGACTACTCGTTGAACTCGGGCAGCGGCTCGGGCGACATGTTCCTCTACGTCCCCGCCGCCGCCTTCGATGGGCTCGATAATCAGTATTTGTACCTGTACTCGAAGTTCGGTGCCAGCGGCGGCGACTACGCCACCAACGATGGCTACGAGGAATGGGCGCACATCATGAGCACCGTGTCCGTCGAGAATCAGAGCTGGTCCGCGGTCAAGGAGCTGTATCGTCCCTAGACCGTCGTTTGCTTCGGTTCCGATCCCGTCGCCCTCCGCTCGGCGGAGGGCGATGTCATTCATGCCCCACACGCACCGCTGTCGCCCGAAAATCGCCGGCCCTCCACCTGCAATCCGACCAGGCCGCCGCGGGCCGGATCGTCCCTTGCATCGAGCCACTTCGATTCCGCCAGCAGAATCGAGGAGGTAGACGTGCGTTTCTCGAACGGCCCAAAAGCTTCCGTTCTTGGCCTGGTGGTCGGGCTCGCTGCGCTCGCTCTCGTGCCGCATTCCGCCCGCGGCGAGACCAGCGTCGGCGTGCGCGTCGGGACCTCGGGCTTCGAGTTCGGCTTCTTGTACAACGATTACTACCATGCCGACGATCACGTGGTCGTCGGCTGCAGCGAGTGGATGAGCGAACCCGACATGGTGGTAGCGCTGCATCTGGCTCGTGTCGCGGACATGGACCTGGAAATCATCCTGGATTGGCGCCGCGGCGGTCTCACCTGGTACGACATCACGCATCGTTGCCATCGGGACACCAACATCTACTACGTCGACCTGCCGAGCGATCCCGGTCCGCCGTACGGGCGGGCGTGGGGACACTGGCGCAAGCATCCGCGACAGGACATGCGGATGAGCGACGACGAGATCCGGAGCTTCACGACCTTGCGCGCGCTGTCGGAGTACTCGCGCCAGAGGCCGAGCGAGGTCCTACAAATGCGCCGGCAGGGGAAGAGCCCGTCTCAGATCGCCGGCAAGCATCGGTCGAAATCGGAGGACGCCGCGCCGCGCGGCTCGGAATCGTCGTCCGGCAAGGGCAAATCGAACGGCAAGTCGAACGGCAAGTCGAAGGGCAAGGGTCACTAGCGCGGATGCCGCTGGGATGGCGCGGTTCGTGCGCTCGCACGGAGCGACAAGCCACGCCCGACCACCTCCTGGTCCATGCTTGCAACCGTGTTGTCGGCTGCGGTCCACGGGCTGGACGGAATCCCGCTTGCGGTCGAAGTCGACCTGCAGCGCGGCCTGCGCGCCTTCCACATCGTCGGGCTGCCGAGCCCGGCGGTGCGCGAGAGCCGTGAGCGCGTGGTTTCGGCGCTGCTCAATGGTGGCTTCGAGGTCCCCGAGCGGCGCGTCACCGTCAACCTGGCCCCGGCTGATCTGCCGAAGGAAGGCGCGGCCTTCGACCTGTCGATCGCACTCGGCATCCTCAAGGCTTCGAAGCAGTATGCGGGCGAGGATTTATCGGGAGTCTGCGTCCTCGGTGAGCTGGCGCTCGATGGCGCCTTGCGTCCGACACGCGGTGTGCTGCCGATCGCCATCGCCATGCGCCGTCTCGGCGTGCGCAGGCTGCTCGTTCCGTTCCACAACATGGCCGAAGCCGAGTTGGTGCCCGGACTCGAGGTCATCGGCTGCACGACGTTGCGCGAGGCGGCGGAGTTCACCGGACGCCTGCCGCCTGCGGGACGGCGGCGGTCGACTTCGGCCGCGACCTCGCGCCTCGAGACGCAATCTTCGAGCGCAACACGACCCCGAGAAGCCGCATCGTCCAATCTGCCCGAGCCCGCGGCGCCGAACGGGCTCGACTATTCCATGATCCACGGCCAGGAGATGGCGAAGCGCGCCCTCGTCGTCGCGGCCGCCGGCGGTCATCACGTGCTCATGTCCGGACCTCCGGGTGTCGGCAAGAGCATGCTGGCGCGTTGCCTTCCCGGTCTTCTGCCGCCGCTCGCACCCGAAGAGGCGCTCGATGTGCGTCAAGTGCTGTCCGTCTGTGGCCAGCACGAAGCTGCGTCAGCCGTACGTGTCGAACGTCCATTCCGCGCGCCGCATCACACGATCACAGTGCCAGCGCTCGTCGGCGGCGG
>DASRJO010000027.1:0-15932 GCA_035649435.1 Candidatus Krumholzibacteriia bacterium | reverse complement strand
TGATCGGCGCATACTGCGGTTCGCGAATCGGGAGCTGCGTCCGATCGAGGCCCGGCTGCTGCGCCATCGCGGGCGCATGCAGACAGGCGATGAGTCCGACGATGAACGCGATTTGTCTATGCTTCATTCTGCTCTCCTTCGAAGTCCTTTGGGCACGAGGCAACGTGACTCCATGGCCCTTGTGGCATCATGCAGCCGGCATCCGAAAACGGACCGCATGCGCATCCGGATCGCCGTGCGCTAGTCCTCGTCGACTGGGAAGGCCCGAGCGACAGCAACTGGAGCCTGCGAGGCTACGGAAGCGGTGATTCAGCGTCAACATGCATACGCGGCCCAGGGTGGGCGTGCAGCGATTCCTGATGAGGTCCTGCGGCTCGAGCCGGCACTTGACCTCGTCACATCCGGCGGCTAGGGTCGATGCGGTCGCGGTGCCTCCGCACAGCCGCGGCGGTCATTTCTCCGCTGGATGTGGGGCTGTAGCTCAGTTGGGAGAGCGCTTGCATGGCATGCAAGAGGTCACGGGTTCAACTCCCGTCAGCTCCACCACCCTTTCTTCTTTCTAGAATCGCGAGCCGCGCGTAGATCGCTGCGGCAGGTCGATGTCGTCCGGGGAGGATCTCGTGCGCACGCTCGTGGTCTTCGAGGATCCCGGGCAACGTGCCTTCTCCATCGTGACTGCGGTGCGCGGTGTCTTCGACCTGCGCTGTGGTGCGCGCACCTTGCTCGAGAGGTTCGTCGCCGCCATCCGGCCGGAGCGCCTCGTTCTCTTGCCGCGCTTCGAGCTCGCTCCCTTGCTCGCCGAAACACATGGCCCGGAGACGGGAATGCCGGAGCTCGCTCCCGCCGAGACGTTCAAGCCCGGCGAGGCCGTGTTCATCAATGGGCGTCTGCTGGCGCTCGGACAGGATGTCGAGCGGTCGTTCGAAGCGACAAAGGGTGAGTTCGCTGCTTGCCTGGGCGAGACACTCGTCTTTGCGCGCTGCCTGCCGGCCACCGCCACCAAGTTGGCGCAAGTGCTGCGCGCGACGCTCCAACCAGTCGATGCCGAGAAGGCCGAGGCCGAAACATTCCGCCAACGCTTGGCGCGCCAGATCGGACAGCTTCCGCTTCACGACCTCGATGTGCGTCGAGATTGGAACCGCGATGGCTCGATATTGCTCGATCACGTGTGGCAGCTGGTGGAGAAGAATGCCGACGCATTGATCGACGACTTCGCGCAAGGGCCGGGCGCGGGAATCGACCCCGGTGCGCGCGTCGATCCCGGCGTGCACTGGCTCGAGCCAAGCGCCATCCGCGTCGAAGCCGACACGCGCCTGCGGCCCGGCGTCATCCTCGACGCCGAGTCGGGCCCGATCACGATCTCCGCCGGCACCGACATCCAGCCGCACGTCGTCGTGCGCGGGCCCGCGTACGTCGGCCCACGTTGCCTGCTCAAGGCGGGGACGAAGATCCAAGGCAACACGAGCCTCGGCCCGGTGTGCAAGCTCGGCGGCGAGGTGGAGGGCAGCATCCTCCAGGGTTGGAGCAACAAGCAGCACGAAGGCTTCCTCGGTCACGCCTACGTCGCCGAATGGGTGAACTTCGGCGCCGACACCAACAACAGCGACCTCAAGAACAACTACGGCAGCGTGAAGATGTGGGAAGCGGGCGAGCTGGTGGATACCGGGCTCCTGTTCATCGGCCTCGTCGCCGCCGATCACGTCAAGACCGCCATCAACACACAGTTCAACACCGGCACCGTCGTCGGGCTGGCGAGCCAAATCGCCGCCTACGGCTTCCCACCCAAGTTCGTGCCTCCCTTCGGCTGGTGCGGCCCCTCGGGCATCGAGCGCTACGCGATCGAGCGCGCGCTGCACACGGCGCGCGTCGTGATGTCGCGCCGCGGCGTCGTGCTCACACCGGCCTATGAGGTCGCCTTCCGGCGCGCCTTCGCCAACCGCGACCGCCCCATGTGACCTGACCGCGGGCGGCACGCTTCCACCGCGGCGAGGAACACGCGACCTCGCGAGCACGCGATGGGACGCTCGACCGTCGCTCGCTGCGTCGAAGTGCGCAGCAGCCGTCGACACTCGGGGCCATTCGGCCCGTCGAAGACATCACGACGCCACGACCGAAGCGTGCCACGGCCCCGGGCTCGAGCCGCGCGCTCTCGCCAACCCGCTGATCGGCAACGCTTTGCATTCCGTTCCGCGGCGCAATCACCTCCGCTGCGCGCGGGTGGCATCGCACTTGTTAATCACCAGTCAAAATCGCTTCCTGGATTGTCCGGGATTGTCAGGTCGATCCGGCAGTTAAGGATGATTGCGCGTCATCGGTCCGGCACCCGGCAAATTCGGTGGCGATTTTTTTCGAACATTCGACGCGGCTTCAGTGCCCTGTCTTGGGAACCCCAGATTCCGCCTAAGCCCCCGCTCCAAGCCCGCCTGCGCGCTGTGAAGGGCCCACAGCGCGCCGCCGCGTTTTCCGGCCTGACGTTCGCTCGAGCCACGCCAAAGACACGCCTCATCGCCTCCACGTTTCGTTGACACCCCCGAAGAAGCTCTGTTAACTTCCGTCGCGCTTGGCGACAAGCGCCGTTCCATTCCAGCAAGGCTCGATCCGCGGAGCGCAAGCGACAGAGAGGGAAGGAACTTATGAACGGTCCCGAGGCCCTAGGGTTGATCGAGACACGCGGCTTCGTCGCGCTCGTCGAGGCGACCGACGCGATGGTGAAGGCTGCCAACGTGCGGCTCGTGAACTACGAGAAGACGGGCGGCGGCTTTGTCACCGCCGTGGTGCGCGGCGACGTCGCCGCCGTCAAGGCTGCGGTCGAGGCCGGCGCCAACGCCGCCAACAAGGTCGGCGAGCTCGTGTCGGTGCATGTCATTCCCAGACCGCACCCGCAGCTCGACGAGCAGCTGCCCATCGGCGGCGAGGCGACGGTGTCGCGCAAGAAGTAAGGAGCCCAGGTGCAACTCGGCGAGATCGTCGGCACGCTGGTCTCCACCCGCAAAGACCCCAAGATGACGGGGCTCAAGTTCCTCGTGGTGCAGAACCTCGATGCCGAGCTGCGACCCCAGGGCGGCACGGCCATCGCCGTCGACACCGTCGGCGCCGGTGTCGGGGATGTCGTTCTGCACGTCGCCGGCAGCTCGGCACGCATGACCGACGTCACACAGGACCGACCAGTCGACGCCTGCATCATGGCCATCGTCGACACGATCGAGGTCGGCGGCCGCATCACCTACGACAAGTCGCGGCGCGAGAGCCCAGCGCGCTGACGTCGCGCAGAGCTGCAGCAATCGATCTCGGAGGCGGAGCGTGGACCAGGAGCACATCGACGCCATTTCGAGCGATGTGTTGCAGAAGCTGCACGAGCAACGCAGCGGCGGCTGGAAACGCTACGACACCGAGACGCCGCGCGCCCGCAAGTTCGCCCCTTATCTCGAAACCACTGCCACGAGCGGCGGCATGCCCGCCGGCACCTTCGCCACCGTCGAGGCTGCCCATGCCGCAGCGCAGGAGGCGTACCGCGCCTTCCAGAAGATCTCGCTCGCGCAGCGCGCGGCGATCGTCGAGTCGGTGCGCCAGACGATGCGCAAGAACGTGGAGGAGATCTCCCGTCTCGCGGTCGAAGAGACCGGCTTCGGTCGCGCCGCCGACAAGGTGAAGAAGAACCTCCTCGTCATCAACAAGACGCCCGGGCCCGAGATCCTGCGACCGGAGGCCGCCTCCGGCGATCACGGCCTGATGATCACCGAGCCCGCACCCTATGGCGTCGTGGCAGCCATCACGCCGTCCACCAACCCGTCGGAGACGGTGATCAACAACGGCATCGGCATGATCGCAGCCGGCAACGCCGTGGTGTTCAATGCGCACCCAGGCGCCAAACGCGTCACTAAACGCACCTTGGAGTTGTTCAACACCGCCGTGGTGCAGGCCGGCGGGCCGCCCAATCTGCTCGCCTCTTGCGCCGAACCGAGCATCGAGACCGCACAACAGGTGATGCAGCATCCAGGCGTGCGCTTGCTCGTCGTCACCGGCGGCACAGGCGTCGTGCAAGCGGCGTTCAAGAGCGGCAAGAAGGTCATCGCCGCCGGACCGGGCAATCCTCCCGCCGTCGTCGACGAGACCGCCGACATCGAAAAGGCGGCGCGCGAGACGGTGGCCGGGGCTTCGCTCGATAACAACGTCATCTGCACATCGGAGAAGGAGACGCTCTGCGTCGCCAAGGTCGTCGATGCCTTGCTCGACGCCATGGTGCGCGCCGGGTGCTACCTGTTGACCCCGGCACAGGCCGCCGAGCTGCGCAAGCATGTGCTGGTGGAGGACCGCGGCCCCGGCAAGCACGGCATCGTCAACCGCGACCTGATCGGCAAGAACGCCAGTGTGCTGCTCGCACGGATCGGCGTTCGCGCCAGCGACGACGTGCGTCTCGCCATCTTCAAGGCCGAGCCCGACGACCCCCTCGTGTGGACGGAGCAATTGATGCCGATCTACCCGGTGGTGCCGGTGCGCGATGTCGATGCCGCGATCGATCTCGCGGTGCAAGTCGAGCACGGCTTCGGTCACACCGCCTCCATGTGGTCGCGCAACATCGACAAGCTCTCGGAGATGGCTCGACGCATCAACACCTCGATCTTCGTCAAGAACGGCCCCTCGTTCGCGGGGCTCGGTCTCGGCGGGGAAGGTCCGACCAGCTTCACGATCGCGAGCCCGACGGGCGAGGGGTTGACCAACGCGCGCCACTTCTCGCGCTATCGGCGCTGCACGCTCGTGGACCACTTCCGCATCGTGTGAGGCCGGGGAGAGGAACGGAGAACTGCGCATGGTCGAGGCCATCGGGTTGTTGGAGCTGCAATCGATCGCTTGGGGCATGGACACGGCCGACGTCATGGTCAAGGCGGCCTCGGTGCAGTTCATCGACACCTTCATGGTGACGCCGGGGAAGTACGTCGTACTCGTGCACGGCGACCCTTCGGCGGTGGATTCGAGCGTGCAGGCAGGCAAGGCTGCCGCCGCCGAACACGTCCTCGACTGGTTGATCATCCCTTTCGTGCACCCGCAGGTGTTTCCCGCCATCCGTAACCAAGCCCAAGTGCAAGCCATCGCCGCGCTCGGGCTGGTCGAGACGGCGAGCGTCGCCACGGGCATCCTGAGCGCCGACCGTGCCGCGAAAGCGGCGAACATTCAGCTCCTACAGCTGCACCTGGCGCGCGGCATCGGCGGCAAGTCCATGCTGACGTTGACGGGAGAATTGGTCGACGTGCAGGCGGCAGTGAGTGCGGCAGAGAGCGCGGCCGCGGCCGCCGGACGGCTGGTTGCCGTGCGCGTGGTGCCGAATCCGCACCCCGATTTCGCCGCGCGCTTGCTGCGTGAGGCGGCACCACCGGTCACGGACCCGGGAGTCTGAACCGCGCCGGAGCGCCGGCGCAGCGTCTTGGTGGAGGCACATGTACCTCGGTCAAGTGGTGGGGACCGTCGTCGCGACGATCAAGAACTCGGCGCACAGCGGCCAGCGGATCCTGCTGGTGCAGCCGTATACCTACGCCCGCGAGGCAGACGGACCCGTGTTCGCCGCCATCGATCTCGCCAGCGCGAGTCGCGACACGTGGGTCTTCTACGTCAAGGGGCGCGAAGCGGCGAATGCGCTCGCCGACGCGCGCAATCCGAGCGACCGCACCATCATGGGCATCGTCGACCACGTGACGCTCGAAGCACTGGCGGCGGAAGCGATCCCGGGAATCACCGCGACTCCCACACCGCCGCCCGCACTCGATTCGCCCTGAGGACGTCCATGCAGATCGCACGTGTTGTCGGCACCCTCGTTGCCACGATCAAGCATCCGGCGCTCGCCGCCCGGCGCTTGCTGCTGGTGCAGCCATGCGACATGGAAGGCAAGCCACGCGGGTCGACCACCATGGCTGTGGACGTCGTCGATGCCGGCGTCGGTGACTGGGTGCTCGTGCTCGACGAAGGCGCGAGCGCGAGCCAGATCCTCGAGAACCCGCGCGGTCCGGTGCGCACGGTGGTTGTCGGAGTCGTCGATGCCGTGCACCTGGCGGGATCCGAGACCCCGGGGCCTCGAGCGCGGCAATCCAAGAATCCACAAGGGGTTGACAGCGCCTAGGGGGTCTGGTAACAGTGGCCAATGCTGCGTTCGGAAGGATTCCGTCGTGGGCGCGGCAGCTCAACCGACCGAGCCACGCTGCGAGGTGAGCGGTCAATGACCAAGGCCGATCTCGTCGAGACCATCGCCCTTTCCACCGGTCTCAGCAAGAAGGACACGAACGTCGTCGTCAACGGCATCTTGGAGAACATCAGCAAGGCGCTGAGCGAAGGCGACAAGGTGGAGCTGCGCGGTTTCGGCAGCTTCAAGGTCAAGCAACGACGCTCCCGCCGGGCGCGCAACCCGCGCACAGGCAGCGCCGTCGACGTGCCCTCGAAGCTGGTGCCTTACTTCAAGGCATCCAACGAGCTCAAGGACAAGGTCAACAGCGACAGCGCCTCGATTCCTGCCTGAACCCACCCTTTGGGGCCCGCGAAATCCGCCGCGGACGGCACGCGAAATAAACAAGGTGAGAGGCGGTGAAGCCGTGCCCAGTGGGAAGAAGCGCAAACGCAAGAAGATCGCGACGCACAAACGCAAGAAGCGTCGCCGCGCCAACCGACACAAGAAGAAGATTCGCTGACCCGCGGCCGGGCGGGCCCGTCCAAGACGGCAGCCCGCTCGCGCCACGGCGTCGGACAGCCTGCAAGGAGCGCGTCGCTTGATCTCCGAGCAGGAGATTCTCGATTATTGCGCGCGTACCGCCGGCCCGGTTCGCCTCCGCGATCTCGTCCAAGCCCTGCAAGTACCCCGGCGCGAGCTGCGCGCCCTCAAAGCGCTGGTGCGTCGCCTGCGCGCCGAGGGCAAGCTGCAGCGCACACCGCGCAGTCGTGGCGGCATGGCAGAGGCGCAGGATGTCATCGGTCGCCTCCAGGGCACGCGGCGCGGTTTCGCCTTCCTGCTGCGCGAGGACGCACCGGACGTACGCATCCGGGCCGAGAAGATGCGCGACGCCGTGCACGGGGACATCGTCCGAGCGCGCTTGCGCCGCTTTCGCGGCCGGCTCGAAGCAGTCGTCGTGGACATCGTGCAGCGCGGCCGGCAGCGCTTGGCCGGGACCCTGGTGCAGGAGCGTTCCGCCTGGTTCCTCGTCCCCGATGAAGAGCGCATCGCTCGTGACATCCGCATCACCGGACCCATGTTGCCGAATCCCGCACAAGCGGGGCACAAGGCCTTGGTCCGCATCAGCGGGCACGAACCGGACGGTGCGCTCCATGGCACGCTCGACACCGTCTTGGGCCCGGTGGATACGCCTGGCGTTCGCACCCTGGCCTTGGTGGCCGAGTTCGACCTACCCGGACAGTTCGACGCCGCAATCCAAGCCAGCGTCGACGCCGTGCGCCCGCCCGCTGCATCGGAGCTCGAGGGTCGCGAGGATTTCCGCCATCTGCTCGCCTTCACCATCGATCCGTTCGACGCCAAGGACCACGACGACGCCGTTTCGATCGTGCGTCTCGAGGACGGCGGCTTCGAACTCGGTGTTCACATCGCGGATGTCGCTCACTACGTCGAGCCGGAAAGCCTCGCCGACGTGGAAGCGGAGAATCGCGCCACCAGCGTCTACCTCGCCGACCGCGTCATCCCCATGCTGCCTGAGGTCTTGTCGAACCACGTGTGCTCGCTGCGGCCGGGCGTGGCGCGCCTGGTGCAGTCGGCGTTGATGCGCTACGACCACAGCGGAGCCCTGCAGAGCTCGCGGATCGCGCGCGGCATGCTCGTGTCGCGCGTCAAGCTGTCGTACGAAGCGGCGGAAGCGTTGCTCAAAGAGGGCGAGCCCGATCCATCGCACCTGGCGACATTCGACCGCGACCAGAGCGGCGAAGCCCCGTGGCCGGGGCTCGAGGGGTGGGAAGCGTTGCGCCGACCGGTGCGACAGGCCTTGCTCGATATGCGCCACCTGGCGCGGGCGCTGCGCACGCAGCGTTTCGCCCACGGGTCCCTCGGCATCGACAGCGTCGAATACCGGGTACACCACGACGCCACCGGCCGCGTCGTCGACATCACACGCCGGCTCGATCTCGAGTCGTACACCGTGATCGAGGAGTTCATGCTGCAGGCGAATCAGGTGGTCGCGCGCGCTCTGGTCGGCGCCGGGTTGCCGCTGCTCTGGCGTGCGCACGACGTCCCCGAGTTCCAGAGCAGCGAGGAGCTGCGATTGTTCCTGAAGAAGCTCGGCATTGTGTGGGCGCCGGAGAACCCGGCGACGAATCGCGACTACCAGACGTTGCTGCGCGCCATCGAACATCGGCCCGAGCGGCGCTATCTCATGTTCAAGATCCTGCGCTCGCTGCAGAAGGCGCGCTACGACGGCCGGCAGAAGTCCCATTTCGGGCTCTGCTTCGCCAAGTACACGCACTTCACCTCGCCCATCCGCCGCTATCCGGATCTGTACAACCACCGGCTGGTGCAGCAGTTGCTCGCCGGGCGCGAGCGCGGGTCAGCAGCCGATGCCGGCCGCCGCGGCAACGCGCTGATGCAGCTCGGACGCCACACCTCGGCGCGCGAGGTACGCGCCGCCGAGGCCGAGCGCGCCTCGTTCAAGCTCAAGCTGTGCGAGTTCCTCGCCGATCGGGTCGGGGACGAAACCGAGGGCTTCGTGAGCTCGATCACCACGTATGGATTCTACGTCGACCTTCCGGCCTGGAATGCCGAAGGTCTGGTCCATGTGTCGCAGCTGGGCGGCGAGGACTTCACGACCGACCCGCAACGCACAGTTTTGCGCTCCAGCGTTTCCCGACGCATTTTCCGCTTCGGCCAACCCGTGCACGTGCGCCTGGTTCGTGTCGATCCAGACCGGCGCCAGATCGACCTCTGTCTGGCGGACTAGCCCCGCCCTCCTCGCCTCCACACCGCTTCCGCACCGCTCCACGCTCACGGCATGCCTCTTGCCGATGTCCCGACGCAGGGGACACGCACAGGCACCGCGCGCCCTGGAGACAGGCCGTGCGACGAGGAGGTCGGGAATGGGGCAACCCAAGCTGGCAAAGGACACGCGGCGTGAGCAACGCGTGACCGCACGCATGCAGATCGAGCTCATCGTGGACGAGGGCACCACGAGCTCGGTCAACACGATCAACATCAGCGCCAACGGCGTCTATTTCCAAAGTCAGCGCTACATCGCCCCGCTCACCATGCTGGGGCTGCGCATCCAGCTTCCCGGCGAACGTGGCAAGAGCCGGCGCGAAGTCCTGGATGTGCGCGGAGTGGTCGTGCGCATCGAGCCCGAGGAACCCCAGGACGACGTCGATCTCTACGAGGTGGCCTGCTTCTTCATGGACACGACGCCCGATTTCCGCGAGCGGCTCGGCCACTACGTGCAGACCAACCTCTGAGTCGCGGAGTTCACGTGCGTATCCATGCTCTGATCCTGGCACGGGACGAGGAACACAACCTCGCCGAGTGCATCGGCAGCCTGCGCGGCTGCGCTGACGACATCACCGTGTTCGACACCGGTTCGCGCGATGCCACGATGGCGCGTGCGCAGGCACTCGGCGCCGCCTGCATCGCGTTGCCCTGGAGCGACGATTTCGCTGCGGTGCGGAATGCCGCATTCGCGCAGCTCGCCGGCGACTGGGTGCTGGTCATGGACGCAGACGAGCGCTTCGCCGACGCCGATCGCACCCGGTTGCGTGCCCTGCTGCACCAGGCCAGCGCGTCGACATCGGCCTTGCACGTCGAGATCCGCAGCTACACGAGCGATGTCGAGGCTCTCGGGTACCAAGGAGCCGCGCCGACGGGCGAATGGGACGCGAACCTACACGGCTACGTGCCCGAAATGCAGCCGCGATTGCTGCGTCCACTGCGTGGGTTGCGCTGGCATGGGCGCGTGTGCGAAAGCCTGTGCACGGCGGATGGCGTGCCGGTGCCGCTCGTGGCGCCTGTCGCCGCCGTGGTGCAACACCACCGTGAAGCGCAGACCACGGAACGGCGCGAACAGCGTGAGCGCTTGCGCTTGCGCTTGGCATTGCAGGAATGGCTCGAGAACGCCGATGCCGCGGCCGCCGGCCGCCTCGGCGCACTGCTCAATCAACAGCGTCGTTTTCACGCCGCGTTGCCCTACCTGCGTGCCGCTGCCCGCGGCGGTGCGGCGAGCCCGGCCCTGCACCTGCAGACCGGTGTGGCGCAATTCGCCATCGGGCTCGTCGAGGGTGCCACCAGCTCGTTGCGCCTCGCCTGGCAGGAACTGCACGGGCATCCCGAGATCGCCGCCCACCTGGCGCGCGCTCTGTTGCGTGGCGAGCGCCCGGAGGCATGGGCCGAGGCGGGGGAGCTGCTGGAGGCCGCGCTGGACCAGGCGCCCGAGCTCGATTTGGCAGTGCACCAGCGCGCGGTTTGGCATCGTAAGCGGCACGAGTTCGGTGAATCGCGCGCCTATCTGCAGACGTTGCTCGACCGCCATCCCGGGCACCCGACGGCGCTGCGCGAGCTCGGTGTGGTCGCGCTCCTGCAGGGACAGATGGGGGAAGCAGAAAGAAGCTTGCAGCAAGCCTGCCGCCAGCGTCCCGAAGACGCCGAAGCGTGGAACAACCTCGGGTGTGTGTTGGAGCGCCGCGGCCTGTGGAAAGCGGCGCATGCGGCCTTCGCTCGCGCCGTGCGCTTGGCACCGGGAGAGGGGAATCTGCTGCGTAACCTTTGCCTCGCCGAGGCCGAATGCGGTGACCATGCGGCGCTGCGCCAGCACGCGACCGCCATGTTGGCCGCGAGCTCGCAGCCTGAGTCAGCGCTGCGGCAGCTGCGCGAGCGCCTGCTCGATGCCGGCTGGATCGACGCGCTGCGGGACCTCGAGACCTGGGCCGTGGGCACGCGTTGGCTGAGCGAGGAGAACTGCATCCTCACGCCCGAGGAACCGCGAGCGATCCGCTGAGCGCCTGTGGATCGACTTTCGACTCTCGGCGCATCCGTCGGTCGGGAAACGCGTTGCGCCCTCCGAACTCGTCGCGTATGATGGGGCGATGGAGGGAGCCCGTGCTTGTGCTCAGTCGCAAGGTCAATCAACGGATCATGATCGGTGACGACATCGAGATCGTGGTCGTCGACATTCGCGGCGAGCAGGTTCAGATCGGCATCAAAGCTCCACGCGACATCCCCGTGCATCGCCTCGAGGTCTACGACACGATTCGCGAAGCCAACGTCGACGCCAGCAAGGTCGAAGACCCTGACCTGAGCCACCTGCGTCTGAAGAAACCCCACCCGCCCGAAGAGTAATCGCGCTTCTCGTCGCAGTCGCTGCGCGCACACACACATGTGCCGGATTGTCTGCGTCCTCGCTTCGAGTGTCGCGCCAACCCACTTGTCATTGCAGGAATTGCGACGTTCCGAGCGTCTCGTCGGCGCGCCGCAGATGTATGGAATCGTTCTTAGAAGAGATGATGAGACTTTTCATTGCAAGATTTTCTGTCGCTGTGATAGATCAGCCGGCGTGGTGGTGACGAGGAGGGGCTGGGAAGTGTCCGCGCAAGGCCGGATTGTTCTCGCGTCGGCGGAGCCCGGGACCCGCAAGGGTGCCGAGGCGCATCGGGCAGCGGCCGGGCCGCGGCCTGGCGCGAGCGAGGCGCCGGCAGACCAACGCCCGCAAGCGGCACCGGCGGCGCAGTTCCTCGATGCCTCGCGCGACGAGATCCGCCGTCGTGTCTCGCAGCTGACGACGCTGTATCAGATCGGCCGCGCCATCAGCGAGTCGCGCAATTGGACCGAGGCGCTCGATTATTTCCTCGTCACCTTGTGCGACTACCTCGAGGTCCGCGGCGCCGGCATCCTCCTCTATAGCCGCGAAGCTTCTGTGCTGGCACCGCGGCGCGTGCTCTCGATTCCCGATGCGGACGTAGCCGCCTGCAGCCAGAGTCTCCTGGCCGCATTCGCCTCGCACCAGCCGAGTGGCGAGATCCACGCTCTCGAGTGCTACCGGCGCGAGCAGGGAGTGGTCTGCAGCGGCCACACCGGGCAATGGCGTTTCACCGTGCTGCCGCTTCTCTACCGCCGCACGCCGCTCGGTTTCCTCATCTTGGACAAAGAGGCTTGGCAGGGACCGAGCTTCGCCGCCCAGCTGTTCTTCCTCCAGACCATCCAGACGCTGCTCACCGAGGAAGTGGCGAATGCGGTGCACCTATCGCGCTTGGTGGATCTGAAGAACTTCAACGAGGTTGTGCTCGAGAGCATCGAGAGCGGTGTGCTGACGGCGAACGAGCAGGGCGAGATCCACTTCGCCAATCGCCTGGCGCGCCGCACCTTGGGCCTGCGTGAAACGCAGGAGACCCTGCCAGCGCTGCTCCTGGATGCTCTGTTCCAGATCGGTGCCGCCGGAGCCGGCGCTCTCGCCAGCATTCTCGGGCTGCCGCAAGGGCGCGGCAGCTTCGAAGGCCTCTTGCATCGGCAGGATGGACGGCGCGTGCCGGTGAGCGTGCGCACCAGCCGCATCGTCAACCCCAGCGACTCGCAGCCGTTGCTGCTGGTGGCATTCGAGGATCGGAGCGAACACCATCTGCTCGAAGAGCAGCTGCGGCGTGCCGATCGCCTGCGCTCCCTGGGTGAACTTTCCGCCGCGATCGCGCACGAGGTGCGCAACCCGCTGCAGGGCATTTCGCTCACCCTTTCCAATCTGCGGCCGTATCTCAAGCCAGGCGCCGAGCGCTACGTCGACGTGATGTTCGAGGAAATGGACCGCCTCGATTCCATTGTCGGCAACATCCTGAGCTTCGCACGGCCAGCGCCGCCGCAGCCGCGCCAGGTGTCGCTGCTGGAAATCTGCAACCGCGCGGTGGAGCTGGCCGCAGAGCGCGCCAGCCAGCGCCAGGTCGTGCTCGCGGTCGAGTCTCACCTCGACGATCCGGTGTGCGAGGTCGACGAAGGCCAGATCCTGCAGGTGGTGCTCAACCTGGTCATGAACGCCATCGACGCATCGCCGCCAGCCGGCCGCGTGCGATTGCAGTTACGCGCCGTGGAGCAGCCGCTGGTGCCGCAGCGCGCCGCCACCGCCGGATACTGCCGCATCGAGGTGTGCGATCGCGGGCCCGGGGTGCCCGAGGACGTCCGTCACAAGCTCTTCGATCCGTTCTTCACCACCAAGCCAGAGGGCACCGGTCTTGGCCTCGCCGTGAGCCAAAAGATCGTCGAAGAGCATCACGGCGTGATCCATGTCGAACGCGACGACGAGGAAACGATCTTCGTGGTCGAGATCCCGCGCCGGTTCGTCGCCGCCTACGAGACGACGACATCGCGAGCGCGCACACGGGAGGACGCCAGCGGATGCGGATGACGATCCTGATCATCGATGACGAAAAAACGATCCGTTGGTCCCTCGGCGAAGGGCTGCGGTCCCACGGCTTCGAAATTCTCGAAGCCGCCTCGGGCGAAGAGGGGCTGCAGCTGTTCGCCGACAAGTCGCCGGATTGCGTACTGCTCGACATGCGCCTGCCGGGGATCGACGGCCTCGAAGTGTTGCGCCGCATGCGCAAGGAAAACTCCGAGGTCCCCGTGATCGTGATGACCGCTTACGGCGAGGTCGACAAGGCCGTGGAGGCGATGAAGCTCGGCAGTTACGACTTCGTCACCAAGCCGTTCATGATCGAAAAAATGAAGGTGACGATCGAGCATGCGCTGACCACGGCGCGTCTGCGCAGCCAGCTGCGCAGTCTCGATCGCCACAATGGCGACGGCGAAAGCGGGTTCATCGGCAAGAGCACGGCCATGCAGGACGTGTTCCGTGTCGTGCGCAAGATCGGGCAGAGCAAGGCCACGACCGTGCTCATCACCGGCGAGAGCGGCACGGGCAAGGAGCTGGTCTCACGCGCCATTCACGAGGCCTCGCACTGCGACGGCCCGTTCGTCGAGATCAACTGCGGCGCTCTGCCGGAGCCCCTGCTCGAAAGCGAGCTCTTCGGGCACGAGAAGGGCGCCTTCACCGACGCCAAGACGCGCAAGCGCGGCTTGGTCGAGGTGGCCGAGGGCGGCACGCTGTTCTTGGACGAAATCGGCGAGATGGGGCTGACGTTGCAGACACGGCTGCTGCGCGTCATCGAGAACAAGACCTTTCGGCGTGTCGGCGGCGTCGAGGACCTCGGGGTGCGAACGCGCATCGTGGCGGCCACGAACCGGAACCTGGAACAGGCGGTGGAGGAAGGGGCTTTCCGCAAGGACCTCTACTACCGCTTGAAGGTGATCCCGATCGAGCTGCCGCCGTTGCGCGAGCGTCTCGGCGACGTCCCGCTCATCGCCAACCATTTCATCGAGCACTACAACCAGGAGCTCAACAAGCACGTGCACAAGCTCGGCCCGGAGGTGACCAACATCCTGCAGAGCTACAGCTGGCACGGCAACGTCCGTGAGCTCAAGAACGTCATCGAGCGCGCCATGCTGCTGGAAGCGGAGGACGAGATCCTGCCGCATCATCTGCCGGTGGAGCTGGTGACGCCGAACACGCAAGTGGTGCGTCAGAGCGCCTCGGTGCTCGACGAGAGCTTCAAGCCCACGAGCCTGCGCGTGATGGAGTACTTCTTCATCACCCGAACGCTCGAGGCAACGAACGGCAACAAGTCGCAAGCAGCCAAACTCCTCGGCATCTCACGCCAGACTTTGCGCGAAAAGCTCAAGGGTTTCGAGGGCGCGCAGGCCGGCCCCGTCCAAGTGGCGGAGGCGGCGGCCCGCGTCGACCTCTAGAAGGTTCCCCCCGGGGGACTGCTTGCCGCATACCTTGCGACAACAGCCCCCTACTCCTGCAAAGCTGCTGCTTCGTGCCCGCCCCGGGTCCCGTTCGCGGGACCCGGGGCCTGCCTGCCGCTCCGTACGTTGCGTCTTGGATACGCGTGTCCAGACCCCCGGGAGCACACGATCCCAAGCCGACGAAAGCAAGAACGTCCAGTTCTCGACCGCTTGCCGCAGTTGTCTGGCGCGCCGTACTCGCTGCCACCGATTCCCGCCGTGGGTGGGGGATGCCTTGGTTTGCGTGGCATGTGAGTTGCCGTTCGCGATTCTGCAGCACGACGCAAAGCCGATTTTCCCGTGCTCGGGAGTCAGCGTGTCCACGATGTCCCGATCCTCCGAACGGTCCGCCGATCGCGCTTGGCGACTGCTCGTGGTCGACGATCATGCCTCGATCCGGGAGTTGCTGGCGACTTGGGCGCGCGATCGCGGCCACGACGCGCGCGCCGCCGCCGATGCGCAGGAAGCTCTCGGGGAGCTGCAACGGCACCGCTACGATCTGGTCATTGCGGACATGCGCATGCCCGGACTCTCGGGCCTCGAGTTGTTGCAGCAGTTGCCGAGCGATCCGCGTCCACCGGCCGTGGTCCTCATCACTGCCTTCGGCTCGGTTCCGGAAGCCGTCCAGGCTTTCCACGCCGGCGCGCTCGATTACGTCACCAAACCGTTCAACGTCGAGGATCTCTTCCGCCGCATCGAGTCGCGGCTCGGCAAGAGCGCACCAGCGGCCGCGAGCCTGGTGCCCGCCGTCGTCTCCGCTCTCGTCGACGCATCCGGTCGGGGTCGCGCCCCTGCGGTCGCAACTCAGCGCCCGAGGCCCGGGTCCGACGTGCTCCGCGGCGCTCCCGACAACCTGAGGCTCTTGTACGAGCTGCTCGATCAGGTGGCCCCGTCGCGCTGCACCGTCTTCATCAGCGGCCCCTCCGGTGTCGGCAAGGAGCTGGTGGCCGCCGAGCTGCACGCACGCAGTCCGCGCGCGCATCGCGCCTTCGTTCGCGTCAACTGTCCGGCGATTCCGAAGGAGCTGCAGGAAAGCGAGCTGTTCGGCCACGAAAAGGGCGCCTTCACCGGCGCCATGCGCCGTCAGGAAGGCAAGTTCTTCCACGCCAACGGCGGCACCATTCTCCTCGACGAGATCTCCGAAACATCG
>DASRJO010000026.1:0-2800 GCA_035649435.1 Candidatus Krumholzibacteriia bacterium | reverse complement strand
CCCAATCGAAGAGTCGCACGTCGTCGCTGGCGCCAGTCTTGGGGAGGAAGGTGTTCCAGATGTGGGAATCGCCCTGAACAATCGTGGCATTGCGATGCGAATGGTAGCGCTCGTTCAGACGGGGGCCCGCGTCGATCAATCGTTCGAAGAGGGTGCGGCGCTCGGGCGGCAAGCGGTCACCGACGCGATCGGCAAAGCGCGCGAATTCCGCCGCGAACCGTCGGGGCTGCCCATCGTCGGCTGGAAGCCACGTGCCAATCGATACGCCGAGGCGAGGGTCATCCCACCATTGTGCATGAAAGCGCGCCCGCGCACCTATGATCTGCCTGCCTTCCTCCAGCGTCGGCGGAAACGGCCAGGCCGTGGCGATGAAATGCGAGTCGGTGAGGTCCTCGAGTAGAAGGTGCCACTCGTTCGTGCCTGTATCCCAGACGCCTTCGTAGCAGCGAGGGGCGAGACGCTCCGCCATCACCGAGGCAACCTGAGTGTAGAACGCGACCTCATGGCGACCTGCGTTCCACGTGACGCCGCCACGCTCGGGGAGGCCGGTCTTGACAATGAGCGAGCGCGGCGCGTCGGTCGCCGCTCCTTCGTAGGACAAGCGCAGCCGAATGATTCTGGACACGATCGTTGCGCGCGAGCTCTCGACCACGGCGTCGCAAACGCGGCCGTCACCAAGCGCACCAGACCGGCGCAGCGCTTCGGTCAAGTGTTCGGCATCGGCCGCTCTTGGTAAGGGATCGGGCGTCATGGCTGCCACTCTGAGGGAGCATCCGATCGTGCATCGTGCCGCTTGCGAGAGCAATAGGCAGGGGCGTCGAAAACTCCGGTATGGTCGCACAATTGCACCGCTCGGTGCGGTATTGTTTCGAGCTGGAAGACAACGGTAATCTGCCGCGATGAACCGCCAGCGCCGGGAGATGGAGTTCGCAATCGAGGTGTTCGTGCGCGGGCATAGCGCGGGCAAGAGCCGCACTTCCTATGAAGCAAGCCGCGTCGGGCCATTGTGGGTGATGCGAGATGCGCCGCGCAGGAATGCTCGCGATTATCGCAAGGAGGAGTGGATTGCCCATGGCGTCGACGCCAGGGACGTGGATGCGATTGCGCGAGACCACACGCGAGGGCGGTTCTTCGTGTGCGCGATGATCGGGGAGGGAGAGCCGGACCAGCCGACCCGAGCCGCCTATGAGGCGCTGGGCTATCGGCTGCTCGCGAGGGAGGGGTTCTTCGTACAGCGGTTAAAGCGGGTTCCAAAGCCGCAGTCTCCCGCACCGATCGAGCGCGTGCGCACACCCGAGCTGGCTGCAAGGCTGGCGAAGGTCACTCGAACCCGACCAATTTCGGACGAGCTCCTCGTGGACGATGCACCGTTCCGCCAGTATGTGGCGCTGGAGGGGGAGGAGATCGTGGGCCGGGTGCGGAGCGTGGATGCGGTGGGCGCGACGTGGTGCGCGGACATGTACGTCAGTCCATCCAACCGGCGTCGTGGGATCGGGCAAGCGCTGTTGTGCCGGATGCTGAGGGACGACCGCGTCCGCGGCTCGAAGTCCTCGGTGCTGACGGCTAGTCACACCGGCGCGCTCTTGTATCCGCGCGTCGGATATGAGCGGATCGGGACGCTGTTCATGTTTGTGCCCAAGAGGCCGAAGGCCTCATAAATCAACGCCAGCGGTGCGCCCGAGTGGCTTGATACCAACCGAGTGTGGTCGAGGTCAGCAACCGTGGCGAGGTTCGGTCTCGAGCACGGCCTGGCGACTGAGGAGGTGCTGGATGGCCCTCCTCGGCAATGCGGACCCCTTGCCTGGACTGGCGGCTCAGATGGAGGGGTATACAGCGACTTGAGATCGCTTGTTGCAGGCGTCGCGGTTTGCAAAGCTGCGCGCATAGTTGTGCCTCGAGCCCGGGACGGAAAGAAGTGCGCCCGCGCAATGTGAAATAGATTTGATTGGAGAACGGTCAAATTTGACGGCGCGCTCGGCAAGGCGTGCCGATGTGTTCGGCGACGACCCGAAGGACCGCGGGGTCGTCCTCGCCAAGGCCGCCGGCTTGCGCGGCGTGCACGCCGGCCCGCTCGCCAACTCGGTGGCGGCCGAGGCGCTGACCTCGGTGCTGATCGGCATCAACCGCAACTATAGGGTCGACGGCGCGGGGATTCGGATTACGGGGGTTTGAGGGGGAGCGCCAAACACATCCGATCCGGCTACCGCCACCAGAGCAGTTTCCGCTCTGACGTGTTCGCTGTCATGCCGGAATTTCGCGAAGCGAAATATCCGGTACCCAGGGTTGGATCGGGCCCCTGGGTACCGGCTTGTATGGGGCTGACGCCCTCGGCCGGCATGACAATGAGCGATGGTCCCTGAGATTCGATCAGGTCGGGATTTGCGCTAGACAAGCAACTCGTGACAACCGAGATCGTCGACGGCCAGAAAGATGCGCCCCAGATTGTTCCACCAGATCACCGGCGGAATGTTATAGGCGGCCTGCCACACGGGCGTTGCGATCTGCCACAGCACCGACAGGCGGTAATCGTCATCCAGCTCGCGCCGGTCGTAGCCGGTCACGCCGTGCGCCACGAGCTCGGCATGATAGTGATCGAGCAGGGGGCGCTCGAAGACGCGCCTGAGATCGGGGTACCAGTGGAGCGCCATCATGTAGGCGAGGTCGTCTGTCGCCATGTCGAGGCGCCAGCAGTCCCAATCGAAGAGTCGCACGTCGTCGGGGGCGCCTGTCTTGGGGAGGAAGGTGTTCCAGATGTGGGAATCGCCCTGAACAATCGTGGCATTGCGATGCGAATGGTAGC
>DASRJO010000025.1:0-11373 GCA_035649435.1 Candidatus Krumholzibacteriia bacterium | reverse complement strand
CATCCTGGCCTTGGCTTCCATCACCGCGACGACCGGTGCAGCAGTCGAAGGCCGGCTCCTGGCTAGGAATGGCGCCGTCACTCTGGACACCAATCTCATTGGATCGGAAATCCCGGCTGACATCATCGCCCCCACCGCGGGCTCCGCGGTCCCGGCCGAAAAGGCCACGGGAGTGGCCAACAGCGTGAGGCTCGCGAGCAACCCACTTAGGTCAGGATCGGCCACCATCCGTTTCGGGCTCGCCAGGGCGGACCGGGTGGAGATCAAGGTCTACAACGTGGGCGGCCGTTTGGTGCGAAGTTTGGCGAATCGGGAGTTCGAGCCAGGGGAGCACGAGGTTGTGTGGGACAGATTGGACGCAAGGGGCGGACCTGTGCCGCACGGCATGTATTTCACGCGGGTGACCTACAGCAACCAGGGCTTCGTGGCCACGAAAAAACTGGTGATCATCGAGTAGGCAGCTCCAAAGGGTCTTCTGGGGTACAACGCCGACGGCGCCCGTCCGAGGGGACGAGCGCCGTCGCGATTTCAGCGTCATGGTCGAGTCTGCCGCCACGGCGAGCGCAAGCGGGTAGCGCACCGTTAGGTCACGTCTTCTTGCGCTTGCAGCTTGCAAGGCATCATAGACCATGCAGTGGTTGAACAACCGTGTGGTCGGCTCGGCCATCGGCAGCCAGCCGGCCCGTGTCCTGCAGGTCGAGCGTCAGCGATTCGATCGGGCCCGTCGGTGTCGCGCCAACGAAGTAGAGATTGCGCTCCTCGCTCCACACCGGGCCGACGTCCGCGATATAGACGACGTTGCCGACGCTGAAAGCACGCGAAAAGCCGATGTGGGAACCACCGAGATCCAGGATCTCGAGGATACCGAAATCGATCATGTAGATGACCTCGAGCGCATGGTAAGGGGCACCCATCTGGGAATCGATGAAACGCTTTGCATGCACGCGCGCTTGCAAGTAGACGTCGTTCGCCAACGACGGGACCAACTGGAGAATGAACTCGTGCCCGATGTCGAGATCTGCATCGAGGTATTTCCATGCAAGATCGAGATCGAGGTCGCCATAGAGACCGGTATATGCGTCCGACTTCTCGAACGCACCGCCAAAAAGAAAGGTGGGCGGGAGCGGCACCATGAGGCCAGCGCGGATCGAGGGCCCAAGAGCTTTCTCCGCTAGATCCGGCCGTGCCCGGCGCAGCTGCACCAGGAATCCCGATTCCGCTGCGTCGCCGCCCTGCGAGGCGGTTCGGTTCCCGGTGTTCGTCGCTGCGAGAGGCACTTCGTCGAGCCAGGACTGGAGATTCTGTCCCACGGCGCCGGAGCCTGTCGTTGTCATGCCATGGAACTGGAGCCGATAAGTACCCTCCGACGTGGACAGAGGCGTGCCCTCGAGCGGTTGCTGCAGCAACGCGACTGCCTCGTCGAGCGAGGGAGCCGCGGGAACGTCACCACGGTTGGGATAGATGGTTGCGTTCAATGAATCGCTCCATTGCGAACCATGGTACTCGTACACCCAGTAACGCCCGTCATCGTTCGGCCAGCTGTTACCGAGATCGACCCTGCGTCCGTTGCCAGTGTCGTCAGCGCATCCAGCAACGAGGCACGACACGGTGAAGATCACGAAACTCGCTCCGCACACGAAGATCGCGAAGCGACCCTGCGAGGACTGAATAGGGTTTCGCAAAGGATCCTCCCTGGACCGAAGCCGGGGCCATTCTAGCCGCCCGCTGCCGGCAGCCTCAAGCAAAGCCATGAACGCAGACGGCGCCCGTCCACACAGGGACGAGCGCCGTCACAGGATCGTGGTTGCTCCCGCTCGTCACCGCGAGGGGTTCGGCGCCCGCATTGACGAGCCGGACCCCCGCGTCGACCGCCTCACGCCTTCTTGCGTTTGTAGGTGATCTCCATCATCTTCGTTTCCTTGCCGTCCTTGTCCACGTCGAACAGCTCGTTGACGGTGTGATCATCGCTCAACGTCTTGCTCACCGACTTCATCGTCTTCATCGACTTCGTCATCGGGTCCATGTAGGTCGACTTCATGGTTACGACCTTGCAGGCCCCGTCGCACGTGCCCTCCATGTTCATCATCATCGTGCCGAAGGAATCGAACCAGATGCCCATGTGCTTCTTGGTGGTGTTGTCGTAGCCCCAGACGCCGCGGCCTTCCCAAGGCATGCCCATCATCGGCGCCTTGATGGTTTCCATCACGAAGCGGCCATCCATGATGCCCTCGATCGTGGCGGTGCCGGTCGATTCCATCGGCGGTGCTCCGGGCGCAGCCCACATCTTGCTGCTCATCTCCCAAGTGCCGACCGTCTTGGCCATCGCTTGATGATGCGGTCCCGGAGTCGCCGCCGCCATCATCGCCTCCATTTCGGCCTGACTCGGCTGCTTGCTCTCTTGCGCGAACACTGGCAAGGCAAAGATGCAGCAACCGACCAGAACGCAGATCCATACTCGCTTGCTCACGAACCGACCTCCTCGTTCGCTGCGGCCGCCCCGGCCGCAGGTCTTCTCACTTGCTCACGGACACGCGCGTCCGCCGTTGAAACTCCTTGCCGATCGCCAGGGCGAGGGCCATCCAGCCCACGACGAGCACCATGTTGACAGCGGCAAAACTCTTCGTGCCCCACCCTACCACGTTGAGCCCGACGTAGACGAGACCAGCCGACAACAGGTCGCCTGCGCGCCAGAAGAACGTGTCGATGGCCTGTTTGGCCTTGTACTTCTCCTCGCGGGTCGTGGGCAGGAACAACGACTGGCGCACGGTGTTCTGCAACGAATAGTCCGTTGCGTTCTCCGCCACCTTGATCCAGCGGATGAGTCCGAGGACGGGGGCAACCGTGAGCAATCCGTAGCCGCAGAGCGCGATGGTCGGCAGGATCAGGATCGCCAGCCTCACCCCGAGGTACTTGATCACCCACGACACGACGAACAGTTGTATGAGCAGGCCGCCGATGTTCGCCGCGGTGAAGAACCCGGCGTAGAAGGAGACGATGCCTTGGCGCACGAACTTCGTGATCTCCTCCGGTGTGGCACTCGCGCCCAGCTGCTCCTGCGCCTGGCCTTTGACGCTGTCCGCGACCGCGTTGCCGAGGATGAACTCGCCGTTCGTGTTCACCCAATTGAGGACCAGGATGAGCAAGGCGATGAACAGGAGATAGCGCGTGCGAAACACCAGACTGAACGCGCCGTCCTTCGCCAGCGGCGGCACCTCGGCGTTGCCCTGCGCCGCCGCTCGGAGGCGACGCCTTTCCCTCTCGCGCGTCTCCACCACGTGAGTGAGCAAGGTCGCCAGCAGCAGCACCGCGGCCGAAACCAGCAAGAGGTTGCCGGGTCCGATTGGGCCGACGAGCGCCTTCGTGACCAGTCCGCCGAGCACCGCTCCCGCGGATGCTCCGAAGGCGACGATGACGAACAGACGTTTGCCTTCCCCGGGCGTGTAGACATCGTTGGCGAACGACCAGAACTGTGCCGGCACCATGAGGTTGAAGATCCCGACCCAGATGAAAAAACCCAGCCCCAGCCACACGCCCCGTTCGACGGTGAGCACCAGGACGTAGAACACCAACATGTTGGCGATGAAGAACAGATTGACCGTGTTGAGCAGACGCCGGCGTGGCACTCGGCTCGCCAGCCATCCATACGCTGGGACCGCGACGAACAAGATCAGCAAGGCCTGGAAGGCGGCGGCATAGCTCTTGAGCTCGGCCCCGCGTGGCGCCGACAAAATGAGCGCCTCGCGCAGCGGCTTGATGATGTAATAGCCGATGAAGATCAGCAGGATGGTCGCGGTCATCATGAGGACCGTGACCGCCTCGCCGGCGCGCACCTCGGTGAAGAGCGACAGCAAGCGCTCGAGAGGGCTCGGCGGCCGCGCCGGAGCTCCTTCCGGAGAAGTGACGTTCGCGCTCATGCCGGTCTCCCTGTGGCCGCGCTCATGCGAACGTCATGGTCTTCTCGACCGCGGTGAACGCGGCGTCGAGCGCGCGCAGCGCTCGCCGCACATCGTCGGCGTTCACGATCAGAGGTGGGGTCAGGCGCAGGACGTTGGCATACAAACCGCCGCGGCCGATCAGAACGCCCTCGTCCTTGCAATGCTCCATGACTCGAGCAGTCTCCTCCGCTGCCGGCGCCTTGCTGGTGCGATCGCGCACCAGCTCGACGCCGAGCATGAGCCCTTTGCCGCGCACGTCACCGATGAGTAGATGCTTGTCCATGAGCTCCGACATGCCTTCGCGCAGCAGCTTGCCCATGCGCTCGGCGTTGCCGACCAGGTCGTGCTCGCGGATGTATTCGACGTTGGCGATCGCAGCCACCATGCTGATCGGGTTGCCGCCGAAGGTGGAGATGTTTGGCCCCTTGTAGGAGTCGGCGATCTCGCGCTTGGCGATGAATGCCCCAATGCTGTAGCCGTTGGCCAGGCCTTTGGCGAACACCATGACGTCCGGCTCGACGTTCCAGTGCTGGATGCCGAAGAGATGCTGCCCGGTGCGGCCCCAGCCGGTTTGGACTTCGTCAGCGATGGTGACGCCGCCGTAGCGTTTGACGACGTCATAGATGATCGGGAAGAACTCCGGCGGCGGCGTGATGAAGCCGCCCACGCCCTGGATGGGCTCGGCAATGAAGGCAGCGATACGGCCGCTGGTGGATGTTTGCAACAGCTCTTCGATGTCGCGGGCGCAGCGCAGCTCGCAGGATGGATAGGTGAGCCCGAAGGCGCAGCGGTAGCAATAAGCGTTGTGGGTGAAGTGCACGTTGCCCATCGTCGCCACCGGCAGCCGCCACGGCTTCTGCCCCGAGACACCGATGGCGACGTGCGACCGGCCGTGATACGAGTGCCGCAGCGCGATGACATCCTCAGCGCCCGTGTGCAGCTTGGCGGTGAGCAGCGCCGTGTCGATGGCCTCGGTGCCGCTGGTGCAGAAAAACGACTTCTGCAATTCCCCCGGTGCCAGAGATGCCAGCTCGCGCGCGAACTCCAGCATCGGTTCGATCAGGTAGACGGTCGATACATGCTGCAGCTTGTCGATCTGGGCGTGCACGGCGGCATTGATCTGCGGATTGGAGTGACCGCTGTTCACCGACAGGATGCCGGCGAAGAAATCCAGGTACTCCTTGCCGGTGCTGTCCTTGAGGTATTGCATCGAGCCGCTGACCAGGTTCATCGGCCGCTCGTAGTAATGTTTGACGCAAGGAAGGACGTACTCGTCCTTGAGCTTGACCAATTCTTCGGGCGTGCGCGGCACGAAGACAACCTCCCGGAGCACGCGGCCGCCGCCGCGCGCGTTTCCCGCCCTTCTCAGGGCAGCTGTTCGGTCATATCGCCGTAGGTTTCGGGCCTGCGGTCGCGGAAGAACTGCCAAGTCTGGCGCACGCGTTCGATCTGTTCGAGATCCAGATCCGCCACGACCAGCTCCTCACGATCCTCGCTGCCTTTGGCGACGAACTGCCCGCGTGGATCGCAGAAGTAGCTGGTGCCGTAGAACTTCCCCGACTTCCATGGCATCTCGACGCCGACTCGGTTGATGGCGCCGACGAAGTAGCCGTTGGCGACCGCGTGCGCCGGCTGTTCGAGCTCCCACAGATACTTCGACAGGCCCGCGATGGTCGCGGACGGATTGAAGACGATCTCGGCACCATGCAGCCCCAGCAGCCGCGCTCCCTCCGGGAAATGACGGTCGTAACAGATATAGACGCCGACCCGGGCATAGCGCGTCTGGAAAGTCGGGTAGCCGAGGTTACCCGGCTTGAAATAGAACTTTTCCCAAAAACCCTCGAGGTGCGGGATGTGGTTCTTGCGATAGATCCCGAGCAAGCTGCCGTCGGCGTCGACCACGGCGGCGGTGTTGTAGTAGACGCCGGTCATCGCTTCCTCGTAGATCGGAACGATTATCACCATCGCGTGCTTGCGCGCCAGGCCTTGCGCCCATTCGATGGTCGGGCCCGGAATCGGCTCCGCCAGCTGGTACCACTTCGCGTCTTGCTCGGCGCAGAAGTACGGGCCGAAGAAAATCTCCTGCATGCAGAGGATCTTCACGCCCTGGGCTGCAGCCTGTTCCACGAATTTCTCATGCTTGGCGAGGGCGGAACTCTTGATGTCCGCGAGCGATCCCTCTGTCCGGTCGCAGCTCGCCTGGACCAGTCCGCAGCGCACGATTCGCGGCATGGGATCCTCCACTCGTGGCACCCAGCGACTTCGTGGCGGCGAGCTGGGGTTCGCGATGGCGCATGATGGCCGATGTGGCACTCACGCTACTCGACTGCCCGAAGGCCGTCAACGCGGCGGCTCAGGCTTTCCCTGGCTTCTCGTTCGCACCGGGTTGTTCCCGAAACGTTCCGGTTCGCCCTTGTAACCAACTACCATCATGTCAGTTACAAGTGTTTATCGGTTGACCCGCGTGCCTCCGCCGGGATACAATCTTTCTTGCACCGACGCACCCCGCGGCCCGCGTCGGACTCCTTGGTTCCTCGAGCACGGATCCAATCAGTGTTTCCGCTCGGCCTGGAACGGCATGTGCCGGCGTGCGTGACCCCGGCTATCTTCCGCCGCACCATAAATCAGTGCAGGGACTCACGGAGGGGAATGCCAAAGGTCAGGTAGAGGTACGCATGGAGGCCTACGCTCCGGGCGAGCTCGCGACGCTAGCTCAACGCCCGCTGCGCATCCTGGTGGTCGACGACAACATTCAGGAGCAACAGCTCCTGAAGATGAAACTCGAGGCGCTCGGCGCCGCACTCATCCAGGTCCGTCATGGTCGCTTGGGGATCATGACCGCTCAGAAATCGGACCCCGATATCGTCATCCTCGATCTGGGCACTTCGGACATGCCCGGGTTGGAAGTGTTGCGACATCTGAAATCAGTCAAGCGCACGTCATCGATTCCGGTGATTTGCATCTCGAGCTCCCAAGATGAAACGCAACGGCTGCGGGCAATGCGATTGAATGCCGATTGGTACTTGCCCAAGCCGTTCCGCTTCTCCGAAATGCTGGCCCGGCTGCGCTACCACGCGCAAGAAGTGGCGGCGCGCAGCACGCTGCAGAACTCGGACACGAGCGCCGAGGGCCTGCGCAAGAACGCGCTGCGCGCTTCGGTCGACACCTTGTCGGACCTGCAGGACATCCGCAAGGCGTTGCATGGCCTCAAGGGTTACGTCGGAACCGACGACTACTACCTCAACAACAAGCTCGAACTGTGTTTCCGCAATCTCCTGCGCATCGAATCGCGCTTGAAGGAGTTCCGCGACTGGAGCTCGAGTCGCAGCCCCGTGAGCGGACAGCCGCCGGCTCTCGCCGCCAAACTCCCGAGCGCCAATCGGATCTACGACGTCGACCAACCCCGACCCCATGAACAGACGAGTGAAGGCACGCAAGGAAGCGGTGCCCAACCGAGCTGACGCGCCCACCCGCGTCGGCTCGCCCCGGCTCATGGATGAGCCATCCCGCCCGGAGTCCTCCATCTCCCGGGCAACAAAGCCCGCCGGCATCGCCGGCGGGCTTTTGCTTCGTCGCCACCTCGGTCCTCGATTCGAGCGCGGCGAGCGCTTGTGACGCTCCAGCCCACTTGCTAGGCTCGGGCTTGGAGATGCCATGTTCCAGGTTCCCGATCAGATCCGGCATGAGATCCTGCACGTATGCAGGCGGTTGTACGATCGTGGCCTCGTGGCCGGCACCGATGGCAATGTCTCTGTGCGGCTCGGGCCTGACCGCATCCTCGCCACGCCGACGGGGATGAGCAAAGGGTTCCTGGAAGCCGACGATCTCGTCGTCTGCGACCTCGAGGGCAAGCAGATCTCGGGCAAACGCAAGCTCACCACTGAGATCAAGATTCATCTCGCGGCGTACACCCAGCGCGACGATGTCTGCGCCATCGTGCACGCGCACCCGCCGCACGCGACGGCCTTCGCGGTGGCGCGCAAGCCGCTCGAGGAGCGCCTCATGCCCGAGGCGTACATCGCGGTCGGCAAGGTGGCGCTCACGCAGTATGGGACGCCGTCCACCGACGAGCTCGAGGCCAGCATTCGCCCGGCAGTCAAGGAGCACGATGCAATTCTCCTCGCCAATCATGGTGCCATGACACTCGGACGCGACGTGACCGCCGCCTACCATCGCATGGAAGCACTCGAGCAGCTGGCGCGCATTTCGATGCTGACGCATGTCCTCGGCGGCGCCCACCCGCTCACCGCCGAGGAGATCGCGCGGCTCGAAGCGATTCGTGGCGTCTACGGCGGCACACCATCGGACACACCGTGCTATCACTGTGGCTGGACCCCACGCGCGGCAACCAAGCCCGAGCACACGCCCGCTGGGTCGACCGCAGCGACGCGTCCCACGAGTTATGTCGAACCCGAGGTCCACTGGGAGGGCAATCCCCCGGTCTGGGAGCGTCACGCCGCAACGGACGTGGAAGCGCAGGTGCGTGATCTGGCGCGGCGTACATTGCGCGAGGTGCGCGACGCCGGCTGAGCGCAGCAACGCGAGCGAGACGGCGGCGAGCGCAACGAATCGAGCGCGATGCCCGACCAAGGGGAATCCCGGCCTCCCTCACTCCCGATCGGCGGTCATCCCGCATGAGCGAACGCCGCGAACTCCTCATCGACGCCTTCAACGTGATGTTCGCGCACGCGCGATTCGGACCGCTGCTGCGACGCGATCTGGAGACGGCGCGCACCGAGTTCCTGCGTTTCGTGCAGCAGAACCGGCCGGCCGATGCGACGCGCGTCTACGTCGTGTTCGACGCTCACCGCGACCGCGGCCCGTCGAGCGACACGGGACGGCAGAACACCGATTACAGCGCCTCGGTGCACGTGGTGTACGCGCGTGAAACCGCCGACGTGTGGATCCAGCGCCGCATTCGCGAGCATGCCGATCCGAGTCAGCTCACCGTGGTGACCTCGGACAACGCCATCATCGCCACGGTGCGAGCGCACGGCTCCCGCCTGTTGCGCGTGAGCCAGTTCTTGCAGCTGCCCCGGCGCCGCGTCGCGCCCGGCACGGGAAAATCGGCGGACAAGCCGGAGCACGTGTCGCGTCGCGAGCTCGAAGAATGGGAGCGCCTCTTCGGCGAGCGCCGCGACGACGACTGAAATGGAAATCGAGTGCTCTCGGAGCACTTCGGTCTCGACGGGCCGCGGCCCCACCGCAGAACATCCGACAGGGACTCACGGAAGGGATGAACTCTCGTGCAGCAATCAGCAATCCCAGTCCTCGAAGCCGTCGGTGTCGGCAAGCGCTTCGACAGCGGTGCCGACGCACTCGCCGACGTGAGCCTCGCGGTCATGCACGGTGAAACCCTGGCGCTCATCGGCGAGAGCGGCAGCGGCAAATCGACGTTGCTGCGCATGTTCAACCGTCTCGAGGAACCGACGCGCGGCGATGTGCGCATCCAAGGGCGCCCGGCGCACGAAATGGATCCGATCGAGCTGCGCCGGCGGACCGGCTACGTGCCGCAGGACGGCGGCTTGCTGCCGCATTGGAGCGTGGCGCGCAACGTCGAGATGGTGCCGGCGTTGCTCGGCTGGGATACGAAGAAGCGCCGCGCGCGTTGCGACGAGCTGCTCGCGCTCGTCGGCCTGCCCCCGGAGGAGTACGGACAGCGGGCGCCGCATCAGCTCTCCGGCGGCCAGCGCCAGCGTGTGGCCTTCGCCCGCGCCATCGCCGCCGATCCCGAGGTCGTGCTCCTCGACGAACCCTTCGGCGCACTCGACGTGTTGACGCGCATCGACCTGCAGGACGAGTTCGTGCGTTTGAAGAATCGCCTGGGCAAGACGATGCTCCTCGTCACCCACGATCTGCGCGAAGCGGGCCGTCTCGCCGATCGCATCGCCGTCATGCGGGCCGGACAGATCGTGCAGATTGGCACGCTGCGTACGTTGCGCGACGCGCCCGCCGAATCGTACGTCGGCCAACTCCTGGCGCACTTTCGCGGCGAGCTGCCATGAACCTCGTGAGCTCATTGGCTGCCGTCGCCCTGATCGCGACCGCCGCGCGCGCGGACCCGGCGCGTGTCGTCATCGGCTCGAAGAACTTCAGCGAGAATCGCTTGCTGGCCGAAATGTTCGCCCAGCTCCTCGAAGAGCAGACGAGCCTGGAGGTCGAACGCCGCCTCGGCCTCGCCGGCACACAGGTGTGCTTCGAGGCCCTGCGCACCGGTTCCATCGACGTCTACCCCGAGTACACCGGCACGGGGCTGGTGACCGTGCTGCACGAAGAACCCGGGGGCGACGCCGCGTGGACGTGGAATCGTGTGAGCGCCGAGTTCCGCTCGCGCTGGAATCTGCACTGGATCGGGCCTCTCGGGTTCGAGAACACCTTCGCGCTCGCTGTCCCGCGCCGGATCGCCGCGCAGTATTCATTGCAGAGCATCTCGGATCTCACGGCGGTCGCATCCGGCCTCACCGCCGGCTTCGGCCACGAGTTCGCCGAGCGCGACGACGGTCTGCCTGGACTCGAACGCGTGTACGGCCTGCGCTTCGGCAGCGTGCGCACGATGCAGCACGCGCTCAAGTATCAGGCGGCTGGTGAGGGCAAGCTCGATTGTCTCGATGTCTACTCCACCGACGGCAGGCTCGTCGTGCACGACTTGGTCGTGCTCGAAGACGACCGCAATTTCTTCCCGCCCTACGAGGCCGCGGCCTTGGTGCACGGTCCGGCGCTCGCTCGCCATCCCGAGCTCGGGGTCGTCCTCGCGTCGCTGGTGCGCGCGTTCGACGCGGACGCCATGCGCCGGCTCAACGTGCGCGTCGAAGAACAGCGCGAAGCCATCGAAGACGTCGCTCGCGCCGCACTCGTCGAGCGCGGGTTCGTGAGCGCCGGTGCGCCGTCTGCGCGTGCGACCGCGGGCAAGCGCAGCCTGTGGCGCACCTTGTGGGAAGATCGTCGTAAGATCGGCCAGCGCACGCTGGAACATTTGGCGCTCTCGGGAGCGGGGTTGTTGCTCGGCATCGTCGTCGCCGTGCCGCTCGGTCTCCTGCTCGAGCGCCGGCGTGGCTTCGCCGAGCCTCTCATTCGTGTCGTTGGGACATCGCAGACCATCCCGTCGCTCGCGCTCCTCGCCTTCATGGTGCCGTTCCTCGGCATCGGGGCGTTGCCCGCCGTCGTGGCCTTGTGGATCTATGCCGTGTTCCCGATCCTGCGCAACACGTACACGGGCTTGCGCGATGCGGCCCCCACCGCCGTGCAAGCGGCCATTGCGCTCGGGATGACGCCGGCACAGGTGTTGGTGCAAGTGCGCTTGCCGCTCGCTGCCCCCATTCTCATGGCGGGTGTGCGCACCGCCGCCGTTCTCACCGTCGGCACGGCGACGCTCGCGGCCTTCATCGGGGCCGGTGGTCTCGGCGAACCCATCGTCTCGGGTGTGCAGAGCGTCGATGCG
>DASRJO010000024.1:0-17394 GCA_035649435.1 Candidatus Krumholzibacteriia bacterium | reverse complement strand
TCGAAGGATCGGTGGGCGACAAACGGAATCCATCGGTCGAAGGATCGGTGGGCGACAAACGGAATCCATCGGTCGAGGGACCGGTGCATCGGTCGAGAGATCGTGGGCAACATTCAGAATCCATCGGCCGATGGTCGCTCGACGGGCGACAAACCGGGCGAGGACGGCACCCTGGCACTCTGCCGAGGGAGAGCGCCGCTCGGCGGCAACGGGCTGGCGGGAACTGAGAACGGAACGCGGTGTTCTTCGGCGTAAGCGGTCCCCATCTCGCCGGGCCCGCCGTCCACCCCAGCCAGTGTAGGAGTCATGATGCGTCTCGAGCACCCCGCGAAGAGTGCCGCCCTCGTCCGACGGATCCCGTGGGTTCCGGCCCCCCTCGTGCTCGCCGTCCTCGCGGTGGGCGATCCGGCGAGCGCCGGGGTCTGGAAGGGTCAAGAAACCACCGAGAATGGTGTGGTTCACATACAGAACCCCGCCGAAGCCGTGGACAAGCCAATCACCGTCACCCTGAAGGAACAGTGGCGAGTCGGCGGGGAGAGCGAAGACGAAGGCGAGCTCTTCGGCCTCATCACCGACATCGGTGTGCATCCTTCGGGGGAGGTCTACCTGGTGGACCGGCAGCTGTCCGAGGTCAAGGTGTTCTCGAAGAGCGGCGGGTTCTTGCGCACGATCGGGCGTGAAGGCGAAGGTCCGGGCGAATTTCGCCGGCCGGGCGACGTGTTCTTCGATCCCGATGGCAACCTCGGTGTGGTGCAGACGCAACCGAGCCGGGTGGTGATGTTCAAGCCAGACGGCACACCGGCGGCACCGTTCAACCTCCCGAGCCCCGAAAGCGGCGGCTTCAACATGCTGCAGGGTGTCATCTATCGAGGCGGTTCTCTGGTCCTTCAGGGCGGCAACTTTCGCATGGCCGAGGGGAGCGTCGATCGCACCAACGCGCTCGTGCGCATCGATCGCCAAGGCACGGAACTGGCGCGCTTCACCGAAATGACCAGCACTTCCAACATGGCGCGCATGGTGATCAAGGAAGACGAGTTCGGATACCTGTGGACCGTCGGACCGCAGGGCGATGTCTACGCTTCGCTCGATCGCACCTGGAAGCTGCAGGTATGGGATCCGAGTGGCAAGCTGCAGCGCATCGTGACCCTCGACTACAAACCGGTCATGCGCACTGGCGACGAGATCGAAAAGCGCAAGAAGGCGCTCGGCAGCCGCATCCAGATCCGCGGCGCGCGCGGTCGCATCGAGCCCGAATTCGAAATCAGCGATCGGGATCGCGACATCCGCTGGTTCTCCGTTGCCGATGACGGGCACATCTGGGTGCTCTCGAGCCGCGGTGTGCGCGATCTCCCCGCCGGCACGATCGGCAATCTGGACGTCTTCGATCCGCAGGGGCGCTATCTGCAACGGGTCACCTGGAAAGGCGACTGCGATTTCGAGGAGGACCGGCTGGTGCTCGCGGGCGACCGCATCTTCGTCATCAAGCAATTCGAAGCGGCGTTGCGGGCCATGTCGGGCCGCGAGGGCGGGGAAGCAGAAGCCGCCGATGCAGCAGCAGTCCCGATGTCCGTCATTTGTTACGATCTGCAATGGACGAAGGGAGGCGCCGCAGTTCGGTGATCGAGAGGGTGTCGCAAGCGCCCGACGGTCGGCTGCCGTTCGGGCCGCCGGGGCCGGCGCTCGATCGCGGGGATGGTACACTCACTGCTCGCCGCAGGAAGGCGTGCGGGGCATCGGTTGTCGAACCAGAACCGTTCCCCGCGACACGCGAGCACGGACGACCGCGAGGCTGGTGCCATGGACGACGGCAAAGGGAAAGGGTTGGATGACCGCGGTGCGTGTCCTTCACCGGATCCCGACGCGCACCAAAGCCGACGCACGCGACTCGAAGCTCAATGCGCGATTTTGAGACTCTTCGGCGGTTCGGGACCGGCCGCCGCCGCGACTCCCGAATTCATGCGTCTGCTGAGCCAGAGCGCCCAATTCGAGATCGCGCTGCTCTGGCATGTCGACAGACCCTCAGGCGCATTGACCTGCCTCGCGTCGTCCGAGTCCGAGGACCCGCGCCTGGCCGCCTTCGTGGCCGCATGCCGCGCGTCGAACCTCGCGCGTGGCCAAGATCTGCCCGGTGGTGTCTGGGTCAGCGGGCAGACCACGTGGAGCGCCGACGTCGGCACGCCAAGCTCGAGCCCGCGCGCGAGTCTCGCGCAACGCGCCGGCTTGCAGGGATCTTTGGCCCTGCCGATTCATCTTGGCGAACGGTTCTTCGGCGTCCTTGAACTCGTGGGCTCGACCCTCGGTGAGCCCGATGCCGAGACCTTGCGGCTGATCGAGCAACTGAACCATGAAATCGCGGCCATCGTCGTCACCCGGCGCGCCGAGGACGAGCTGCAACAGCTCTTCGATCTCTCGGTCGATATGATGAGCATTAGCGGCTTCGATGGTTTCTTCAAGCGCTTGAATCCGGCGTGGGAGCGCACGCTCGGGTACACACGCGCTGAGCTGATGGCGCGACCCTATCTGGATTTCGTGCATCCAGATGACCGTAGCGTCACCTTCGAGCACGCGCAGGCCCTGGTCTCGGGTTCGGATCTCGTGCATTTCGAGAACCGCTACCGCACCAAGGACGGCGACTACCGCTGGATTTCGTGGAGCGCCAAAGCCTCTGCTGCACGGCGCGTAATCTACGCACTGGCGCGGGACGTGACCGAGAGCAAGCAAGGAGCGGTCGAGCTGTCCCAGGCCAAGGACGCGGCCGAAAGCGCCAATCATGCCAAGAGTGAGTTCTTGGCCAACATCAGCCACGAGATCCGGACGCCGCTCAACGCCATCATCGGCATGACCGAGCTCGCGCTCGACACACGGCTCACTCCGGAACAGCAGGAATACCTCGCAGTGGTAAAGGGCTCGGCGGAGGCGTTGCTGGGATTGCTGACCGATCTGCTCGACTTGTCCAGGGTCGAGGCGCGCCGAATCGAGCTCGAGCGCATCGAGTTCGACCTGTGCGACACCCTCGGGGGCGCACTGAAGGCGCTGGGTCTGCGTGCAGCGCAGAAGGGCATCGAGCTCGTCTGTGACTTGTCTCCCGGCGTGCCAGCGAAGCTCATCGGTGATCCAGCGCGCTTGCGCCAAGTGGTGGTCAACCTCGTCGGCAACGCGGTCAAATTCACCAATCATGGCGAGGTCATCGTGCGTGTCGAGTGGAACGGCACCGAGCGCCCTCAGCCCATGCTGCACATGTCGGTCATCGACACCGGCATCGGCATCGCATCGGAACGGCAGGAGGGTGTCTTCAAGGCATTCGAACAGGCCGATGCCTCGACGGCGCGCGACTACGGCGGCACTGGCCTCGGCCTGGCGATCTCCTCGCGCTTCGTCGAGCTCATGGGCGGACGCATCTGGGTGGAGAGTCACCTCGGGAGCGGCAGCACTTTCCATTTCACCGCCCCGATGCCCGCCGTGCCGGGAGTCGATGTGGTGCGCACGGGCAGCGAAGTGTTGCGCGGATTGCGCGTGCTGGTGGTGGACGACAACGCTTCCGCCCGATCTGTCCTCGAACGCATGCTGGCCGAGCTGCAGATGCAGGTGCAGGGCAGCGACAACGCCGAGGACGCTCGTCGATTGGCGGAGCAAGCTGCGCAAAAAGGCGCGCCGTTCCGGCTCATCATGATCGATTCACACTTGTCCGGCAGCGGCGGCACGGCCCTGGTGCGTAGCTTGCGCCGCATCCCGGGTGCCGCGCCGGGGATCGTGCTCCTGCTGCCTTCCATGGGCAGCATCCGCGATGCCGCCGGTGCGCGTCGCATCGGTGCATCGGGCTTCCTGGCCAAACCAGTCGAGCCACACGAGCTCTTCGCCTCTCTGGTCACGATCGTCGAAGGTCGTCCCTGGAACCAGGAAGCGCGGTCCGGTGCCAAACGGGGCGTGCGACCGCAGCGGTCGAAGTATCGCGTCCTCGTGGTGGAGGACAATCCGATCAACCAGCGGCTGGTGGAACGCATGCTCGCCAAACAGGGCCATGTCGTGCGGCTCGCGCGCCACGGGCGTGAAGCCCTGGCAGCTCTCGATCACGGCGACTTCGACGCCGTGCTCATGGACGTGCGCATGCCCGAGATGGATGGCATCGAAGCCACGCTCGCCATTCGCCGCCGCGAGATGGAGGCGGGAGGCACGGGCCGGCCCCGCGTGCCGATTCTGGCGCTCACGGCCTATGCGCAGGAGGAGGAGATCGACCGCTGCCTGGCGGCAGGAATGGATGGGTACTTGATCAAGCCCGTCCGTCCGGTCGATCTGGCACGCGCGATCATCACCGCGGTGCAAGCGAAGACGGTGGCCGTGGGGCCGCAGACGCGAACGCGAACAGCGCCAGGGCCCAGGGCATTCGGCGGAGGCACACGGCTCGACGAGGTCGCACTCCTCGAACGCGTCGGTGGCAACCGCAGGCTGTTGCGCGAGGTCGTGGATCTCTTTCTGGTCGATTGCCCACAGCGGATGCAGAACATCCACCGCGCCGTCGCCGCCCGTGATGCCGCGAGCCTCGCCGCCGTCGCGCACATGCTCAAGGGATCCGTCGCCATCTTCATGCTCGAGGAAGCCACGGTGGCGGCGCAGGCGCTGGAAGAGCAGGCACGACGCGAAGCCTGGAACGAGATTCCTGCGGCGCTTCTGACCTTGGAAGCCGAAGTCACCCGACTGCACGGCGCATTACAGGATTTGGCGGCGCGGCAGAAACCGGCTGCGGATGGGGCACAAGCGCCGAAGGCCGCCGAAACCGCGCCTCTGCGCGCGGCCGCCGAGCCGAGGGCATCGACGCGCAAGCGCACTCGTAGCCGTCATTGACCTGACTTGGACGCGGGCCGACCCTCGAGATACTTCACGAACAGCACTTCGTTCTGCTTCTCGTTGAACAGCAATTCATCGACGAGGGAGCGCGTGAGCATGAGCCCATAGCCGCCGGCGCGCATCCCGAGCTTCTCGCGTTCCTCGAGATGCTGCAGCGGCTGATCGTCGGGGTTCGAGACCGCGGCATGCCGCAGTTCTTCGAAGTGGAAGCCTTGGCCTGGATCGGAAATCCGATACAGGATCATGCGTGGGGACCGAATGCAGGCGATGCGCACGCTGGCAGTGGGATCGAGCTTGCCGCCCCACTCGACGGCGTTGCGCAGCAGCTCGTGGAATGCGGCGCCGACGGATTCGCGCACATCGTCGGGAAGCTCGGCATCCAACTGCGACATGAAGTTGCGCGTGCGCTCGGCGGCCTCGATGTCGCATGGAACCAGCAGCTCCACCCACTCCGGCCGCGCCGACAGCACCTCGATCGGTCGCGGCAGAGGCGGAGACTCGAGCGCCGCGTTGACTGCCTCGACCAGCTCGCGCGGTTCCACCGGCTTGGACAAATAGCGATACGCCTGCTCGCCGACGGCGCGGAGCATCGTTTCGGGTGCATCGTCGGCGGTGAGGATCAGCACCCGCGGTGTCGGGCCCTTGGAACGCAAGCGCGCCAGGAAATCGAACCCGCTCATGCCCGGCATCCACACATCGACGACCAGAAGATCGAAGCTCGTGCGTGAGGCTTTTTCCAATGCCTCGGTCGCGTCGTTGGCGGTTTCCACGTCGAAGCCTTCGGCCACGAGCAAACCGCGCACGAGATGCAATGTCACGCGATCGTCGTCGACGACCAGGATGCGCACGTTCCCTCCCCGCGCGGTTTTTGGGTCCAGCGAGACGATGAGGCTCCCACACCGCGGGCGCCGAGGGCAAGGGGCACGCCCGGCTGGCTCGTGGGGGCCCAAGGGCGCTATGCTATGAGCCATGGCCGCGCGTGCACACGCCCCGCGGTCGCAATCCGAGTCTGGTCGGCAGAGTCAACGGCTCATCTGCAAGGGCCGGAATGGGGGAGCGGTCCATGCGCCTTCTTCCTGCTTTCGTCCTCCTTTTCGCTGCCGCATCGACTGCAGTCAGCAGCGCCGAGAAGGCGCAGTACAAGCAGCCACCGAGCGAAATCATCGAGCTCGTCGATGCACCGGTGCCGCCATTGACCCAGATCGACCCGCAGGGCAAGCGGCTGATGCAGGTCGACATCGAACCGAATCCACCGCTCTCACTCTTGGCTCGACCGTTCCACTCGCTCGCGGGCCTGCGCGTGGATCTCGAGCGGCGCGCACGGCAGCGCACCAAGCGTAACCTGAGCTTGAGCTTCGTCGATCTCGAAAGCGGCAAGACCGCTCGCGTGGCATTGCCCGCGGAGCGCGATTTCACAGTTCCCGTGTGGTCTCCCGATGGCACGCGCGTCGCCTTCGGCGTCGATACGCCGCAGGGCGTGGAGTTGTGGATCGCTGACGCCAGGGACGGCAAGGCCGCACGCATTGCCGGCGCGCAATTGAACGACCTCCTGGGTGAACCGATTCAGTGGCACGCGGGCAGCGCTGCCCTCCTGGTGCGCATGATCCCCGAGAATCTGGGCCCGTTGCCGCAGCAGCCGCCGGTGCCCGAGGCGCCCGTGGTCGTCGAATCCTCGGGGAAACGCACACGGATGTTCACGTATCAAGATTTGTTGGAGAACGAGTTCGACGCCGATCTATTCGAGCACGTGGCCACGAGTCAGCTCGCCGTCGTCGATGTCGCCACCGGGGCGCTGACACGCGTCGGAGAGCCAGGGCTGGTTCTCGAATGCAAGTCGTCCCCCGACGGCAAGTTTTTGCTGGTGACCCGGCTGCGGAGGCCGTTCTCGTACCGGGTGCCCTACTTCTACTTCGCCCGCGAGATCCAAGTGCAGAATCTGACCGGCGCGGTGGTACGCACGCTCGCGTCGTTGCCAGTCTCGGACGAGGTCCCCGTACAGGGCGTCGTGAAAGGACCGCGCGACGTCGAATGGCAGCCGTTACACCCTGCGAAGCTGTTGTGGGTCGAGGCGCTCGACGAGGGCGATCCCCAACGCAAGGTGCCGCAACGCGAAAGCGTCCTGACCTTGGCGGCGCCGTTCGTCGCGCCGCCGACGGAAGTCATGCGGCTCGCGCATCGCTCTCGCGGCTTCGAGTTCGGGGCGCGGCAGGACGAAGTCTGGGTCACGGAATACGAACGCGAGCGCCGCTGGATCACGACGTACGCGGTCGATCTCGGTTCGCCGCAACACAAGCGCGTGCTCTTCGACCGCAGCGTCAACGATGCCTATGGGGATCCCGGACAGCCGCTCATGCGGACGCTCGACAACGGGATGCGTGTCCTGCGCCAGGACGGCAATCGCGTCTATCTCGCGGGGCGCGGCGCCACCCCCGAGGGCGCGCGCCCGTTCCTCGACCGTTTCGATGTCGTGACGAAGAAGACAGAGCGCCTGTTCCGTTCGAGCGAGGGTGCGGTCGAGAGCGCGCTGGGGTTCGTCGGTGACGGCAAGCAGTCCATCGTCACGCGATACGAATCGCGCAGCGAGCCACCGAACTACGCCGTCGTCGAGCTCGCAGGGGGCGATCGGCGCCAAGTCACGCATTTCGCCGACCCGTATCCAAGCTTGCAGGGGGTCGACAAGCGCCTGCTGAAATACACACGTGCCGACGGCGTGGCCTTGAGCGGCACCTTGTATCTGCCACCCGCACATCGAGCGGGGGAGCGCCTGCCATGCCTCGTCTGGGCCTATCCGCTCGAATACTCCGACCCCGCGACGGCGGGCCAAGTCCGCGCCTCTCCCGATGCGTTCACGCTCTACCGCGGCGCTTCACCGCTCTTCTTCGTCACTCAGGGCTACGCCGTGTTGATGGACGCCACCATGCCGGTCATCGGCGATCCCGAGACGATGAACGAGACCTTCGTCGAACAGATCGTCGCGGCCGCAACGGCGGCCGTGCACACGCTCGATTCGCTTGGTGTTGTCGATCCGCAGCGAGTCGTCGTGAGCGGCCACAGCTATGGCGCTTTCATGACCGCGAACCTGCTGGCGCATTCCGATCTCTTCGCCGCCGGCATCGCCCGCAGTGGCGCGTACAATCGCACCCTCACGCCTTTCGGATTCCAGGGCGAGCGGCGCTCTTTCTGGGAGGCGAGCGACGTGTACATGAAGCTGTCGCCCTTCGCGCACGCGCACCGCATCGACGAGCCGATTCTCCTCATCCACGGCCAGGCGGACAACAACCCCGGCACGTACACCATCCAGTCCGAGCGGATGTACGAAGCCCTGCAAGCACATGGGGCCACGGCGCGCCTGGTCCTGCTGCCGCACGAGAGCCATCAATATGCGGCGCGCGAATCCATCCTGCACACGTTGGCCGAAATGCTCGAATGGAGCGATCGCTACGTGAAGCAGCGCGTGACCACCACGGCGACGACGGAGCCCTAGGGTCCGCAACGCGCGCCGCGGTTCGACAGCGGGTGACGCTCCCGTCGCCGCCGCGTTCGACGCGGCGCAGGACTTCAGGCGGCGTCGACGCGGAAGTGGTTGCGCTCGAGCAGCGCGCGAAACTCGCTGCGCGCCACCGACTTGGCATAGGCTTGATTGGGCTCGACGATTCCCTGCTTGACCAGTTCGAGCAGGCTGTCGTTGAGCGTGGTCATGCCGGCGGCGCGCCCGGTCTGCATGATGGTGGGAATCTGGAACGTCTTGCCCTCGCGCACGAGATTGCTGACCGCTGCATTGACCAGCAGCACCTCGTGCGCAGCCACCATTCCGCCGCCCTTCTTCTTGCACAGGGTCTGCGAGATGACGCCTTTGAGCGAGTCCGCCAGCATGCTGCGCACCTGGTTCTGACGGTCGCCGGGGAATTGGTCGATGATGCGATCGACTGTCGACGCGGCCGTATTGGTGTGCAGCGTTCCGAAGACCAAGTGCCCGGTCTCGGCGGTTTCGATGGCGATCTCCATGGTCTCGAGATCGCGCATCTCGCCGACGAGAACGATATCCGGATCCTCGCGCAGAGCCGCGCGCAGGGCGCTCTTGAAATCCTTGGTGTGACCACCGACTTCGCGCTGGTTCACCAGGCATTTGCGGTTCTCGTGCATGAACTCGATCGGATCCTCGACGGTGATGATGTGATCCGAGCGCGTATTGTTGATGTGATCGATCATCGCCGCGAGCGTCGTCGACTTGCCGGATCCGGTCGGGCCCGTGACCAACACCAGACCTTTGGAGAGATCGCACAGATCGAGCATCGGCTTGCCGAGGCCGAGGCTCTGGGCGTTGGGAATCTTCGCCGGAATGACGCGGAACACGCCCCCCATGCCGCGCCGATCCAAGAACAGGTTGCAACGATAACGCGCGAGTCCCGGGATCTCGTAGGAAAAGTCGGTGTCGTGGCGCGATTCGAACTCGGCACGGTGGCCGGCGGGCGTGATCTCGAGCAGCATCTCGCGCACGGTCTCGGCCACGAGCGGCGTCGCCGGGCCGAGTGTCACCATCGCGCCATCCTGGCGAAAGAGCGGCGGACAGCCCGAGCAAAGATGCAGATCCGAGCAGTGTTCCTGCACCATGCGGCGGAAGAACTGCTCCAGCCGCGGCGCGTTCGCCGGCGACGCGTCGACCGCGGCTCGGGCGGGGGACGGAGTGTTCCGCGAGATCGGGGCGGGCGTCACCCCGGAGGTTGGAGCGGCATTGACGACGGCCCGCGGCGCCGGCGCCGGGATCTTGCCCTGGCTCGGACTCGGTGCGGGAGTGGCGATGGTCGCAGTCGCGGCAGAAACCGGACCGTCCGCGCGTGCGGTCGTCGTCGGCGCCGCGTTCGCTGCACCGACGGATTCGATCTCGGGCGAGATCTCGATCCGCACGGTGCCGCTATCTTGCTGCACCAGCACGCGCACGAGGCCCGCAGGTGCGGTGTACTCGAACTCACAGGAGTCCGCCTGCGACATCGCTTCGGCGAGATAGGCCGGGGCGACCTCACGCAGGAGCTGCATGACTTGCGGCAGGGTCGTCGGCTGAGCCGTCACCGGCCGCAGGTCGTCACCGCTGGCGATCATGACCTTCTCGTCCGGACGCAAGACGAGACGCTCGGCTCCGGCGCGAAACACGACGTCGATGAAGCGGTCCAGGTGCGCCATGCGAGTCGCCGTCCCTTGCTGCGCGGCTTCGGGCCGCTGCGATCGATTTCCCGGCTCGTCGTTCCTCAGAGCTGTGGCAGCGAGGCCGTGCTCGGAGAATCGGTGTTGGCATTCTTGGCGTCGGCGTTCTGGCACTCCACCCAGATGACGCGGCGCCGATTGATCAAGTGCACACGCGGGCCGTCGTAGAGCGACAGGAAACGCTCCGGCAACCGCAAGTAGTTCTGCAAGCGCTGCTGGCCGTGGGGCAGGACGTAGCGCACATAACCGCGCAAGCGCAAGCCGCCCTCGAGAGCCACCACCACGTCCATGCATGCTGCTTCGCTGGCCTGGAATTCGAGCGAGCCGAGCACGCTCTCGTCCTTCGCGGCGACGGTGACGACGAGAATCGAATCGAGATTGAGCAAACGCATCGTGTTCTGCGCGTCGCGAGCAGGAACATAGGATTCACGTCCGTTGAGCACATCGCTCGGCCGCTCGGTGCCATCGTGGCTGGCGGCGTGGAGGCCGACGAAGAGCAGCAGGTCGCGCGGCGGCTCGCTCACCAGCGTCACCTGGGCCATGATCTGCCGTCGTGGGATCTTGTATTCCTCGCTCATCCGCTTCTCCCGCTCGTTGCATCGATTCCGGGGTGCGGCGGTTCCAGGCGCGCACCACGCGGGCTCGAACGGGCAAGATGCGTTCCTTCGCCGCTCCGAGAATGCCGGTGCCGGCCTGCGGAGGGCCGATCGCGCCGCGAACGATCGCCTGTCCACGCAATGCGTCCGTGCACCCGCCGGTGAACACTTTCCGTTCTCGCGCCGCAACGGCCTGGAAAGGTCTGGGCCAGGGGTGCGCACCGCGGGTTGCGGGTCTTGGGCGGGATGCGTAGCATGCGCGCATGGAACGAGCGCAGGATGCACCAGGGCTCGTCGCTCCACCCGCGACGCTCGCCACTCGACTGGCCCCGTGGGTGGCGGCGCTGCCGCGCGATTGCGGCGAGCGCTTCCGCGCTTTGTACCTGCATGGCAGCGCGCTCACGCCGCGGTTCGACGCGCAGGCGAGCGATCTCAATCTGCTGCTCGTGGTGACGGAGCTCCCGTTCGATTTGCTGTCCACGCTCGCACGCCGCGTCCACGCGCTCGTCGGCCACGGCCAGACAGGCCGCCGCACCGCGCCGCTGGTGCTCACGGAGGCGCAGATTCGCTCCTCCATCGATGTCTTTCCCGCAGAGTTTCTCGATCTCAGCGCACGACGCAGCCTGCTCGCGGGAGAGGACGTGCTCGGGGGTCTCGCGGTGGGGCTCGGCAATCTGCGGCACCAGTGCGAATACGAGCTGCGATCCAAGCTGGTGGGATTGCGCCAGGCGTATCTCGGCGCCGGCGACGTGCCGGATGCGGCGCAGCGGCTGCTGGCGCAAGCGGCGGGCGGGTTGGCCGCCGTGCTGCGCCAGCTGCTCGTGCTCCGCAGCAGCGTTCCGCCCGATGATCCGCAAGATCTCGTGCGCGCGGTGGCGCAACTCTATGGAGTCGATGGTGCGGCGCTCGGCGCACCCTTTGCCGCCCGAACGAATGTGAATGCGCCGTCGACCCAAGCCGATGCAGCGTTCGCTGCCCACGTGCGCGTGCTCGAATCCCTCATCCAGGTCGTCGATGCACACTCGAACCCCTGAGCGGAGCGACACCCCGGCCGTTCCGCGGCGCGCCACGCCAGCCGTTGCCCGGCGCGGCACTCCAACCGCTGCCCGGCGCAGAGACACGGCGCGCCGTGCCGCAGTGCTGGCTTGCACGGTCTGGGTGTTCGGGCTCCCGATCGCTGCCGATGTGGCGCATGGCTCGCGGCCCGAAGAGCTCGGAGCCCCGCAGGGTTATCTCACCGATCATGCCGGCGTTCTCGATGCCCCGGCCCGACGCGAGATCGAAGATTATTTGACGCAGATCGACACGGTGTTGCAGGCGCAGTTCGCCGTGGTCACGGTGCGAGCGACCGAGCCGATGACGATCGAAGAGTTCGGGGTGAAACTCTTCGAGCTTTGGGGCATCGGCCAGTCCAAGAGCGACGAAGGCCTGCTCCTCGTGGTCGCGGTCGAGGAGCGCGCCGTGCGCTTCGAAGTTGGATATGGCCTCGAAGGGGCACTGCCCGATGGTCGCGTCGGCGGCATCATCCGCCAGCAGATCCTGCCGCGCTTTCGTGGCGGCGATTACGCCGGCGGCATCCTCGACGGCATCACCGAAGCGGCGCGCCATGTCGCCGAGTCGAAGGGTCTGGCGGCGCCGGTTCCGGCGCGCGGAAACAGTCCGCGTCCGCCACCGCGACGGGAAACTTTTTCACCCGGACTGTTGGTGTTGGTGCTGATGGCGGTGATCGTTGTCGCTTCGCTTTCGCGCGGGAATCGCGGCCGTCGCCGCGGCCGCCGAGGTGGCTGGAACGACCCGTGGTATGGTGGCGGCATCGGTTGGCCGATGGGTGGCGGGGGATTCGGCGGCGGTGGTGGCGGTGGCGGCTTCGGCGGTTTTGGCGGCGGCGCCTCGGGCGGCGGTGGCGCCACCGGTCGCTGGTGAGCTCGACAGTGCAGAAGGAGACATTCGATGAAAAAGGGACTCGTCGCGCTGATCGTGGTCGTCGTGGTTCTGGGTGGCATCGCGTTGCGGCTCGTCTCAGGCTACAACGCGCTGGTCACGCAACAGACACAGGTGCGGACAGCCTGGGCCGAGGTCGACAATCTCCTGCTGCGTCGCAACGACCTGATCCCCAATCTGGTGGAAACCGTGAAGGGTTTCGCTGCCCAGGAGCAGGCCGTGTTCGGCGCCATCGCCGACGCGCGCGCGCGTCTGGCGGGCGCGGGGTCGACGCAAGAACGCATCGCCGCCGGTCAAGCCATGGACACTGCCTTGTCGCGATTGTTACTCGTGGTCGAGAATTATCCCGAGCTGCGCTCGAGCGAGAACTTCATGCGCCTGCAGGACGAGCTCGCCGGCACGGAGAATCGTCTCTCGGTCGGGCGCACGCGCTACAACGAGATCGCAGGCGGCTTCAACGCCGCGATCCGCCGCTTCCCCATGACGCTCATGGCAGGTCTGTTCCGCTTCCAGGAAGAGCCCTTCTATCCCGTGGCCGCCGAGGCGAAACAGGTCCCGCGCGTCGACTTCCAATCTCAGCGTCCCGACACGACACGCGGCTGAGGCCCCCCGGCTGCACGGGCGATGAGCCAACTCGGGGGCGGCCTGCCCCATGGTGCAAAGGCCGCGGACACAGACGCGATTCATTCTCGCGCAGCACCGAGTCGGAGTGAGATGGCCTGGGAGCAGCTCGCTCTCGTCGTCCAAGCGGCGCAACTGGAGCTCGTCGAAGGGTGGCTCGAGGTGCTCGGCGCGAGCGCGATCGAGTGCCAGAGCGCCGACGCCACGCCCTGGTTCGAGGAACGCGCCGGAGAGTCGAGCCCCTGGCAGTCGGTGCGAGTCCTGGCGCTGTTCGAATTACCCGTGCAGCACGCACACATTCGAGCGACATTGGCGCGCACCCTCGACGCCGCATCTCTCGAGAGCCTGCAGTGGAGGACGATCGAGGACCGCGATTGGGCGCGCGAATGGATGCAGGCGTGGAAACCGATTGCGATCGGAAAGCGCCTGTGGATCTGCCCGACGTGGCTCGTGCCCCCGCACCCGGATGCCGTGAATCTGTGGCTCGACCCCGGCAACGCCTTCGGCACCGGCACACACGCCACCACCGCGATGTGCTTGGAATGGCTCGAAGCCAGAGATCTCACCGGCTGCACACTGATCGACTACGGCAGCGGCTCGGGCATCTTGGGTGTCGCCGCTTTACTGCTAGGCGCACGGTTCGTCTGGGCCTGCGACACCGACCCCGCCGCCGTCCGCGTGACAAGTGAAACCGCAACCCGCAACGGCGTCGCCTCCCGCCTCTGGTGCGGATCCCCACAATCCCTGCCGCAACCCCCCGTCGACATCCTAGTGGCCAACATCCTGAGCGACCCGCTCATCGCCCTCGCCCCGGAACTCGCACGACACGTCGTGCCCGGCGGCCACCTCGCACTCTCCGGCATCCTCGAGTCCCAATCCCGGCAAGTCCTCGATGCCTATCAGCCAACCTTCGACCTCGCCGTGACCGCAACCCGCGACAACTGGCTCCGCCTAGACGGCTCCAAGCGCAATTGAGTGGGTAATGACTTCACTCTTGGCATCGCGACGGCGCAGTGATTCGGTCGCGGGCTTCAGACAACTCCGGGCGGGCTCCAATCGCGCGGGATCGCCGGAGTTGGCGGCCGCCCGTCGTAACTCGCCCGCGACCGAATCACTGCGCCGTCGCTCTTATTCGTATCGCAAGCACTCAACCGGATCCAACCGCGCCGCTTTCATCGCCGGAAAGATCCCGAAGATAAGCCCGACGAAGGAGCAGATCCCAAGCCCGAGAACCGGCGCGTAGGTAGGAACGCTCGCCGGCACCGGGCTCAAGCTGCCGATGAGCCAAACGACACCGCTCGAAACCGCGAGCGCCACGAGGCCGCCGAAGCTGGTGAGGACGATCGCCTCGACCAGGAACTGGCGCAGGATCTCGGAGCGCTTGGCGCCGACGGCCTTGCGGATGCCGATCTCGCGCGTGCGCTCGGTCACCGACACCAGCATGATGTTCATGATGCCGATGCCGCCGACGAGCAGCGCGATGGAGGCGACACCGGTGAGACCGGCGGCGATGGCGCCGGTGGCGTCGCGGAACATCTGGGTGAAGCGGTCGGAGGTCACGACGTCGAAGTCGTTGTCCTGGTCGGCGCGCACGCCGCGCCGGGCGCGCATGACTTGGATCACTTGGTCCATGCTTTCGCCGAGCGTGAGCGGCGTCATCGCCTTGACCACGATCCAGTGCTCCTGGCCGCGGCCGTAATGCTTGAGCAGCGCCTGCGCCGGCACCAGGGCTTTGGCGTCCAGGTCGTTGCCGAGCTTCTTGCCGCGCTCGCGCAAGACACCGATCACCTGGAAACGATGCTGCTCGATGCGCACTTCGCGCCCGAGGTAATCGCCGTCGGGGAAGAGCTTGTCGACGACGGTGCGTCCCAGGATGACCACCGGCCGGCCGCGCTCGGCCTCGAACTCGGTCCACAGCCGGCCTTCGGCGACGTCCAGGTTGATCACTTCCAGATACGCATGCGTGGTGCCGATGATCTCGACGCGCCGGCTGCGTTCGTTGCCGTGGTAGATGGGCTTGTAGATCCCGAGGTACGGCGCCGCCTCGCGCACCATGTCGCACTGGCGCACGGCGTCGACGTCCTCGTACGTGAGGTCGCGCCGCTCGCGGTACAGCCGCCGGCGCTCCTCGTCGCTGTGGTTGGGCTCGAAGAGCTTGCCGACCCAGAACGTATCGGTGCCGAGCTCCTCGTTGACGACGCCTTCGACGGTGCGGTTGACGCCTTCGATCAGGCCGATCATGACGATCACGGTGAACACACCGATGAAGATGCCGAGCGCGGTGAGCGTCGAGCGCAGCTTGTGCGAGCGCACCGCATCGAAGGCGAGACCGGCGTGACGCAGCATGAGAACCTCACTCGTAGCGCAAAGCATCCACCGGGTCGAGGCGCGAGGCGCGGATGGCGGGCCACATCCCGAAGACGAGCCCCACGATGGTCGACACGCCGAAGCCGAGCACGATGCTGGCGGTGGTGACGCGCGCCGGCACGGGCGAGGCTTGCGCCACCGCGAGCGCGATGCCACAGCCGAGCAGGATGCCGACCACGCCGCCCAGCAGGCACAGGATCACGGCCTCGATCAAGAACTGCACCACGATGTCGCGCCGGCGGGCACCGATGGCCTTGCGGATGCCGATCTCGCGCGTGCGCTCGGTCACCGACACCAGCATGATGTTCATGATGCCGATGCCACCGACCAGCAGCGCCATGCCGCCGATCATGATCATGACGGCGAAGAACCCGGCGCTGATGCGGTTGAACGTCTGGATGAGGCGATCCGAGGTGTTGATGGCGAAATCGTCGTTGGCGTCGAGCGGCACGCGGCGCACACGCCGCAGGGCGCCGCGGATCTCGTCGATGGTCTCCTGCATGCTGTGGCCGGTACTGGAGAGCGCCGAGATGTTGACGTCGCGCCGCGTGCTCATGCCCCAGTGCTTGGCGAAGCTGGTGTAGGGGACGTTGACGATGTTGTCCTGCGATTGGCCGAAGATGCTGCCCTTCTTCTCCAAGGTGCCGATGACACGGTAGGCTTGTCCGCCGATGCGGATGTCCTGATCGACGGCGCCGCCGTCGGGGAAGATGTTCTGCGCCACGTCGGCGCCGAGCACGACGACGGCGCGGGTGGCGTGCACGTCGTCTTCGGCGAGGAAGCGCCCATCCTGCACCTTCCAGTTCTCGATGGCCGGGTAGACGTCGTTGGTGCCGCAGATGGTGACGCCGCCGACGCGGACATTGCGGAAGACGATGTCCCGGCTGGTATAGACCGTGGGCGCGGCGGCCGACACCGAGGGCAAGTTGCGCACTGCCTCGAACTCGCGCATCGTCAGCGGTTTGCGCTTTTCGTAGTCCTCGTCGTCACCGTTCGAGGCCCAGTCCCAGCGGTTGATGGAGATCATCTCGGCGCCGATGGAGCTGAATTGGCGCGAGACGCTGTCGCGAATGCCGGACACGATGGCGAGGAGGCCGATCACCGCCGTCACCCCGATGATGACGCCGAGGCAGGTGAGCAAGCCGCGCATCTTGTGGGCGCGGAGCGTCGCGATCGCCACCTTCACGCACTCGTCGAACTGCATGCTTCCTCACCACGACGCTTGGGATTCACGCCGACGCGAAGGCACGATCGGCGGTGGTGTCGAGCTCGATGAGACCGTCGCGCAGGCGCACGACGCGCCGGCAGCGGCGCGCGATGTCGGCTTCGTGCGTCACCATGACGATCGTGTGACCCGAGGTGTACAGATCCTCGAACACCTGCATGATCTCCTCGCCGGTGCGCGTGTCGAGATTGCCGGTCGGCTCGTCGGCGAGGATGAGCGAGGGCTGCGTCACCAGCGCGCGCGCGATCGCCACGCGCTGGCGCTGGCCGCCCGAGAGCTCGTTCGGCTTGTGGTGCGCGCGATCAGCGAGCCCCACGTCGGCGATGGCTTTGGTCGTGCGCGCCCGGCGGTCACTCGCCCGCACCCGCGCATAGACGAGCGGCAGCTCGACGTTGTGAAACGCGGTGGCGCGCGGCAGCAGATTGAAGGTCTGGAACACGAAGCCGATCTCGCGGTTGCGCACGGCGGCGAGCTCGTTGTCGTTCATGCCGCTCACGTCGCGACCGTTCAGCATGTAGGTCCCGGACGTCGGCGTGTCGAGGCAGCCGATCAGGTTCATCAGCGTGGACTTGCCCGAGCCGCTCGGTCCCATGATGGCGACGT
>DASRJO010000023.1:0-4446 GCA_035649435.1 Candidatus Krumholzibacteriia bacterium | reverse complement strand
TTCCCAGCAGTAATAGCCGCGCTGGTCGGCGTTGGGCAGCACCCAGGCGGGCGCGCCGCCGATGTCCAGGCTGATCGATTGCGACTCCTGGTCGAGGAGCACCGTTTTCGCCTGCACGGCGTTGCCGTCCGAATAGCGCAGCTGCACCGGGACCTTCCAGGTTTGCGCTCCTTGCTCGACACCCCAGTTGGAAAAGCGTTGCTGGCGAATACGGATGCGGTTGCCGCCTTCGGCTTCGATGCGGATCAACGGCAGGCCGGGCTGCTCGATGAAGGAGGCCAATGCGGCGCTCAAGTTGTTTCCCGACGCGACCGACAACGCTTGCCAGAGATCGGCGGCGGTGGCGTTTCCCCAACGGTGGGCGGCCAAGTACTGCAGCACCCCGGTGCGGAACTTTTCTGGCCCGATCCACTGCTCGAACATGCCGAGCACGGCCTTCCCTTTGTTGTATTGCGTGCCGATGTTCTGCATCAGATTGTCCGTCGACTCCACCGGCTGACGGATCGCTTGGGCCGAAGGACGCGCGTCCACATTCATGACCTGCAGCGAAGCCTGCAGCTCGGTCACCTCGATATTGAACTGCGGCGAAACCTGATGCGCGATCTTGTCCCCCAGCCAATCGGCGAACGATTCGTTGAGCCAAAGATCGTCCCACCACTGCATGGTGACGACATCGCCGAACCACATGTGCGAGAGCTCGTGCGCGGTGACGCGGGCCAGGGTGCGCTGCTGCGACACGCTGGCCGCCTGGCTGTCGACGAGGAGGATTCTGGCGGCGTAGGTCACCGCTCCCGGGTTCTCCATGGCGCCGGGCCAGTACTCGGGGATGGCGATGAGGTCGAGCTTCTCGAAGGGATAGGGTTCGCCGAAATAGTTTTCCAGCGCTTTCAAGATGGGCGGTGTGGTTTCGACCGCGAGCTGGGCCAGATGGCCTTGGCCATGGATGGTGACGACGTTGCCCGGGATCGACATTCCCGTGATCGGCACTCGCTCGAGCGTGCCGGCAGCGATGGCGAGGAGGTAGCTCGGAAGCGGCTTCGTGCGCTTGAACACGAGCTTGCGCCAGCCGTCGCTCACGCTCTCGCTCTCGACCGGAGTGTTCGTCACCGCCGTGTGCTTTTCGGGCACCTCGATCACCATCTGCCACTCGAGCTTGAAGCCGGGCTCGTCCCAGCACGGGAAGGCCTCACGGGCGTCGTCGGCTTCGAATTGGGTGAACAGGTAACCGCGCCCGTCCTGCTGCATGCGATAGAGGCCCGTGGCCTGCGTGCCAAAGCCGTTGGCGAAGTCGATGTCGAGGGTGTAGTCGCCCGGGGCGAGGGCTTGCGCCGCGCGCACTTCGACCTGTGCGCCGTCCATGATCTCGTGCTGCACCGCGATGGGACCCTTGGCTCCGGTCAAGGCGATGCGCTGGATCGGCATCTCCTCCGCATGAAAGCGAAAGCTCGGGGTGGCTTCACGAACGCGCAGCTCGATGCGGGTGCTGCCAGTGTAGTCTTCGGTTTCGGCGTCGAGCTTGAGCGACACCGATTGGAAGGTCGGGACGACCTTGGTGTCGAGCCGTGCGGCGAGCCCGGGTGCAGGAAGCGTGGCGGCGAAGGCGATGGTCGCGACCATCGGCCACAGTGGCCGGCATCTCGCTCTGGCAACGAACGCAGGCACGGGAACCTCCCAATGAACGACGGGATTCGAGCCGAAGGGCCGGACGTTGTAGCGAGTACGCTGTCAGCCTAGCAGCGCGGCGGTGTGCGTGGCAAGCCAGGCACCACCCACGTGCGAATGGGGGTCACAACGTGTCGTCGCGGAGGATTTCGAGCGTGCCGGTGAGCGTGCGGTGGACCGGGCAGCGGAGCGCGATTTCCTGCAGGCGCAGGCGTTGTTCATCGGTCAACGGGCCGGTGATCTCCACCTTGCGGCGGATGAGGTCGAGCATGCCGTCCTCGTGCTCGCACTCGGCGCAATCCTTGGCGTGGATCTTGTCGTGGCTCAGTACGACACGCACGTCCTCCAAGGGCCAGCCCTTGTGGCGCGCGTAGATGCGCAAGGTCATCGCGATGCAGCCGCCGAGCGCCGACAGCAGCAGCTCGTACGGATTCATGCCCTTGCCATCGCCGCCAGACTGCTTCGGCTCATCGAGAAGGATCGAGTGGCCGTCGACGGTCGCTTCGTGCTGCAGGTTTTCCAGGTGAAAAACCTCGACCTTGGTCATGCATGCTCCTTGGCGGTGGTGGCGACGGCGCGCGGTGTGGCCGCACGCTTGGGCTGCGGGGCCTCGCGCGTGCTCAAGCCCGGGATCACCGCCGCCAGCAGCTCCCCGATGCGCTCGACGAACTTGAACTCGAGCTCCTTCTGCACGTGCTCGGGGAGATCGCGCAGGTCCTTTTCGTTCTCGCGCGGCAGGACGATGCGATGAATGCCGGCGCGCCGGGCGGCGAGCACCTTCTCCTTCACGCCGCCGATCGGCAACACCAGTCCGGCGAGCGTGATTTCGCCGGTCATCGCCGTGTCGGTCCGCGCCGGGAGCCCGGAGTACAAGGATGCGAGCGCGGTGACGATGGCGACGCCTGCCGACGGGCCGTCCTTCGGGATGGCGCCGGCCGGCACGTGGATGTGCACGCCGCTTTCCTTCAGCGTCTTGCGCGACAGACCCAGCTCGTCGGCGTGCGCCCACACCCAGCTCTGCGCCGCCTTGGCCGATTCTTTCATGACCTCGCCGAGGTGACCGGTGAGCGTGAGGCCGTTCGAATCGGGCAGCAGGCTGGATTCGATGTAAAGCACCTCGCCGCCCGCCTCGGTCCACGCGAGCCCCGCGGCCACGCCGGCCGGTGAATCGCGCCGCATCCTCTCGAGGAAGAATGCCTCCGGGCCGAGCATGTCGGCCAACGACTGCGGCTCGACTTCGACGGGCTCGGTCTTGCCCTCGGCGAAGTGCAGCGCCGCTTTGCGCGCCACGCGCCCGATCGCGCGCTCGAGCTGGCGCACGCCGGCCTCGCGCGTGTAGCGCGAGATGATGGCCTGGAGCGCCGCGTTCGAGAGGCGCAGCATCTCGGCCGTCAACCCCGCTTGATTCAGCTGGCGTGGGATGAGATAGCGCAGCGCGATCTCGGTCTTCTCTTCTTCGCTGTATCCGGGCAGCCGCAACACCTCCATGCGATCGAGCAGCGGCCGCGGGACGGTGTCGAGGCTGTTGGCCGTGGTGATGAAGAACACCTTCGACAAGTCGAAAGCCAAATCCAGATAGTTGTCGCGGAACGACTTGTTCTGTTCCGGGTCGAGGATCTCGAGCAGCGCTGCCGCCGGATCGCCGCGGAAATCGCGCCCGAGTTTGTCGACCTCGTCGAGCATGAGCACGGGATTGCGCACCCCGGCGCGCCGGATGGCCTGCACGATGCGGCCCGGCATGGCGCCGACGTAGGTGCGCCGGTGGCCGCGCAGCTCGGCCTCGTCGTGCATGCCGCCCAAGCTCATGCGCTCGAACTTGCGCCCGACCGAACGCGCGATGGATTGGCCCAATGAAGTCTTGCCGACACCTGGAGGGCCGACGAAGCACAGGATGGGTGCCTTCGCCTCCGGGTTGAGCTTGAGCACGCCGAGATGCTCGAGGATGCGCTCCTTCACTTCTTTGAGATCGTAGTGATCTTCGTCCAGGACCGTGCGCGAAAACGGAATGTCGATCTGATCCTCGGTGGCGCGGTTCCACGGCAGCTCGAGCACCAGCTCGACGTAGGAGCGGATCACGTGGTGCTCGGGCGACATGGACGGCACCTTCTCCAGCCGGCGCAGCTCCTTGTCGATCTCCTTGCGCACCTCCTCGGGAACCTGGGCTTCCTCGAGGCGCTGGCGCAGCAAGTCCACCTCGGTGCTCTCGGGATCCTCGCCGAGCTCCTGCTGGATGGCGCGCAGCTGTTGGCGCAGCAGGTACTCACGCTGCTGGCGCGTCATCTCGGACTGCGCTTCGGTGGCGATCTTGTTGCGCAGCTCGAGCACCTGCACTTCGTGGCGCAAGTAGGCGTACATCAGGCGCAGGGCATCGGAACAGGTGCTCGCATCCAGCAGCGACTGTTCCTTCTCCAGCTCCAGGCTGATGATCGAGCCCAGGAGATAGACGAGTCGCATGGGCTGATCGTTGTTGCTCAGCAGCTGCTCGAACTCGACCGCCACCTGCGGGCGCGACAGCTCGTTGGCGCGGCCGGCGAGCTCCAGCACTTCGCGCCGGAGCGCCTCGATCTGCACGCTGCGCTCGTCGGGCACGGGGGCGGGCCGCACGCGCGCCTGCAGATGATCGCCGACCTTTTCGAGCTTGATGAGGACGACGCGCTCGACGCCTTGCACGATGACCTCGAGCGGTTGCTCGTGCGGGCGCGGCAGCTTCTTGATGATCGCGCGCGTGCCGATCGTATAGAGGTCTTCTTGGCGCGGCTCCTCGATGCTGGCGTCGCGCTGCGT
>DASRJO010000022.1:0-9727 GCA_035649435.1 Candidatus Krumholzibacteriia bacterium | reverse complement strand
GCACATCGATGGACACGCCGATTTCGCGCGCGGTCATCGTTGCCATGCGTCGAGCGGTCGAGGGCGAACCGGTGCTCATGCCGACACTGGGCGGCACGGTGCCACTGCACCACCTCGAAGCGGCTCTGAACGTGCCCGTGTACGGCGCGCCCATCGTCAACTACGACAACAACCAGCACGCCCCCGACGAGAACCTTCGCCTCGGAAACCTGTGGGACGGCATCGTGATCTACGCATCGTTGCTGCGGCTGCCGGCGCCCGATGACCTCGCTCGCTGAGGATGTCCCTCCGCGGACCGACCCAGCTCGACGCTCCAATATCGCCAGCTCAAGAGCCTTTTAACAAGAAGGCAAATCTCGCCGCTTGTTAAAACCATGTCTAATATAGTTCCGGAACAGGTCTCTCCATCGAAGTGATGCCGGAAGGGAATACAGGATCACCTGCGCGCGCCGAAGTGAGCCAGAAGCGAGTCGATGGGGCCTGCGTTGGTTCCCCACGCGAGCTGCATCGGGGATTCCCCTCCCCTCGTGCGCGCACGGGGATCGGCGCCCGCCTCGAGGAGAATCGCGACTGCGGCAAGCTGCGTCTGAGCCGCCGCGACATGCAGCGGCATCCAGTTCGACTTGTCTCGTGCATCCACTTCGGCGCCGAACTCGAGCAAGAGCCGCAGCATCTCCGCATGACCATAGTAAGAAGCTGCGTGCAGCGGGGTCCGCTTCGAGCGGTCCTGTCTGTTGGGGTCGGCGCCCTTCTGGAGAAGGAGTCGCGCGATCTCGAGATGGTTCTGGGATGCGGCTTCGTGCAGCAGTGTCCCATCCCCCGAGTTCCACTCATCGGGTGGCACACCGAGCTCGAGCAACATGCGCACCGCATCCACATAACCTGCGCCCGCTGCGCGCGCCAGGGCCGAACGACCGTCCTCCGTACGCGCCTTGGGGTCAGCACCGTGGGCGACCATGAGCGCCATGATGTGCGTGTCCCCGCCGAGCGCCGCATAGATGAAGGACGTGCTTCCGCCCTCGTCGCGCACGTTCGGATCGGCGCCGGCGTCGAGGAGGAGTCGGACGAAGGTCGAATCCGGCAGCGAGATCTCGTTGTTGTTGGCGGCGACGTGCAATGGAGTCCAACCCAAGAACCCCAACGCGTTCGGATTGGCGCCGCGTTCGATGAGGAGCCTTGCGGCTCGCTGCCGCCGGAAGCGCGCGGCGCTGTGCAGCGGTGTGCCGGGTCCGGCCATGACGTCGACGTCGAAGCCTGAATCGAGGAGTGCGCGCATGATCTCGACGTGGTCGTACGACGCGGCGAGGTGCAGGAGCGTTCTGCCATGGTCGTCGCGCATGTCCGTGCGTGCGCCATGAGCGATCAGGACGCGCATGACGTCGGCGTTGCCCCAGCGCACCGCGGTGCCGAGCGGCGTGACCCCGCCGCCGTCGTTGCCGTCGACGACGGCCCCGCGCGCGATCAGGAGCTCGGCGATTCCGGCATGCCCGCTCCAGGCAGCGTAATGCAGGGCCGTCATGCCGACGGGGTCGCGATAGGTCGCCCGCTTCGGATCTTGCTCGAGGAGCCGGAACACGAGGACGGAGTCCGCTTTGAGTGCGGCATCGAAGATCGGGTCGATGCGAACCTGCTTTGCCTGGTCGTGTCTTTCGCGGCTGCGATCGTGGATTTCCTGCAGGCGACGCAGGGATTCGATGGTGTCATCCATGCCGCAGGAGCCGAGCCCCCACGCGAGCGCGAGGAACAACGTGGCGGCGCGGAGCGGCGCGAGCCGGCGAATTCTGCTCTTCGAACCAGCCATGTCGCCCCCGCGTGGATCCTTCTGGAACGCGACGAGATGAGCCCGACCTCTGGGTGCAGGAAGTGCTCCAGAGGGCCGTGCGCGGACTCTCGTGGGATGGAACTACGCCTGGAGACTCGTGGTGATCACGTCCGCGGTGCGATCGATGTCGGCTTCGTCGTTATAAATATGCGGGGCGAAGCGGAAACGTCCTTCGCGCAGGCTGTAGTGGATGCGCGCGTCGCGCAAGGCGTGGTGCAGCGATTTGGCGCGTTCGGCGCGGACGGCGAAGGCGATGATCGGGCTCGGCGAACAGCCCACGTCGCACAGCTCCAGGCCGCTCGCGCCGTGCAACGCCGTCCGCAGTCGCTGCGCAAGGCCGGCATCGTGGGCGGCGACGCGATCGATGCGGATCTCGTTCAGCAAGCGCAGCGATTCGCGCAGCATGAGGATGTCGTGCAGGTTCGCGGTGCCGAGCTCGAAGCGCCGTGCGTCCGGAAAGATCTGTCGTGGGTATTCGAGGAGCCGGTCGAAGCGCCCGCCGTAGTCCACGTTCAACCAGCCGAGCATGGGCAGGCGCAGATCGCGCACGAGCTCGGCTCGTACGTAGAGGAACCCGGTGCCGCGCGGGGCGCACAGCCACTTCTGACCGCACCCGGCGATGAAGTCGATCCCGAGCTCAGCGGGATGCACGACGCAGCTGCCGATGGCCTGGGCACCGTCCACGACGGTGCGGATGTCGTGTTCGCGGCAGTGCGCGGCGAGCGCAGCCAGATCCGGCCGCCAACCATCGTGGAACTGCACGGCCGAAACGGTGACGATGCGCGTGTGCGCGTCACATGCCGCGATCAGCGACTCGGCATCGGCTCGCCCACCCGGAGGCTCGACCCATCGCAGCTCGATGCCGCGCGATTCGAGATTGCGCCACGGATAGACGTTGCCCGGGAATTCGCCATTGGCGAGCACGACATTGTCGCCCTTCACCATCGGGATCGAGTTGGCCGCCAGGTTGAGGCCGTGCGACGTGTTGAAGGTGAGCGCGATCGCCTCTTGGCTGCAATCGAGGAGACGAGCCACCTCGACACGTGTGGTGGCCAATACCTCGAACAGATCGTAAGGCGAGAGGCCTTCGACATATTGCTGTTCGTTGAAAAAGCGCTCGAGAACGAGACGCGCGCGTTCGGGGACGAGGCCGTTCGATGCCGTGTTGAGATACGTGGCGCCATCGAGATCCGGGAACTCGCGCCGGATCGTCCGGAGATCATGGGACACGCGATCTCACCCTTCCGCTGAGCGCCACATGCAGCGCACCGGCGACGAGGAAGCCCACGAACCAGGCATAAGAATAGAGAGGCGCGAGCCAGGGGATGACCAACCCACCCCACGCGAGCGCGCATCCGCCGAGCGTCGCCACCACGGCCCGCCAGTTCCAGCCGCGATGATAGGTGTATTCGCCGTGCGCGAGATAGAGGTCCTCGAGGCGCAGTCGCTTGCGGCGAACGATCCAGTAGTCGGCGATCAGGACACCGGCGATGGAGCCCAGGCCGCCCGAATAGCCGAGCAACCATTTGAAGATGTAGCCCGAAGGATCCGCGAGCAGCTTCCAGGGCTGGATCAAGAGCCCGAGAATGCCCGTGATCAGCCCGCCGGTCTTGAAGCGGATGAGTCGCGGGAATGCGTTGGCGAAGTCATTGGCGGGGGAGACGACGTTGGCGGCGATGTTGACGGCCAAGGTCGCGACCACGGCGGTGAACATCGAAATGGCCACCACGACCGGAGCTTCGAAGCGCGAGACGAGCTTCACGGGATCCCAGATCGCCTCACCGTAGAGGATCACCGTCGCGCTCGTGATCAGCACGCCCATCGCCGCGAAGACGGACATCGTGGTCGGCAGCGCCACGACTTGTCCGAGCATCTGCTCACGCTGGCTGCGGCCGAAGCGGGTGAAGTCCGGCATGTTGAGCGAGAGCGTGGCCCAGTAGCCGATCATCGCCGTGAGCGATGGAATGAAGATGGGCAGGAACTCGCGCACACTGTTCAGCTCGCCACGCTGCTCGAGCAGCGGGCCCAGGCCATTGGCGCTTCGAATCGCCCAGACGAGGAGCACCCCGGTCATCACCAGAACAAAGGGCGCGGCCCAGTTCTCGACGATGCGGAGCAAGTTCATGCCCCGATAGATGATGTAGATGTTGAGGCTCCAGAAGAGGAGAAACGAGACCCACTCCGTCGGGGGATGCCCGGCGACGGGGCCCCCCAACAACGTCGCCCAAGATGGGTAGAGCGCGGTGAAGAAGGTGTGCAACGCCTCGCCACCGATCCACGCTTGGATGCCGAACCAGCCGCATGCCACCAGCGCGCGCATCAGCGCCGGCAGATTCGAGCCGATGGTGCCGTAAGCGGCGCGCGCGAAGACGGGAAACGGGATGCCGTACTTCGTACCCGGATGCGAGTTCATGAGGATCGGGATCAACACGATCGTGTTGCCCAACAGGATCGTGAGCAGCGCCTGCCACCAGTTCATTCCCGCCGCCATGAGTCCCGAAGCCAGCATGTACGTCGGAATGCAATGCGCCATGCTCACCCAAAGCGCCGCATAGTTGTACGTGGTCCAGTTGCGCTCGCCGAGGGAGATGGGTGCCAGGTCCACGTTGTAAAGGGGGCTCGCCTCGACGCGGGAGCGGTCCGCCAGCTCGACGCGCCCATCGGCATGGTGGATCTCGTTCGACGTGCTCAAGCTTTGATGCTCCCATCCGCCGGCAGTTTCGTCGAAGTCGCGTGCGCCGGTCCCATGCGAAGGGGCCTCGCAACTTGGCCGGCATGATAGCCGCCGTCATGGGTTCCTGTAGAGACTTTCGAATCCGTGGCTGTCGCGCGACGCGGAACCCCGGAGATTCTGGGCGCGCGAAGCCGGAGAGCCCTGTCCTGACAGGCGCCGATATGGACAGGCTCCCGCCAAGATCCGTACAATCCCGCATGTCCCGCCGAGAAGGGTGCCCATGGCGCGCACGCTGCAGCCTGAGAGCCGGATTTCGCATTATCGGATCATCGGTCCACTCGGTGCCGGCGGAATGGGCGAGGTGTATCGGGCGCAGGACGAGACGTTGGGGCGCGACGTAGCGCTCAAGATCCTGCCGCCCGACCTGGTGCGCAACGAAGACCGTGTGCGGCGCTTCATCCTCGAAGCGAAATCGGCTTCGTCGCTCAATCATCCCAACATCGTCACCATCTACGAGGTCGGCAAGGACGTCGTGCGTGGCGCCGACGGCGAGGTCCAGCCGGGCCTCGGTGCGGAGCCGGTGCATTTCATCGCGATGGAGCTCGTGAGCGGCAAGACCTTGCAGGACATCGTGCACCGCGAGAAAAGCGACCTGCGCACGGTGCTCGGCTACTTGGCGCAAGTCGCCGAAGGCCTGGCGAAGGCGCACGCGGCCGGCATCGTGCACCGGGACCTCAAACCGGGGAACATCATGGTGAGCCATGATGGGTACGCCAAGATGCTCGACTTCGGTCTCGCCAAGCTCACCGAGCGTGGCGTGGAGGATCAAGAGGCGACGAGCGCGATGACATCGGCGGGCGAGCTGACCGACGGGGGCGTGGTGCTGGGAACAGTGGGCTACATGTCCCCAGAGCAGGTGCGCGGCACCCAGGTCGATCATCGCTCGGATATCTTCGCCTTCGGGTGCGTGCTTTACGAGGTGAGCACGGGGCGGCGACCCTTCGTCACCGACTCGCACATCGATACTTTGCACGCGATCGTGCACGACAAGCCTTCGCCGATCGACTCCTACAATCCCGCCGTGCCAGCGGAGCTGCGCCGGCTGATCCGCCGCTGCATGGAGAAAAACCCCGACCAGCGCCTGCAGTCGAGCAAGGACTTGGCCATCGAGCTTCGAGAGATCGTGGACGAGTACGACGCGCTCTCGGCATCCGCCACTTCGGGCAGCACGATCATCGCGCCGGTGGTGCGGCGGCGGCGGCGGAACTTGATCCCTTTCGTCGCCGTGGGATTGGGAGTCGTCGGATTGGCGGCGCTCGGCTTGTGGCTCGTGTCGCAGCGATCGAGCGGTGGCGACGAAAGCACACGAGACGATTCGTTTCAATCGACGCGCATGAGCATCCTCATGAGCCCCAAGGAGCTCCAGTCCGCCACGCTATCGGGCGATGGTCGCTATCTGGCTTACGTCGTGGGTCCCGCCGGCCAGTGGAGCTTGCGCGTCCGCCAGGTGGTGACGGGAAGCGACGTCACCGTTCTGCCGCCACAGAAAGACCCGATCCGTGGCGCCAACTTCTCACCCGACGGCAACTACCTCTACTACCTGGCGCTGGATCCAGAGACGCCACTCTACAACGCCTTGTTCGAGATCCCGTCGCTCGGGGGAACGCCGCGGAAGCGGCTGTTCGACGTGGACTCGCCGGTCGACGTCTCGCCGGACGGGCGCAACGTCGCATTCATTCGCGGGATGCCGCAGGAGCAGCGCAGTGTGCTCCTCGTTGCCGACCTCGGCACGGGACAGGAACGGATTCTCGCTTCGGTCTCCCGTCCCGACAACTTTCCATTCGTGACGCCGAGATGGTCTCCCGATGGGACGAAGATCGTCGCCGCGGTGAACAAGTTCGAGGACGGGACGCGAGGCACGTTGTTTTCGTTCGACGCGAACGACGGAGGAAGCCAGCCGCTCACCGACGAGGCGTTCATCCAGATCAACAGCATCGGGTGGACGCAGGGGGGAAGCGGTCTCGTGGTCGTCGGGAGGCTGCGGGACGCGAACCTGACCCAGATTCACTACATTGCTCTCCCCGAAGGACGTTTGCATCGGATCACGAACGATTTGGACAACTGGACGGATCTCAGCATGACAGCCGATGGAACGGGGATCGCCGCAGTGCGGCGTTCGCGCACGGGCAATCTGTGGCTCGTCGGGGTCGACGGCAAAGAGCCGGCCCGCGAGCTGACGACGGTCGGAGGCGAGAACATCGGTGGCATCCTCACGACGGCGGACGGCACGATTCTGTTCGCGGCGCAGCAGGACCAGGCGCGAATCCTCTTCGCCATGCGGCCCGATGGTTCGCAGCGGCGCGCGCTCACGTCGAGCGCGTTCGTCGTGGGCGGACAACGCCTCCTGGCGAACGATGCTGGTGTCGTCATCATCGCCAGGGGCGTGGAAGAACGCGTGCCGCACATTCAACGCTTGAACCTCGACGGAAGCGGGCTCACACAGCTCACGAACGAGAGCGGCGAAGAGCTCGATGCGGTCTCGCCAGACGGTCGTACCTTGCTCTTCCGGCGATCCGAGGATCAGTCCAAGCTGTGGCGCATGTCGACCGACGGTGGACAAGCCGAGATTCTGAACGACGATCCCCTCTTTACGACCATCGGCTACTCTCAGGATGGCCGCTTCATGGCGTACTCCATCCTGACCGAAGTGGAAGGGCGCCAACGCGAGCTCTACAAGATCCTCCCTGCTGCGGGAGGCGAGCCGGTGGGCGAGATCCTCATGCCGGGCGCAGCGGCCGAGGTCACATGGGTTCCCGACGGCAGCGCTTTTTCGTACATCGTCACGGAGGATGGTGTGGCGAACATCTGGCTGCAGCCGGTGCCGAGAGGAGCACCGACGCGTCTCACGCGTTTCAGCGACGGACTGATCGGAGTCCAGGAATGGTCTCGCCGAGGGAAGTTGCTCTTTCTCGTGCGGGCCGTGGCCGACGACCGCAGCCTCTGGGTCGTGAACCGGGATGGGAGCGGCGCCACGCGGCTCACCGACTTCCGCGGTGGAGACTTCTTTTCCTTCGAGTTCAGTCGGGACGAGCGGAGCATCGCCTTCGTGCACGGCGACGAACGGTCCGATGTCGTCATGATCCGGGCCGCAACGGTCGCCAGCGCCAGCCGATGATACCCCCGTCGCTCTCATTGGTCGCCGAGCGCTCCACCTGGGTGCTTCTCTGATGTGGAACCACGATCGCCTGCAGCTGTTCGAGAACGGCATCGTTCGCACGCTGGATCCGGCGAATCCCGTCGGCAGCTGGGTGCTCGTCGAGGGTGGAAAAGTGCTGCGTGTCGGGCGTGGCCAGGCGCTGGTGTCGAGCGCTGTCGAGCGCTTCGACCTCGGTGGCCGAGCCCTCGTACCGGGATTCACCGACGCACACGTGCACCTGACCTGGATGGCGACCTCTTTCATGGGTCCCGATCTCAGCGGGTCGGAGAACGTCGAGTCGGTGCTCGCGGCGGTGCGGGCATGGCAAGGCGAGGGGCGCGGTGAGAACGGCGACTGGATCGCGGGCGACGGTTTCGACGAGAGCACGTGGACGGACAAACACCTTCCCACGCGACACGAAATCGATGCGGTCGAGAAAGGGCGCCCGGTGCTGGTCCGCCGTGTTTGCGGCCACGTGGGTGTGCTCAACTCGCAGGCCCTGGCTCGTCTAGCACCCGGACCGCACACGAACGCCGACACGGGGCGGATCGCAGAGACCGATCTGTGGGCGCTCAACGATCGCTTGCGCCCGTCGCCCGAGCAGCTGGCGCGCGTCCTGCCGCGAGTCTTCGCTTTGTTGCACGGTCACGGCATCACCGCGGTGCACGACGTCATCTCAGCAGAGATGTTGCGCGCGCTGCAAATGCAGCGTGACCGGAGTTTGCTGCCGCTTCGAGTCTCGTGCTCGTTGCCAGCGGATCGATTGGAGGCCATTCGCACCTGCGGCTTTCAGAGCGGTTTCGGCGACGAATGGCTCGGCGTTCTCGGAATCAAAGTGTTCGTCGACGGGTCGCTGGGTGCACGCACCGCATGGCTGCGCGAGTCCTATTCTGATGAACCCACGACGCGTGGTACGCCGCTCTACTCGCAGGAAGATCTCGCCGCTTTGTTCGCAGCGGGCGATGCGGCGGGCGTGCAGCTCATGATCCACGCCATTGGCGACGCAGCGCTCGAGCGCGTCCTCGACTGCATGCCGCCGCACATTGCGGCCAGTAACCCGCTGCGGCATCGATTGGAGCACATCGAGGTCACGCCTCCGGACTTGGTGCGGCGATTGTCGGCTTCCGGGCTGCATGCCTGCGTGCAGCCCAACTTCGCCGGGCGCTGGTCGCAGCCAGGCGGGATGAACGAGCAGCGGCTGGGGTCGCGCCTGCCGCACTGCAATGCCTATCGAGCGCTCGCCGATGCCGGTGTGCCGCTCGGCTTCGGATCGGACTGCATGCCGCTCGGTGCTCTCGACGGCCTGCGGGCTGCGGTTCGGCATCCCGACGCCGCGCAGAGGCTCGATCCGCTGCAGGCACTCGATCTCTACACGCGCGCGGCCGCATTCCTGCGGCGAGGCGAGACAGTGCACGGGCAGATCCGACGCGGACTGGCAGCCGACTTCGCGCTGCTGAGCCATGACCCCGGAACGGAGGCGGGGCTCGCCCATGCGCGGGTCGAGGCCACGTTCCTGGCCGGCGCGCGAGTCGGCGGCGGCGTCCCCGGCGGGGAGCGATGATTCGGTAAAGTTTCGTTGTCGGTTCGAGCGCGCGGAGCGCGGTTGAAGGCCCAACGGGTGCGTGTTAGGATGCCCGCGTACGCGTCGCTCGTCCAGTGCCGCTCTGGCCATCGGGCAGGGCGGCGATTTTGTGGAGGTATGGATGTCGCTCGGGATCAAGCGCACGCGGCCGATGCGTGCGATCGCCACCTCTTTCGAAGGCACGCCAAACGACATCCCACTGCACTTCGGTGAGATGTACCAATGGGCGCGCGGGCGCAATCTGCGCACGGGGGACAAGGATTCGTCGGGTCGTTACAACCTGCCGTGGACCGCGGTGCTCCACGACGAAGATGGAATGGGCCAAGAGGCGTCGCGCAAGATCGAGCTTTGGATGCCGATCGACGGCGCCGGTCCGAGCCAAGGCAACTACACGGTGAAGGACATCACGCACGGCAACGTCGCCTTCATGATCCACAAGGGGCCGATGTCGAA
>DASRJO010000021.1:0-30162 GCA_035649435.1 Candidatus Krumholzibacteriia bacterium | reverse complement strand
ATCGCAACTCCCTGGGTGGTGCGACCGCCGTTACCGGCGCATGCGCAACTCGCGAATGCGGTCGCGCAGGCTGGCGGCGTTCTCGAAGCGCAGCGCCCGCGCTTCGCGGCGCATCTCCGCTTCCAAGCGCACCACCAGCTCCTCCGGCGCCCCCTCGGCCAGCTCGAGATCGGTGCGCGGGTCGGCGTCCGGCTCGGCTTCGTCGGCGTGGACATCGGCGGCCTGGGTCACGTTCATGATGTCCTGCACCGACTTGACGATGGATCGCGGCGTGATGCCGTGCACGCGATTGTATTCCTCTTGCAGCTCACGCCGGCGCCGCGTTTCGTCGATGGCGCGCTGCATCGACCCGGTGATCTCCTGCGCGTACATGACGACACGACCGTCGACGTTGCGCGCCGCCCGCCCCACCGTCTGAATCAGCGTCGTCTCGGAGCGCAGGAACCCTTCCTTGTCGGCGTCGAGGATCGCGACCAGCGCCACCTCGGGCAAGTCCAGCCCTTCGCGCAGCAGGTTGATGCCGACCAGGACGTCGAAACGCCCGAGCCGGAGATCGCGCAGGATCTCGACGCGCTCGAGCGCCTGGATATCCGAGTGCAAATAGCGCACGCGCACGCCCAGATCGAGCATGTAGTCGGTCAGATCCTCCGCCATGCGCTTGGTGAGGGTGGTGACGAGCACACGCTGCTGGGCCGCGACCGTGCGCCGGATCTCGCCCAGCAGGTCGTCCACCTGACCCTGCGCCGGACGCACCTCGATCTCCGGATCCATGAGGCCGGTCGGCCGGATGATCTGCTCGACGATGACACCGCCGCATCGCTTGAGCTCGTACTGCCCCGGTGTCGCCGACACGTACAGGACGCGCGGGCACAGGCGCTCGAACTCGTCGAAGCGCAGCGGCCGGTTGTCCAGCGCGCTCGGCAGACGGAAGCCGTGCTCCACCAAGGTCAGTTTGCGCGAACGGTCGGCGTTGTACATGCCCTCGATCTGCGGCAAGGTCACGTGCGATTCGTCGATGATGACGAGATGGTCGTCGGGGAAATAATCGATCAGGCAGGCCGGCCGTTCGCCGGCGCGGCGCCCGGCGAGGTAGCGCGAGTAGTTCTCGATTCCAGCCGTGGTCCCCATCTCCTGGATCATCTCGAGATCGAAACGCGTGCGCGATTCCAGCCGCTGAGCCTCGAGCAGCTTGCCCGCGGCCTCGAAGTCCCCCAAGCGGCTGTCGAGATCGCGCTCGATGGCGGCGCGCGCCAGCGCCAGCTGCTGCTCCGGCGTGACGTAGTGTCGTGCCGGGAAGATCACCGCCTGGGAAAGCTCGGCCACGGTGCGGCCGCTGAGCACGTCGATCTGTCGAATGACCTCGATGACGTCGCCGAACAGCTCGATGCGCAGCGCCCGCTCCTCGTACGCCGGAACGATCTCGATGACGTCGCCGCGCACACGGAAGTTCCCGCGCGCCAGCTCGTAATCGTTGCGCGAGTACTGGATGCGCACGAGCCGGCGCAGCAGATCCTCGCGCTGGATCTCCTGGCCGACCCCGAGTGCCACCGACAGCTCCTTGAAATCCGTCGGCGACCCGAGACCGTAGATGCACGACACGCTGGCGACGACGATCACGGCTTCGTGCGACAGCAAGGACCCCGTGGCGTGCAAGCGCAGGCGCTCGATGTCGTCGTTGATCGATGCGTCCTTCTCGATGTAGGTGTTGGTGGCGGGAACGAAGGCCTCGGGCTGGTAATAGTCGTAATAGCTGATGAAGAATTCCACCGCGTCGTGGGGGAAGAAGCCGCGGAACTCGCCGTAGAGCTGCGCCGCCAAGGTCTTGTTGTGCGAGATCACGAGTGTCGGCAGTCCGATGCGGGCGATGACGTTCGCCATCGTGAAGGTCTTCCCCGAGCCGGTGACCCCGAGCAGGGTTTGAAAGCGCTCCCCGGCCGCGAGCCCCTGGACGAGCGCGTCGATCGCTTGCGGTTGATCTCCGGTGGGCTCGTAGGGTGCGACGAGTTGGAAGCGCGCCATGCGCCGATCTTAGTGCAAGCGCAGCGCGAGCGCCCGCCCGTTCAGCGCGGGGTGGGAGGCACGAGATCTTCGATTTGGCTCGAGCGCGCCGGTCGTGTGGGCGCTTTGGCCGGCGCGCGCGCAGCCGGTGGCGGCGGCGCCGCTCGGGCCGTGGGCGCGCCTGGGACAGGCGGCTCGCTCACGATGGGTGCGGGCCCGGGCAGCGGGTCCGACCGGCGATGGAGATCGTCCGTCTGGCGTGGATCGGGAGCCGGCGGAACGCTGATCGTCTTGAGCTCGTTCTCGATCTGCTCGAGCCCTTGGGTCGAGCGCAGACCGATGCGGGTCGCGGCGCGGCTCCAGTACATCCCGGCGAGCGCTGCGACCACGACGACGGCGATCGCCCACCACCAACCACGGTGGGGATGCGAGGTCGCTCGCGTGCTCGTCGGGGTTTCCACCTCGAGCAGCTCCGGCTCGCGCTCGACGGCACGACCCGAGATCGCCTCATAACGCCGCAACAACATGCCGACATCAAGGCCGAGGAAACCGCCGTAGTTGCGCAGGAAGCCTTTGACGTAGGCGTCGGCATCGAACTCGCCGAAGCGATCGCTTTCCAGATGGCGCAGCATGGAGGCCGCGATGCGCGTGCGCGCGCTGGCCTCTTCGATGGAGAGTCCGCGCGCCTCGCGCGCCTGCTGCAGGAGCTCACCCAGCGTTTGGACATTGCGGCTCGGATCGGTCGCGGGCGGTGCCGCCGCCGCCACAGGCGCGGGTGCCGCGCTGCTCTTGCGCGGCGCGGCTGCGGCTCGAGGCTCCGGCGCCGCCAATTCCACGTCGTCGGCGTCGAAGTCCGCGATCTCGATCCCGACCTCCGGCTTGCTTCCGGCAACCGGGGCCTCGCGTGTCCGGCGTCTTTTCTTCCGCCCCATCAACCCTTCCCTGACATCTCGGACAGGCTCGTCACGATCCGCGCGCGATGATCGATCAGCTGCTCGCGCCGTTGCCGCTCGGCATCGACGACCGCGGCCGGTGCCTTGTCCACGAACCCACGGTTGGCCAGCTTGGCTTCCAATCGCGCCAGATCGCCGTCGGCCTTCTCCAACTCGCGCGTCAGACGTTCGCGCTCCGCGTCCAGATCCACCAGCGCCCCGAGTGGCACGTAGAGGGCGCCATCTCCCACCACGACCGCCGCCGACTCCGGCGGCCGTCCCTTGACGGGCGCCAAGCTGGCGAGCTTCGCGTGCAACATGAGCAGCTCGCCGGTCTCACCGCTCCAGGCACCGAGCGTGCCGCTCGCCGAGTGCACCAGGGCCGGTGCTTTTTTCCCCGGCGGCACGCGCAATTCCGAACGCAGAGTACGCAACGCTCCCGTCGCCTGCATCATCAGCCCGAAGCGCTCGGCCGCCTCGGCATCGCGCAATGCCGCCACCGGGCGCGGAAAAGCCGCCGTCAGGACCAACCCCTGGGTACCCGGCGTGCGGCTCCAGAGTTCCTCGGCCAGGAACGGCATGAACGGGCTCAACAGCTTGCAAGACTGCGCGAGCAAGACGAGGGCCACGACGTGCCCCGTGCGCTTGGAATCGATGTCCTCACCGTAGATGCGCGGCTTGATCGATTCCAAGTACCACGCGCAGTACTCGTCCCAAAAAAAATGATAGAGACGGGACGCCGCCTCGTTGGCACGCAGCGCCTGCATCTCGGTCGCGATCGCCCTCACCGTTTCGTCGTACGCATGCAGGATCCAGCGGTCTTCGAGCCGCAGACCGCCGAGCGCCTCCGCCGGCAACGCGCGCGCGAAGGCGTCTTGCCACATGCCGGCGCAGGCCTGGGTGAAGGCGTCGCTGGCCGACGCCGCCTGGAACACCTGCGGTGCCTGCGCGCCGGCCGGCGCACCTGCCGTCGCACCCAAGCCGAGCGCCACGTCCCAGCCGTCGCGTGCGGCCGCGTTCAACACCAGTCTGGCCGCGTTCCAGATCTTGTTGGCGAAATGACGCCCGGTCTCGACGAGCTTGTCGTCGAAGAATGTGTCCTGTCCCGGTGGCGACAACATCACCATGGCGAAGCGCACGGCGTCGGCACCGTGTGCATCCATGAGTGCGATCGGCTCCGGCGAGTTGCCGAGCGACTTCGACATCTTGCGACCCTGACCGTCACGCAGGATGCCGTTCAACAACACGTGCTCGAAAGGCACCGTTCCCATGAACTCGAGGCTGGCCATGACCATGCGCGCAACCCAGAAGAAGATGATATCCGGCCCGGTGACGAGCAAGGTCGTGGGGTGATAGCGCTCGAGGTCCGCGGTCACACGCGGCCAGCCCATCGGGGAAAACGGACACAGCCACGACGAGAACCAGGTGTCGAGCACGTCCTCGTCCTGAGCGAAGTCGTGCCCGCCACAGCGCGTGCATTGCGCGGGCGCCGCGTGTGCCGCCAGCATGAGCGCGCAGCCCTTGCACGTATAGATCGGGATCCGATGCCCCCACCACAGCTGGCGCGAGATGCACCAATCTTGGATGTTGTGCATCCAGTGCAAGTAGACATTGCGCCAACGTTCGGGGGTGAAGTGCAAGCGGCCGTCCTCGACCGCGCGGATCGCCGCCGCCGCCAGCGGTTGCATGCGCACGAACCACTGATCGGACAGATACGGCTCGATGACGGAGCCGCACCGATCGTGCGTGCCGCGCGACAGCGTATGAGGTTTTTGCCCGGCGAGCAGACCCTCGGCTTCGAGCCGGCGCAGGATCTCGTCCCGCGCCGCGAAGCGATCGAGGCCGGCGAGCGGACCCGCCAACGCGTTCATGCGTCCGTCGGGATCGATGACCACGGGCATGTCGAGGCCGTGTCGCTTGCCGACATGGAAATCGTTGGCGTCATGCGCCGGCGTGATCTTGACCAGCCCGCTGCCGAACTCCATGTCGACCGAGGCATCGGCGAGGATCGGGATCTCGCGCCCGACGAGCGGCAAGCGCACGCGTTGGCCGACGAGCGCTGCCGTACGCGGGTCGTCGGGGTGGATGGCGACCGCGACATCGCCGACGATCGTCTCCGGGCGCGTCGTCGCCACCTCGATCGAACCGCCCTGCACCAGCGGGTAACGTACCGTCCACAGGGTCGCTTGCGTTTCCTCGTGCACCACCTCTTCGTCGCTCAACGCCGTGCGGCAGGCCGGACACCAATGGGTGATGTAGCGGCCGCGATAGACGAGGCCCTTGTCGTAGAGACGGATGAACACCTCGCGGACCGCGTGGCTGCGCTCCTCGTCGAGCGTGAAGTACTCGCGCTCCCAGTCCAGCGACCAACCCACACGTTGCATCTGGCGCACGATGTGTTCGTGCGAGCGCTGCTTCCATTCCCAGCAGCGGGCGATGAACTCCTCGCGCCCGAGCTGACGCGGCTCGATGCCCTGTTGGCGCAGGCCGCGTTCGACCACTTTCTGCGTGGCGATCCCTGCGTGGTCGGTCCCGGGCCACCACAGGGTTTCGCGGCCGCGCATGCGCTGGTAGCGCACGAAGACATCCTGGATGGTGCTCGACAGGACGTGTCCCATGTGCAGTGAACCGGTGACGTTCGGCGGCGGCAGCAGGACGACGAACGGCGTCTCCCCTTCGCCATCGGTAGCGGCGCGCGGCGTGAATGCGCGCGCTTGCATCCAGCGTGCGTACCACACGGGTTCGACTCGTCCCGGATCATAGGCGTCGGCGAGATTGGCCTCGTTCATGCGCCGCTCCATGGTTGGCAAAGGTCCGCGCGCGCGGTATTCACGCCAGGACGAGGGGTATCATGCCACGCTGCCGCGGTCAATGCGACGCACGAATCAATGTGCGCGCCCGAAGTAGAAGCCGAGCACGCCCAGGAACATGTCGATCTTGAGGATCCAGCTCACGCGGACCAGATTGTGCGGGCTCGAATCGCGAAACATGAGCAAGGTGGCGCAGACGAGCAACGGCAGCATGGCACCGAAGAACACCAGCAGGTAACCAGGCCCGACGATTCGCAGCCAGTACGGCGACGGGCCCAGTGCGACGAAGAGGACGAAGAATCCGAGCGCCACGGCGAGCGCACGGCGTGCGCCCAGCCGGCGCGCCAATGTCGTGGCGCCGCAGGCCCGATCACCGGCCAGATCCTCGACGTCCTTGACGATCTCGCGTCCCATGAGCAGGAGGAACGCGAGACCCGCCGGCACCCAGGCCAGGCTCGGCTTCCCCGCCAGCCAGGCGCCGGCGAAAAAGCCCGAGCTGCACACCACGGCCACGGCGATGTTGCCGAGAAGAAAGCGGGCTTTCAGTCGGGCGTTGTAGGCATACAAGATCGCGTGCCAGATGGCGACGACGACCAGCATCGGCGCACCCGCCAGCGCCGCGGCGACGATCGACGCCGCGGCCAACGACACCGCATAGCGGTGCGACTCGCCGCGGGTCATGCGGCCCGAAGGAATCGGTCGCCGTGGTTTGTTGATGGAATCGATCTCGGCGTCGAAGTAATCGTTGAGGACATTGCCGGCGGCCGCCACCAGCGCTCCCGCCAACATCGCCCACGCACACGTCCAGCCCGGCGGGCCACCGCCTGCAGCCGCCCATCCCGCCAGGATCACCAGCGCCGACACCGCGAGGTTGTGCGGCCGGGTGATCTCGATGCGATTCCAGAGAAAGGCGAACGCGCGGCGTGTCATGAGGCGCGAGCGTATCAGAGCCGTGCGCGACATCGCACGCTTTTCCTCACAGATCGAAGCGAATCTCCGCCGCCACCCGCCGCGCGCTCGCGGGGGTTCCTGTCGCCCATTCCGCCGTCGCGGCGATCGCGACCCGGCGCGATAGCCACACGTGCGTGTTCAGCGCCGCGCTCTGCTCCGTCCACACCGGAGCGCTCGGGAAGGAGAATTCGTAGGGTTGGCCCGGCACCCAGGGGCTCAAGTCACGGTTGCCGGCACCGCGTCGCGTCTGTTGCAGTCGCAGGGCGAACTGCCAGCGCACGCTCGGCACGATCCCGAGGGCCAATTGCCAGCGATCGGCATCGGGACCGAGGGCGTGGCCCAGATACGGATCCAGCGCCGGATCCCCCGAGCCGGCGACGAAATTCGTCAGCGTCTCGCGATGGATGTACACCCAACGCCCGAGCGCCAGGTACCCGAGCTGCACGTCGAGGTCGGCGCCACCCACGGACAGACCGCGACGCCAGCCTGCCCGCACCCCCAGCCGGTTCGGCGCCGGATCGCCGTCATAGATGAAATCATCGACGAGGAGTTCGCCATCGAACACCCCCCACGGGGACGACCATTTGGCATCGATCCCGAGGGCGGTGTTGTCGTCGCCGCGTTCGTTGAACTGGTTGCCATAGTAGAACGACAGCGGGAACAGGTACGCCGGCTCCAAGTGCGGGCTGGTGTAGATGGCCGCTTCCTGCACGCCGAATCGCACCGGGCCGCAGTCGACCTCGAGCCGGTGCGCGGCATAGTTGCGCTCGGATTCGATCGCGAGCCAGCCGGCGCTGCTCGCCAGACGCAACCGGCCGAGAACGAGCTGCGCCTGCACCGCATCGAGCGAACGCCCGGAGTACGAGACCAAGAGTGGGTCGTCCGGCGACAATCCCCACGCCGCGTACTCGCGTCCGACAACGACGCGCAGATGATCGCCTGCGAGCGCCACGTAGGCGCGCTCGTCCTGCGACGTGAGGCCGCGCCAGTTGCGCTCACGCGACGTCACCTCGTTCTCGTCCTGCCGCGCGCCTTCCTCCTCCGCCAGGAGCACATCGTAGCGCGTGTCGTAGGCCGCCCAGTTCGAATGACGCAGCACGGCGTCGAAGCGCGCCCGCCCCCACGCGGTGCCGTCCGATTGCGTGTCGCTGCCGAAGTTGCCGGCGCCGCCGGTGATCGCTTCGACATCGAGGCCGAAATTCCATTCCCCTTCGTGCAAGCGGAAGAGCGGCGGATCGAAGCGCATTTCCGACTGTTCCAGGTTCTCACCGTGGATGAACTCGTCTTCCAAACGCGCGAGACGCGTCATTTCCACACGCGTGAGCAGGTTCGCATCTCCGGCCGACTGCAAAAGCGCCACCCACGCCGTGACATCGCGACGTGCATACGGGCGCATTCCATGCATGACAATCAGACCGCGATTCTCGAAGTGCTCGAGCTCCGCGTAGGCCCAGTGACCGGGAGGGAGCGCCTCGACTTGCGCCCGCGCCGAAATCGGCGCCAAGGACGCGAGCGCGCAGAAGACGAACCACGCTCGCCGCGCGGAGCGGAGCGACCGGCGACTTGCGGCGGGAGAATGCGGGCCAGGGCGTTGCTCGGGTGTGGACTCCATGAGGCGGGACGTGCATGGCCTGGGCCAGGCGCCGCCGCGCCCTCAACCGCCCGAGTCCGGTGCTTCCGCCGCCGAGTGCAGGGGCAGGTCCGCGTGTGCTGCCGCAGCGAGTGCATGTACGCAGTGCGCGAACTCGGCGACCCAGTGCGGCGTCGTGCAGCGGGCGCGAATGAAATCCACCAGCGCGCTGCCGACGACGACGCCATCGGCGAAGCCGCACACGCCCCGCACTTGCTCCGGCGTCGACACGCCGAAGCCGACGACGACGGGGTTGTCCGTCACAGCACGCAGGCGGCGCACCGTGTCCACGGTTTCGGCGGCAATCGCGCCGCGTGCGCCCGTGGTGCCGGTCACGGCCACGGCATAGAGAAAGCCGGTGGCGCGCGCGGCGATGTCGCGCATGCGCGCATCTCCGGTCGTCGGCGCCACCAGCAGCACGGAGGCGATGCCGTGTGCCGCTGCGGCGGCGAAGAGATCCGCGCCATCTTCGGGCGGCAAGTCGGTGAGGATCACGCCGCGCACGCCGGCTGCCGCGGCCCGCGCGAAGAAAGCGTCGGGCCCATAAGCCAGCACGGGGTTGAGATACGTCATGAGCACGATTGGCGGCAGGTCGGGCAAAGTGTGCAAGGTGTCGAACAGGACGTCGGGACGCATGCCAGCCGCGAGCGCCACGTCGCTCGCATGGCAAATGCTCGGACCGTCGGCGACCGGGTCGCTGAACGGCAGGCCGATCTCGAGACAGTCGACGTCACCCACGGCCGCGAGCACGGCGCGAAATGCGTCGCGATCCGGGTAGCCCGCAGTGAGAAATGGGATGAACGCTTTGCGCCCCGAGCGGCGCAGAGCGTGCATGTGATCGGCCAGGGCGAGATCCAAGATGGCCTCCACGGGAAAGGCCCCTTGGGTCAGGGCCGGCCTTCCACCCGTCCGGCAGCGCGGCGACCGCGGGCCAAGGTCAGGTGCAAGTCGCTGCGACGATAGGCATCACCGGCACGCTCGCGCTCGCCGAGCTTGTCGTAGCAGATGCCGAGCAGATGGTACGCCCTGGCGTGATCGGGGACCAGGTCGACGAGCTGCTGCAGCAGCCGCACTGCTTGCCGTGGCATCTCGAGGCCGTTGTAGCACTGCGCCATCGCGAACAGTAGGCGCACCGAGACCGTCGGCGCTTGGCGATGCGCCGGCTCGAAATGCATCAAAGCGCGATCGTACGCACCCTTGCGCACGTAGCACAGACCGAGGTAGTAGCGCGCCTCCTCGTGCGCCGGTTGCAGGCGCAAGGCGCGGCGAAAGGCCCGGATGGCTTCTTCGTAGCGCCGCAACTCGAAGTAGGCCGCGCCCAAGTTGTAGTGCCCCTCGACGCGATCGGGCGCGAGCGCCACCCCCTCGACGAATTGTTCGATCGCCAGGTCGTATCGCCGCGCCTCGGCATGCAACGCACCGAGGTTGAAGTGCCCTTCCGGATCGTGCGGTGACAACTGCACTGCCTTCTGGAACTCGCGCAGTGCCGCAGTGCGCTCGCCACGCAGGTCGAGCAGGTATCCCAAGTTGGTGTGCGCGCGAGCCATCAGCGGGTCGATCTCGAGCGCGCGGCGCAGGTGTCGCTCCGCCAGTGCGAGCTCCCGCTTGCGCAACAGGAAGCTGCCCAAGCGGTACCAGGGCTCCGCCAGCTCGGGCTCGATCTCGGTGGCGCGAATCAGCTCGCGCTCCGCTGCCGCTGCATCGCCCCGCTGCGCATAGACGATCCCGAGCCAACCGATGGGCGCGGCAGTCCCCGGGTGCTGCGCTGCCCAGCGCGAGAAACACTGCTCCGCCACCACGTCGGCACCGAGGTCGAGTGCCAGCTGGCCCAAGGGCTCGAGGTGCGAATCGCCGCTCTGCTCGAGGAAGTCGCGCAAGCGCTGCTCGGCTTCGGCGTGCTGCCCCTGCGCGTGCAGAGCGCGGCATAGTGCGGCGAGGGCCGAGACGTCGGCGGCATCGCGCCGCGCCTGGCGGCGGAGTCGCATCAAGCTCAGATTGGGTTCAGAATCAAAGAGTTGAGTGAGGCGATTCAAGTGATTCGACAAGACCCCAGCCACGGCACGCCCCCGCCCTGCGTGTCGGGACCGACACGCCCCCATCACCCACTCGGGAGCCGCAGCAGTTAACGGACCGCCCTGGCGTCGAGTACTTCGCGCACGGTCGCGGAGAGCTCCGAGGTGTTGCTGGACTTCACGAGGTACGCGTCCGCGAGCCAGGACGAGAAATCGTCCCGATACGTCGAATAACCCGAGTTCAGGATCACCGCGATGCTGGGCTGGAGCTCCTTCATCCGCCGCAACAAGTCGAGCCCGTTCTCCGCTCCCAACTTGATGTCCAGGATGACCAGCTCCGGTGCCTGAGACGCGATGACTCGCAGAGCCTCGGCTCCGTTCCCCGCCGTGACCACCTCGTGCCCGTCGTCCTGCAGGTCTTTTTCGTACAACCTGCGGACATTGACCTCGTCGTCCACCACCAGGATCTTGGGCATGGCGGCTCCTTGTCTGTTTGCGACCTTAGTATCGGCTCGAGAAGGTGTCAACAAATGGCGTGGGTCGTCTGAGAGCGGTCTTGCGACGATCACCCTCAGGGTTCGAACCGCACGTCGAGCACGATCTGAATCGTCGCCCCCGGCTTGACCTCGTTGCGCCGGATGACCACGGGCACTCGCACCACTGTCTGGCCGGCATCGGGTGGCCGTGCGTCGCCCTGCGCCTCGCGTCGGCGCAATGGATCGCGGATGAAACCCTGCGATTCTGGAATTCTGGCCTGCGGTTCGGGTGCGCGCGGCAATTCGATGGTGCGGCCGAAGTCCACGGGCGCATCGTGGCGTGGCTCGCTCTCGTACCGCAGCGAGGGTGATGCGCCGAGAGACATCAAAGTGCTCTGGCTGGTCGGACCCGCCGGTGCGGGAGCGGGTGCCGAGGGCGCCCAAGCCATCTGGGTCGAGACTGGCGGCGCCGCCAGCGCTCCGCCGGGCTGCGTGCCACCCGTGTCGCGGGAGTTGCCGGAATGCTTGCCGAACTCGCTGCGCAAGCGCATGAAGAGCAAGCGCGACACCGCGTGCAAGGTCTCGTATACCCCGCGCCCCGTCGCCGCCGCCGCTTCGAAGTATGGCACCCCGCGCGGGTTGAGCACCTGCTGCATCTCCTCGATGCTGTGCACCTGGGGCAAATCGCGCTTGTTGTACTGGATGACCCAGGGCAACGAATCGAGGCTCAAGTTGTTCTCGCGCATGTTCTCTTCGAGATTGCGCAGCGACGTCAGGCTCTCCTCCAGCTTCCCGTGCGTCGAATCGGCCACGAACACCACGGCATCGGCGCCCTTGAGCACCAGCTTGCGCGTGGCGTTGTAGAACACCTGACCGGGAACCGTGTAGAGCAGGAAGCGGGTGCGAAAGCCATGGATCTCGCCGAGCTCGAGCGGCAGGAAGTCGAAGAACAGCGTCCGGTCCTGACGCGTCTTCATCGACACCATCTTGCCGCGCGAATCTCCCGGCACGCTGGCGTAGATGCACTCGATGTTGGTGGTCTTTCCGGACAGGCCAGGGCCGTAGTACACGATCTTGGCGTTGATTTCACGCCCCGCGTGATTGATGAGCACCATACAGCCGCTCCGCAGTCCTGGATCGGTTCGAGCCCTTACGGCGTGGCGTCAGCAATCCCCGTTCCGAGTCCGTGAGTCGGATCGATGCACCGCGTCGGGGCCGCATGCGCCGCCGCGCGGCGCGCCGCAGTTCCTTCGGCCCTCGCGCACCGCCGGCGCACGGAAAGTGGTGAATTCCGCACCGAGGCGCTCCATCTCCAGGGTTGTTTGCGCGGCGACGCTCCGGACCTGCGACGGACGGGCCTCTGGAGCATCTGGAATCGGCGCCGGCCGAGACCCCGATCGTCTGCTCCCGGATCGCTTGCGCCTGCATGGGGCGCGGATGCGGTGCGCGCAACCGATGTGGCATCGCTCTTGTTTGGTGCTTCCGAGCGCCATGTCGATGGCGGCCACCGATTCGGAGCGCGGTTGCGATCGCGCACCGGGCGAGCAAGTTGACGCCACCAGAACCCAGGGCTAGACTTGCTTGCCCCCGAAGTCGAGAGTCGCGATCACGGCACGGACGACGCGGAACAGCGCTTGCCGGAGGCACCCATGTCCACGACGCCCAAGATTCTGAACGAAATGTTCGGCCGGTTGCTCGGCATCCAGGTCGGTTCACAGGTCACGGACAAGCTGACACCGGTCATCGATGGCGTCATCGACAAAGTGCACGGCAGCCTCGACCTCGACACCGTGCAGGGACAGAACACGCTGCGCGCCCTCATTTGCAGCATGGTCGTGCATGGATGGGGTCTCGGCATGCACCCCGACAACAATCCCACCGTCGACCAGGATGCCAAGCCCATCGAAGTCAAGGTCTGCAAGGACATCCTGGTGCCAATGGACCACCTGAAATCCCTGCGCTATCTCAAGAAGGATTCCTACGGCCGCGTCAAGAAGGTGCTGTTCGAGCCCGATCAGAATGCGCGGATCCGCGGGCAGATCGACTCCATCCTGGGCGAAATCGCCAGCCAGAAATGGGTGGATGACTGAGCTCGAGCGCCGGGCAGCCGGCGCACGCCCGCAAACGTTCGACACCGAGCCCCACCTGCACTGCGATTGATTCAGAACACGATCTGGCCATCGGCGAGAATCTCGTTGAGGGCATCCTTGAAGTAGCTGGTGGAACGCAGCACGTCCGCATCGACCTTGGCCTTGTACATATCCCACGCTTTGTTGACCTCGCCACCGAGCGCACTCGACAGATTGCCTTGCTGCAACGCACGGTCGCGCTGCGACTGGTTGTAGACCAGAATGTCGGACACCAGCGCGCGCGCCAGGCGGCGGGCGCGTTCGTGCGCGGCGGCCGACGCCGTTGGCCGCGGGATCTCCGACCCCGAGCGCGGACGCGGCGCGGGGAGGATGGGTGCCATGCCGGGCTTGAACGGCGCGGTCTCGAGCCGAGGCGGTGCGGACGCGGTGCCGGTGTTTCCGAGCTCGAGCGTGCGCTCGCCTTGCCACTGCGGCCGGCGCGCCGGCGGTGTCGCTGGCGGTGTTCCGAGACCGCCGGACATCGGACGCGGCGTCACCTTCTGCGTCGGCAAGGGGCGGGGCGGGGGCGCGCGCGGCGGCAGACGGTTGTCGCGCTCCAGATCCAGCGGCGTAGCGGAATCCTGTGACGGCTGCGCCGAGGATCCCGATTGCGGCGAGGCACTGGATGTCGCGGGTCGCGTGAGCTCGGGTCGCGTGTCGGGTCGCGTGAGCTCAGGTCGTGTGAACTCGGGTCGCTCGATTCCGAGCACCGGTGTGGCGCGCGTCACGGCGGGCACCGATTCCACTCCACGCACGCGAAAGACGTTGCCGCATCCTGGGCAGCGCACGCGCAATCCGGCGGCCGGAATCTGTTCCGCTTCCAAGCGGTAGGCGGCTTGACATCCCGGACAGCGCACGAACATCGCAGCATCCTCCAGGCGGCGCGATCCAGGCGTCGCCAGCCACCGCGCCATTTTGCGCGCGCCGCCGAGGCACGCAACATTCAGGCCATGGGTGGATCGATCAACCGACGGCCGCCAGCGCTTCCTGCATCCGGTAGTGCGTGTCCAAATGTTCGCGCATCGCCCGGTGCTCCTCCAGCGCGAGCTCGGGATCGAGATCGATGAGGGCGAAAGCGGCGTGGCGGGCGCGGTCCAGCACTTCGAGGTCCTGCGCCAGATCGGCGAAGCGCAGCGTCGGCAGGCCGTGTTGGCGCGTGCCGACGAAATCTCCCGGCCCGCGCAGCGCCAGATCGAGCGCGGCAATGGCGAAGCCGTCCTCGGTGCGCGCGAAAGCACGCAAGCGTTCCAAGCTCTCTTCGCTGCTGTTGCGCTCCTGCAACAGGAAGCACCAAGCGGGGTTGCCGCCGCGGCCGACGCGTCCGCGCAGCTGGTGCAACTGCGACAGGCCGAAGCGGTCCGGATGATGGATGATCATGAGATCTGCGGTGGCGACGTCGATCCCGACCTCGACGACCGTGGTGCTGACGAGCAGACTCACCTCACCGCGCCGGAATGCGTGCAGCAGTGTTTCTTTCTCTGCCGCGCGCAGCCGTCCGTGCAGCAGTCCGATGCGCAGTCCCGCCAAGGCTCCGGCACGCAAGCGCTCGAATTCCTCGCTCGCGGCGCGCAGCGCGATCTTGTCGCTCTCCTCGACGAGCGGATAGACCATGAAGCCCTGCCGGCCGGCTTGCAGCTCGGTACGCACGAAGCGCAGCATGTCGGCGCGGCGGTGCGGCGGCACCAGCCGCGTCTGCACCGTTTGTCGCCCCGGTGGTTTCTCGTCCAGCGAGGACACGTCCAGATCGCCGAAGAGCGTGAGGGCGAGGCTGCGCGGAATCGGCGTCGCCGACAACACCAGGACGTGCGGGCGGCCACCGCCGTCCTGCTGCAGCCGCATGCGCTGCAACACGCCGAAGCGATGCTGCTCGTCGACCACCGCCAATCCCAGACGCTGCCAACGCACGTCTTCTTGAATCAGCGCGTGCGTGCCGACGACGACATCCAGGTCACCGCTCGCGACCCGTCCGCGCACGCGCTGCTTGTCCGCGTCGCTGCGCGAGCCCACGAGCACGTCCATGCGCACCTCGAGCGCGGTGAATGCCGGTAGCAGCCGTTCGGCGTGCTGCAGGGCCAGGACCTCCGTCGGCGCCATCAGCGCGGCCTGAGTGCCGTTGCCCGCGGCGCACAACAATGCGGCGGCGGCGAGCACCGTCTTGCCCGAGCCGACGTCGCCCTGGACGAGCCGTTGCATGCAGCGGCCCGAGGTCATGTCCTGCAGGATCTCGTCCAAGACGCGCGCTTGCGCCCCGGTGAGGGTGAACGGCAGCTGCTCGAGATAGCGCTCGTGTCGTGAGCGCTCGCGCTGCATCGCCGGACCCGGGCTCGACTCGCGCGCCCGCCGCCGCCGGCGCGCCAGCACCACCTCGAGCAAGAATAATTCCTCGAACTTGAAGCGCCGGAGAGCTCTCCCGGCGGCCTCGGCATCTTCCGGGAAGTGCAGCGCCGCGAGCGCGGCGCCGCGTGTGGGCAGATCACCGCGCACAGTGTCGGGCAGGATTTCCTGCACGTGTTCGAGGTGCGTGTCGAGGGTGCGGCGCATGAGCGTGCGCAGCCACTTCTGCGAGACGCCGCGCACCAGCGGATAGAACGGCACGATGCGCGCCGCGTGCACCAGCTCCTGCGCCTCGTCATCGGCGCGTTCGAATTCCGGCTGGCGCATTTCGAGCCGGCTGCGACTGCGGACCACGTGCCCGGCGAGCACGAGTCGATGGCCCGGCTGCAGCACCTCGCGCACCCAGGGCGTGTACCAGGTGACGCGCAAACGGCCGCTGTCGTCGCACACGGTGGCGACGACGCGTCCTCGCCCCCCCCAGGACGGCCGTGCGTGCAGACTCTCCACCTGCACCCGCACACACGCATCGGTGTCCGCTTGCAAGGTCGCGATCGGCTGCACGTGCGTGCGGTCGAAATACTGGCGTGGGGCGTGCAGCAACAGCTCCTCGGCGGTGCGGACGCCGAGCTTCTCCAGGGCATCCGCCCGCCGCGGGCCGACACCCTTGAGGTATCGGCAAGGATCATCGAGTCGCGCTGCCATGATTCGATCGTAGCAGGAAGGGTGTGGCCGCGACGAACCGGAGGCCGGCTCCGCCGCCGAGCGCGTTCAGACTCCGGAAGATTGCGGGCTGGGGACGAAATCGCGCAGCAGTTCGGCGAGGTCGGGGAACGTCGGCGCGCGCGCTTCGAGGATGCGATACAGGCGCGGCGAGAGCTTGGACGAGACCGCCTGCGCACGCACGGCGTGCAAGTGCTGTGCGGCGCGCATCGCGTCGCCAAGTTCGTGGTGCACGAGGGCCGCCATCCAGTGCGCCTCGAGCCGCAGCGGATCGACGCGGAGCAACGGCTGCAGACAAGCGAGCGCCGCGTCCGTGTCCCCGGTTTCGAGGTAGGCGAGCGCCGCCACCTCGAGCATCGCGGGTGACACGGCCGTGCCGCCGAGCGCCGGCTCGAGCCAGCGCAAAGCCGTCGCCGCATCCCCGGCCTGCAGAGCCCGCCGCCCCAGGTGCAGCGCGGCCTCGGCGGCATAGAAGGCGGCGAGATGGGCGATGGGATCACAGCGCGGTGTGTTTGCATCCAGCGCGTGCTGGAACGACTGCAAAGCCCGCTCGTATTCCCCGGCGTCGAAGGCGCGCATGCCGGTCCGATAGTGCGCGCTCGACTCGCCCCCGAACAAGCGCCTGAAGAAGGACATTGCCTCCCACCGGCAACGACTCGAGTCGTTTCGACTCTTACAACGGCGTCAATCCATCTGGCGGCGCAAGAAGGCCGGGACGTCCAGGTCGTCGGCATTCCAGCTCCGCAGCTCGGTCCTCGGCAACAGGAGATGCGGCAACTCGGGCGCACGCACCGACTCCGCGAGCGGCGCACCGAGCGACGTCTGTGGCGGCGTCACCGCTTCTTCGACCTGCAGCGCCAAGCCCAGGACAGGGCTTTCCGCGCTCGTCAGGCCACGCGCGTCGGCGTGTACCGCCGGTTCGTGATGCAACGAGGCCGGCGCCAACAGTGCGGCAGGTCCATGCAGCGCGCCGCCTCGCACCGCGTGCGGCGGGGCGACGTTGGATGCGCGCGCAGCCTCGCCATCCGCTGCGGCGGCATTCCCGGGCAGCGGCAAGCGCGTGACGCGCGCGGCGGGACGCTCCGCCCAGGGGGGTGCTGGACGCACCTTCACCGGCTCGGTGCGCTGGACGAAATCACGCGACACGGCCGCCGAAGTGCGCTCGCTGCCGAACCCGGTGGCGATGACGGTGACACGGAATTCGGAATCGTTGCCCTCGTCGACGACGGCGCCAAAGATGATGTTGGCCTCGTCGCCGACCGCCTCCTGCACCAACGAGGTCGCCTCGCTCACCTCGTGCAACGTCATGCCGTGGCCGCCGGTGATGTTGACCAGCACACCGCGCGCGCCGTGGATATCGACGTCGTCGAGCAGCGGGCTCGAGATGGCTTGCCGTGTCGCCAGCGCGGCGCGATCGGGCCCTTCCGCCGTTCCGGTGCCCATGAGCGCATCACCCATGTTGGCCATGATCGTCTTGACGTCGGCGAAGTCGAGATTGACCAGGCCGGGGATCGTGATCAGATCGCTGATCCCGCGCGTCGCCTGCAGCAGCACGTCGTCCGCCATCGAGAAAGCGGTGACGAGCGGGGTTTCGGTGCCGACGATCTGCAGCAGTTTCTCGTTGGGAATGACGATGAGCGTATCGACGGCTTCCTTGAGCGCCTTGATGCCTTCGTTCGCCGAGTTGTTGCGACGTTTGCCTTCGAAGCTGAAAGGCCGGCTGACGATGGCGACGGTGAGCGCACCCAGCTCGCGCGCGATGCGCGCCACCAGCGGTGCGCCGCCCGTGCCGGTCCCGCCGCCCATGCCCGCTGTGACGAAGACCATGTCGGAACCCTTGAGCGAATCGATGATCAGCGCTTCGTCTTCCTCGACCGCTTGGCGCCCGACGTCGGGAATGCCGCCGGAGCCCAGGCCTTTGGTGAGCTTCGAGCCGACTTGGATGCGCTGTGTGGCGCGCGACAGTTTGAGCGCTTGCGCGTCGGTGTTGATCGCGAGGAACTCAACGCCGCTGAGTCCATGCGCAATCATGCGGTTGATCGCGTTACCCCCGGCGCCCCCGACCCCGATGACCGTGATGCGGGCCAGGTTCTCACATTCGCGTTCAAACTCGAACATCGCCAACCTCCAGATCCACCCCAACCCTTTGGGGCACGTGGCCGCCCTCATGGGCGGCGGCTTCGAATACGGCTCGCGCCGGCGAGCACGCGCCGACGTCGCGGCGCGCCCCCCCCGCCCCGAACACCTGGCGCAGACGCTGCACGGCGCCGTGCCACGTCGGGCCACGCGATGCGGCATGTGCACCGCAACGCGAGGCGTAATCCAGCAGTCCGAGCACCGTCGCACTGGCGTCGCCAATGGCGGCGGTTCCCGCGGCGCTGGCTTCTTCGGCGAGTCGTGCCGGCAGGCCGAACACGTCCTCCGCCACTTCGACGATGCCGCGCATGCGCGCACCACCGCCGCCGAGAACGACGCGATCCCCAGGGGAGAGGACGCGTGCCTCGCGCAGCTCCTCCGCCACCATTCCCAAGAGCTCGCGCAAGCGCGGTTCGACGACGCGCGCTAGAGCCGTCTGACTCAATCGCGCGCGCACTCCCCCTGACTCCAAGGTCGTTTCGAGGTCCGGGGTCACCGCGGCTTGCGAGGCGACCGCGAAGCGGTGCTTCAGCTCCTCGGCCGCGGCGAAATCGAGCTGCAGCGCGTACGCCATGTCGCGCGTGATGTGGCCCGCACCGACCCCGAGGCACACGAGCGCCTGCAGGACATGATCGCGGTAGAGGACCGCGCCGATGCGATCGGCGCCCACATCCAGCAGCAGCGCGCCGCGCTTGCGATCGTCCGGCCCGAGGAGAACTCCGGCGGTGACGAGCGGTTCGGCGGCAACATCCACCAACTCCCGATCGAGGTCGCTCGTGATCCGCTCCAGATTGTCGAGCGCCAAGCGCGACGCCGTGATCACGGCGCACTCGGCAACCAAGCGCTGCGCCCGCATGCCGAGAGGCGGGCGCGACACCCGCGCGCCGTCGACGCGATAGTGCGTCGGCAGCACGTGCAGCACCTCGCGATCCGGCGGCAGGCCGATGCAGGCGGCTGCTTCCAGCGCGCGCTCCAAATGCGCCGCGCGCAACGCCACCGGCATCTGCAGCTCCAGGCTGCCGCTCGAGCGCACCATCCCGAGTGCCGTTCCACCGAGCCCGACGATGACGCGCCGCACCGACACCCCAGCCTGTTGCTCCGCCTCGTGCATGACTGCATGCAATTGCGCGCGCGCCAGCGCCCGATCGACCGGGACGCCGTCGTGTCCAGCGGTGTACGGCCGCGACGCGGCGGCGCGCGGGTGCAGACCGGTGTCGGTCGCCACCGCGACCAAGGCGCGCACGGTGCGCGACCCGAGATCGACGAGCATCAGACTGCGAGGATCGCTCGCTCTAGCTACGGCCACCTGTGGCCTCCCCTTGCCGCGGCGTCGTGACGATCTGGTCGCGAAAGCGCAGATCGATGCGCGCGGGCAGCGACTCGGATGAGAGCGTCGCCTCGAGCATGGCCAACTTGCGCAACCCCGCCGCGAGATCGGTGACGGACAACAGGATCTTCGCCTTGGGCTGCTCGACGTGCAGGAGCACGTCGTCGCCGCGGCGCTCGATGCGTGAGATCGCGAACGCCGCCTTGCCGAGCCCACGACGGAGTTGCTGCAACAGCCTGGCATCGGCCGGTTCCAGCTGGCCATCCTCCGCGCGCGCGAATCCCTGGATGCGCGTCACGCCGGGCAGGGCATGGCGCGCCTCGAGGGTGCGACCTTCCCCGTCGAATGCCGTGCCCTCGGCGTCGACGAACGCGGCGCGGCGCGGCCACACTCTGACTTCGAGGCTGCGCGGCCAGTGGCGCACGAACTCGACCCGAACTTCTTCAGGGGACAGACGCAGGAGGGCACGCAAGCGCGATTCGGGCAGGAGAGCAAGTGCATGGCCGAGACTGGCCTTCTCGACCGCGGCCGAGACCGACTTCCCCGGGCGCAGATTGCCCGTCCATGCCACGTCTTGGACTGTGAACGCAGGCGAGAGCACGAGGAGCAGGATCGCGCTCGTGGCAATCCCCATCCCGCAGGCCGCGCGCACGAGCGGCACCGCTTGCACACTCGTGCCCGGAGAGGAATACCGCGGTCTTCCGTCGATTCGTCGGCGCACCACCCGCTCCGCCCCCACACGTCCACAGCACCATGATCTAGGCAGGCTCGGCCTCGATGCGACGCCGGTACTTCTCCACCAGCACTTCGTTCAAGGCCGTGACATCCCCAGCACCCAGCGTCAACACCAAGTCCCCCTTCTCTATAGACGAAGCCACCTGGTCGGTCAATTGGTCTTTGTCCCCGATGTAGAACGCGCGCTTGTGGCCGTGCTCACGCAGGGCCTGCACCAGGCGGCTCGAATCGACCCCGGGAATGGGGTCCTCGGAGGCGGCGTAGATGTCCATGACGTAGACCGAATCGGCATCGAAGAAGGCGCGGCCGAATTCGTTGAGTAGGAACTGGGTGCGGGTGTATCGATGCGGCTGGAACACCACCAGCAAACGGCGGCCGTGACTGTGCTTGGCCGCGCGCAAGGTGGCGGCGATCTCCGTCGGATGATGCCCGTAATCGTCGACGAAAACGACCTCGTTCTCGACGGCCTTGATCTCGAAGCGCCGCGCCACGCCAAGGAAAGCGGCCAGGCCGCTCGCGGTGGTGGCGAACGGAATCTGGAGCTCCTGCGCCAATGCCACCGTCGCCAACGCATTCAAGACGTTGTGCTCGCCGGGCATGCGGAGCGCCACCTCTCCCAACCGCACCCCGTGGCTACTCACCTCGAAGCGGCTCCCGCCATCGGCGGTCGCGAGCACGCGCCCGGTGATGTCCGCCTGCGTCGCCAGGCCGTAGGTCACGATGCGCTTCTCGAGCCGCGGGATGATGGACTGCACCAGCGGGTCGTCGAGGCAGACGATGGTGCTGCCGTAGAAGGGCACTTTGTTGGCAAACTGCACGAAGGCATCGAGAATGGCTTCTATATTCTTGTAATGGTCGAGGTGTTCCGCGTCGATGTTTGTAATAATTGCAATTGTGGGCGGAAGCCTGAGGAAGCTGCCGTCACTCTCGTCGGCCTCCGCCACCAGATACTGCCCCCCGCCGAGCATGGCATGCGTGCCGAGGGCGAGCACCCTGCCCCCGACGACAATGGTCGGATCCAAGCCAGCCTCGGCGAGCAATGTCGCCACCATCGAGGTGGTCGTGGTCTTGCCATGCGCACCTGCGACCGCGATGGCGAACTTGAGACGCATGAGTTCGCCGAGCATTTCAGCGCGCGGAATCACGGGCAGCTTCTGCTCGCGCGCCGCCACGAGCTCCGGATTGTCGGGTCGGACGGCGGACGAATACACCACCACCTGCGCATCCTCGAGATTCTGCGCGCGGTGACCGATGGCGATGCGTGCGCCGCGCGACGCGAGCCGCCGCGTCACCGAGGACTCCTTGATATCGGAGCCGCTCACGGTGAAATCGAGATTGAGCAGCACCTCGGCGATGCCACTCATGCCGATGCCGCCGACGCCCACGAAGTGCACGCGCTTGACACGGCCGAACATGCGTCGCCTCCTCTACGTTCGCACCAGCGCCAGGAAATCCGCCACCAGATGCCGTGTGGCGTCGGGTCGGCTGCGCTTTTGGCTCTCGGCCGCCATCGATTCGAGTCGTCCCGGCGTGAGCAGGATGGCGCCGATCTCGTCGCACAACCGTTGCCCGGAGAGCTCCGCATCCGGCACCAGGACGGCCGCTCCCGCGTCGGTCAGGGTGCGTGCGTTCGCCGTTTGATGATCGTCGACCGCGCCCGGGAAGGGAACGAGAATCGCTGGCTTGGCGAGCGCGGTGACCTCGGCCAGAGTCATCGCCCCGGAGCGGCACACGAGCAAGGTCGCCGCCGCATAGGCCGCGCCGACGTCGGACACGTACTCGCGCAGCTCGACGTCGGGCGCCTCGGCCCATGCCGGCGCGAGGGCGGCGAAGTCGATCGACCCGGTCTGCCAGATCCATCGCACCGGCGCGCGGGCGCGGACGAGCGGGATCGCGGACGCCACCGCACGATTGATCGATCTGGCGCCGCGGCTGCCGCCGAGCACGAGAATCACCGGCCGTTCGCCCGCGGCGCGCGCCGCACGCGCTTGCAGCAAATCATCCCGAATCGGATTGCCGAGGTAGCGCACACGCACGGGATCGGGGAAACGGCTCTCGGTGCCGGGGAACCCGACGTAAACGCGCCGTGCCAGGCGCGCCAGCAGCCGCGTCGCCAATCCCGGAATGCGGTTCTGCTCCTGCACCACCAGCGGCCGGCGCCAGAATGCGGCGGCCAGTCCGCCCGCGAGGCTCGCGTGCCCGCCGGTCGCCACCACCAGGTCGGGCCGGAAGCGGCGCACGAGCACGAGTGCGGCGGCGAATCCGCGCGCGAAGCTCCACAGGAACAGCAAGCGACCGCCGAGCCCGAGACGACGAAAGCCGCTGCTCGCGATCGTCACGAGCTCGAAGCCTTCGTGAGGGACGATGCGGCTCTCCAGTCCCCCCCGGCTGCCGAGGAACAGGCATTGTGCGCCGGGAACCGCACGGCGCAGCTCGTGCGCCATGGCGATGGCGGGATATAGATGCCCGCCGGTGCCGCCGCCGGCGAACAGCACTTTCACAACCCGCCCTCCAACAGGCTCGCCCGCCGCAACGGCCAGCGGCCGACGAGACCCGGGGCGCGTTCGACCTCACGTGCGACGCTACACAACACGCCGATTGCGAGCAGATGCGACACGAGCGAAGACCCGCCGTAGCTGATGAACGGGAGCGGCAGACCCGTGACCGGGAAGAGGCGCAGCGCCACGGCCAAGTTGATGGCGACGTACCAGAAGACCGAGACTCCCGTGCCGACGGCGACCAGTTGCGCGAAGGGATCCTCGTGCGCACGCGCCACACGGATGGCGCGCGCCACCAACAGCAGGAAGAGCACGAGAACGAGCGCGCAACCGGCGAACCCCAGCTCTTCGCCCATCACGGCGAAGACGAAATCGGTGTGCGGGTCGGGGATGTAGCCAAACTTCGAGATGCCGTTGCCGAGCCCCTTGCCGAAAGGTCCGCCGCTGCCGATCGACAACACCGACTGCGTGCTCTGATAGGCCACGTCCATCGCATGCTCGCCGGGGTGCACGAACCCGGCGATGCGCTCGCGCACGTGCGGCTTGTGCACCGCCACCGCGGTCGCGCCCAGCAAGAGGATCACCGCCGTGGCGCCGAGGTGCAGGCGTCGCGCCCCACCGGCGTAGAGCAACGTGCAGCTGATGAGACCGAGCGCCATGCCACTGCCGAAATCGTTCTGCTTGATCACCACCAGGAGAATGGCGCCGATGATGCCCGCGAGCGGCAGAAAGCCGCGGCGCAGCGACGCGAGATCCGGGCCGCGGCGCACGATCTCGGCCGCGAGAAAGAACACCAAGGCGACGCGCACGAACTCGACCGGTTGGATCGAGCGGCCGAGGAACGGCACCCACGCGCGCGCGCCGCGCACCGCATCGAAGAGGAACACGACGAATAATCCGAGCGAGGACGCGAGCAGCAGAATCCGCGCCGCCCGGCGCCAGATGCGATAGTCGAGCCGCCAAAGCACGAGCATCGCTGCCAGTCCCACTGCGGCATTCAGCATCTGCTTCTTCAGGAAGCGCAGGCTGTCGCCGGTCGCCACCCGCGCCATTTCTTGACTGGCGGAATAGAGCACGACGAGGCCCACCACCACGAGCACGAGCACCAGCAGCAGGATCACCTGTTCGTGGCGCAATCTCATCGACGACTCCCTTGGCTTGAATCGCGCACGGCGGCGCTGAACGCGGCCCCGCGTTGCTCGGCGTTCTGAAACATGTCGAAGCTGGTACACCCGGGCGAGAACAGCACCGTGTCGCCAGGACGCGCGAGCTCTAGCGCGCGCTGCACGAGCTCCACGAGGTCCCCGACACGGGACACGACGGCCGCATCCCCGATCTGCCGCGTGATTTCGTCCGCCGCTTCGCCGAAGACGAGGACGGCGCGCACATGGGCCAGGTCGGCGCCGAGCGCGCTCCAGTCGAGGCCTTTGTTCCTGCCGCCGACGGCGAGCACGAGCGTCCCGGGCAGGCCACGCACGGCGGCGCGCACCGATTCCACCGTCGTCGACTTGGCGTCGTTGATGAAGCGCACGCCGCTGATTTCACCGCAGGGCTGCATACGATACTCGAGGCCGGGAAAGCGCCGCAGACCGTCGCGCGCCGCCGCCGTCCACAAGCCAAGCGCGCGCACCACGGCGAGGGCGGCCATGACATTGCTGCGATTGTGATCGCCGAGCAATGGGACGTCCCCCACCTCCGCCAGCATTTCGTGCTGCTCGCCGTCTTGCCAGACGAATGCATCGCCGACGCGGGTCACGCCGCGCCCAGCCCAGGCGTGGCCGAAGCCGGCGACCTTGGCCGCGGCGGCGCGCGCGGCACGTTCGCCCCAGGGATCCCCGGGATCGGTGACGAGCCAATCGCTCTCCGTCTGATGGCGGGTGATGCGGGCCTTGGCGGCGGCGTAGGCCTCCATGTTGTCGTAGCGATCCAAATGATCCGGGCTCACGTGGAGCAACACGGCTGCATGCGCATGGAAGGTGTCAACCGTCTCGAGCTGGAAGCTCGAGATCTCCAGCACCGCCCAGTGTCGCGGCGTCAGCCGTTCGACCACCGCGCTCCAGGCCACGCCGATGTTGCCGGCGACGATGTGCTCGACACCGGCCGCGTCCAGGAGCGCGCCGATCAACGCCGTCGTCGTCGACTTCCCCTTGCTCCCGGTGACGGCGAGAACGGGCGCGGGACAGAAGCGATAGGCGAGCTCGATTTCGGACAGCACCGGCAGGCGGCGTGCGGTGGCGGCGCGCACCAAGGGATGCGTCGTCGGCACGCCGGGCGACAGCACGAGCAAGGCCGCGTCGTCCAGGATCGCCGGGTCGGCTTGCGCGTGTGCCGCAGCCAGGGTACGTCGCGCCCATTCCCCGCCCAACACCGCCGCGGCGGACGCGCCTTCGTCGACACCGACCACGCGCGCGCCATGCGCGTGCAGCAATTCCGCCGCCGCGGTGCCGCTGCGCGCCAGGCCGAGCACCACGACCTTGCGGTCGCGCAACGCCGGCGGGGCGGGTTTGTGCGCGGCATGGGTCCGCATCGCTCTCCTACTGCAGCTTGATCGTCGACAGCGACAACATCACCAGCAGCGCGGCGATGATCCAGAAACGCACCACGATCTTGGTCTCCGGCCAGCCATGCAGCTCGAAATGATGATGCAATGGCGCCATGCGGAACACGCGCTTGCGCCGCCAGCGGTAGCTCGACACCTGGATCATCACCGACAACGCTTCGGCGACCAGCACGCCGCCGATGACGAGGAGGAGGAACTCCTTCTTCACCAGCACCGCAACCACACCCAGCGCGCCCCCGAGCGCGAGCGAGCCCGTGTCTCCCATGAACATTTCGGCCGGGTGGGTGTTGTACCACAGGAACCCGAGCGCGGCGCCGACGGCCGCCATGCAAAAGATGGTCACTTCGCCGCCGCCGCGAATGAACAAGATGTTGAGGTAATCAGCGAAGTTGCGGTTGCCGCTCACGTACGCGAGCGCCGCGTAGCCGAGGAACGCCAGCGCGCACAAGCCGATGGCGAGGCCGTCGAGCCCGTCGGCCAGGTTGACCGCATTCGACGCGCCGGTGATCACGAAGGCGACGAAGAACACATAGAGGATCCCGAGCTCGGGGTTGACGTTCTTCAAGAACGGCAGCGAGGTGCGGCTGGCGATCTCCGGTTGCACCGGCAGGAAGTAGAGCACACAGCCGACGCCGAGCCCGATCAACAGCTGCCCGGTGATCTTGTAGCGACCGACGAGGCCGCGTTTCCGCACCAGCTTCAAGTAATCGTCGAGGAAGCCGATGGCTCCCATGCACACGGTGGTGGCGAGCACCAGCTGGACGTACCGATTGCCGAGATCGCCCCACAGCAACACCGGCACGACGATGCTGCCGAGGATGAGCAATCCGCCCATGCTCGGTGTTCCGACCTTCATCTGGTGCGTGACCGGCGTGTCCTCGCGCACGGCGGCGCGGCCTTGCAGTGCACGCAGCTTGCGCATCACCCACGGCCCGAGCAGGAAGCTGATCACCAGCGCCGTCACCATCGCGTAGGCGGAGCGGAAGGTGATGTACCGCAGCACGTTGAAGGCGATGAACTGATCGTGGAACGGATACAGCAGCCAGTACAGCACTACGCCACCCCGATTCTCAGCGCGTCCAAGACGCGTTCCATGCGCGCCGAGCGTGAGCCTTTGACCAAGACCGCATCTCCCGGCCGCAAGGTCGCGCGCAGATCCTCGACCAAGGCGGCGAAATCGGCGTGATGCCGTGCCGCTCCCCCGAGCCCGGCCTGTGCGGCGGCCTGCACCGCATGCAGCATCAGGGCTCCGGTGGCGAGCAGCGCGTCGATGCCCGAAGCCGCGACCTTGCGACCGAGCTCGGCATGCAGCTCCGCGCTCCCCGGTCCGAGCTCACCCATGTCCCCCAGCACCGCGATGCGCCGGCCGGACCGTGCGGCCAGCACCTCGAGCGCCTGCGCCATGGAATCCGGGTTGGCATTGTAGGAATCGTCGAGCACGCTCACTTGCCCGCAGCGTGTCCAGCTCGAGCGCTGCTTGGTGAAGACGCACGTCGCGATGGCAGCCGCCGCGCGCGCAGGGTCGCAGCCGAGCTCGCAGGCCACGGCGAAGGCGGCTGCGGCATTGTTGGCATTGCCACGCCCCGGTCGAGCCAAGCGCACGGACATGCCGTTGAGTTGCAAGACTTGGGTGTCGGCGCCCTCGGCGTGCACCGCTTCGATGCGATAGTCGGCATGCGCGGCGACGCCGAAGGTGACGCGGCGCGCGCTGCCGGCCGCGCGCTCGAGCTCCGGCAGCAGCGGATCGTCGGCGTTCAGCACCGCGACACCTGTTCGTCGCAGGCCGGCGAAGATCTCGCTCTTGGCGCGCAGCACGCCCTGCAGCGAGCCGAAGCGTTCCAAGTGCGCATGCCCGATGTTGGTGATGACGGCCACGTTGGGGCACAACAAACGCGACAGCGTCTCGACCTCGCCGAAATCGCTGGCGCCGATCTCGGCGACGAGAAACTGTTCATCGCCCGCGCGCGCCAGCACCGTGAGCGGCACGCCCAGATGATTGTTGAGATTGCCCCGTGTCGCGTGCACTTTGCCGGCGCTTGCGAGCGCCGCCGCGATCAGGTCCTTGGTCGTCGTCTTGCCGTTCGAACCGGTGACGGCGACCGTGCGCACGGGCTGGCGCTGGAGCGATGCGTGCGCCAGCTGCTGCAACGCCAGCAACGGATCCGGCACGGCGAAGCATGCGACGGCCAAGCTCTGCCAGCGCTCCCAGGTATCGAGCGCCACCAGGATGCCGCGCGCGCCGCGGGCGACGGCGTCGGCGACGAATTCGTGACCATCGAAGCGCTCGCCGCGCAGCGCCACGAACAGGGATTCTCCCACCTCGAGACGCGTGTCGGTCGCTACGCCTTCGAACACCATCGATTCGGTCACGCCGTGCGCGCGCAGTCCCGCGGGCGCGAGATCGCGCTCGATGTCGGCGGCATTCATTCGCATTGCGCACCGCCATGACAGGTTGCGAGCGCCGAGCGCGCCTCGAGCCGATCATCGAACGCCAACGTCCGGTCCCCGATGATCTGGCTGCCCTCGTGGCCCTTGCCGGCGATCACCACCAGGTCGTCCGGGGCGGCATGGCTTATGGCATCGTGGATGGCCGTTTTTCGATCCACCTGACGCAGCCAATCCTTGTGCGTTGGCGGAATGCCGGCTTGCATCGCGTCCAGGATCGCCTCCGGATCCTCGCTCCGCGGGTTGTCGCTCGTCAGCACCATGCGATCGGCGAACCGCGCCACCACTGCCGCCATGAGCGGGCGCTTGCCGGCATCGCGATCGCCGCCACAACCGAACACGACGACGAGCCGGCCGCGCACCAGCGATCGGCAGGTGGCGAGCAAGCGCTCGAGCGCTTCGGGCGTGTGAGCGAAATCCACGATCACCGTCGGTCCGTGCGCGTGCGGCACGAGCTCGAACCGTCCCGGCACCGGCGGCATGGTGCCCAGTTCCGCCAAGGCGCGCTTCATCTCGAGCCCGAGGACGCGGAACACGGCGCACGCCGCGGCGGCGTTCTGCACTTGAAAACCGCCGGGAAGCGGCAGCCAGAACTCTTGGGCACCTTCACCCCAATCGACAACGATGCGGTTGCCCTCGAGCTTGGATTCGGCATCCAGGATGCGCAGATCCGCACGCGCACTGCGGCCGAAGGTGAAGCACGCGCCGCCGTGGCGCGCCGCGGCTTCCGCCACCAGCGCGTCGTCCAAGTTGTAGACCGCGCGTGGCTCGCCGCGCTCGGCCTGCAGGCCATGCATCCAGGATGACTTGGTGGCGGCGTAGGCTTCGAGGCTGCCGTGATAATCTTGATGATCCCGCGTCACGTTGGTCATCACGCCGACGCGGAAGTGCACTGCTTCGACCCGGCGTTGGGCGATGGCATGCGAGCTCACTTCGAGAGCGACGCACTTTGCACCGCGCTCGTGCAGCGCCTCGAGCAACGCTTGCAGCTCCAGGCTGTCCGGTGTCGTGTGCCGCAACGGCCGATACGCTTCGTCGTCCAGCCGCCAGCCGATGGTGCCGATCAGGCCGCAGGACGAACCCGACCGCTGCAGCACGTGTTGCACCATGTGCGCGACGCTGGTCTTGCCGTTGGTGCCGGTGACGCCCACGAGGCGCATGGATCGCGAGGGGTCGTGGTGAAAATTGGCCGCGAGGCGTGCGAGCGCGGCGCGGGCGTCTTGCACTTGCGCGCCGCATGGCGCCAAGTCCGAAGCGTCGTGCTCGGCCACGATGGCGATCGCACCGCGGCGAACCGCCTCGGCGACATAGGTCCAGCCGTCGTGGGTCCCGCCCGCAACCGCGACGAAGACGCTGCCAGGCACGACCGCGCGCGAATCGGCGGCGATGGCACCGACCCCGACGGATGCGTCTCCCCAGCGGCGTTGGACGGACACGCCCTGCAGCAATTCGGCCAGCGTCATGCCTGCCCTCGTGTCCCAGGCGGCACGGCGCGCCTCAATGCCGTCTCCGCCGCCACTCGGGAAGCGCGACCCCGCTCATGCCAGCGAGGTTCGGAGGCGATTCGTTCCTGTCTTGGCCCGGCCGCAGGTCGTCGGCGCGAACCACCGTGATGCGTCCCGGGGCCGGCGCGAGGTAACGCGTGCTCTGCGTCACCGATTCCATGATGCGCCGGAACGTCGCCGCGGCGGAATAACCACCCCAATGATGATGTCCGCGGGGCTCGTCGAGCACCACCAAGCCGACGAGGCGAGGCGATTCGGCCGGCACGAAGCCGCCGAAGCTGGCGACATAGCGCGCGACGTAACGCCCGTCTTCGGCCTTCTGTGCCGTGCCGGTCTTGCCGGCGACCTGCACACCGTCGAGACCGGCGCGCTTGCCGGTGCCCTCGACGACGACACGCGTGCACAATGCGCGCAAGGTCGCGGCGAGATCGGCCGAGAGCACACGCCGCACCTCGCGACTCGCGAACTCTTCGCGCCCCCCGTCCGCATGTTCGATCCCCAGCGCCATGCGTGGGCGCAGAAGGCTGCCGCCATTGGCGATCGTAACATAGAGATTCGCCAGCTGCAGCGCCGTCACGGAGATCTCTTGGCCGTAGCCGAGGCACAATCGCGTGCGACCGGACCAGTCGCGCGGCAAGGACAACCAGCCGTTGGGCTCTGACGGCAGATCGACGCCCGAGCGGCTCCCGAAGCCACAACTGCGCAGCTCGTCGTAGAGCTGGTTCGAGTCGAGCTCGCGCGCCAGCTTGGCGAAGCAGATGTTGCTGGAGCGCGCGAAGGCTTGTTCGAAGGTGAGCCAGCCATCGCCTTGCTCCGGGTGTGCGTCACGGATGACACCCGCACGGCCGAAGCTGTGCACACCGCGCTCGGCATAGAGGTAAGTCGTCGGGGTGATGACACCACGGCGCAAGCCGGCGATCGCGGTCACGGGTTTGAGCGTCGAGCCCGGCTCGAAGAGATCGGT
>DASRJO010000020.1:0-4750 GCA_035649435.1 Candidatus Krumholzibacteriia bacterium | reverse complement strand
CCAGGCGTGGAACGCTGGTGGGTTTCGTTCGCCGCTTCGGCGCGCGCCAATGCAGCGTGCCATCGGCACGCGCGAGGCCGAACCGGCGCGCGAACTCGAGCGTCTCCGCGTGCATGGTGCGATACACATGCGTCGCCGGTTCGAGCGCGATGGCATGCTCGAAACACTGCAGGGCGCGCCGGAAATGACCGAACCTGCAGGCGTCGTAAGCACACGCCGCCAAGCTCGCGGCCGTGAGGATGTCGCCGTCGATGCACAGCGCCAGGAGCGGTGCTTCGTACCCCGAAGGCCCGACGAAGTAATGCCCGGGCTCGAGCACCCACGCATCCGGTTCCGTCGTCCCGCGCGGCATGAATCGCGCCCGTGTCCACACGGACAGCTCGAGCGCCGTGCCCGGGTTGGCGCTGCGCAACGTCAGACGGAAGCCTTCGGAGCCGAAGAGGTCGATCCTGCCGCGAATGACCCAGCCGGGTCCGAGGCGCCGAATGTGCAACTGACGCGAGAACGCGACGTACGGTTTCGGCAGCTCTGGCTGCCGCAGATCGAGACGTTGGAACAGGGTCGGAGCCGCGTCGGTGTCGAGCCAATCGATCCCGCAGGCGACCCGCGCCCCTTGGGGGGCGACGCGCACATCCAAGTCCGGATCGCGTGTCGCCAGCAATGGAGACCGCTCGGTCCGCTCCGATTCGACTCGTCGCGCGCCCGCCCACCGCTGGCATTGGGCGCAACTCCGCAGGTGCTCCTGAATTCGGATCATCTGGCGTTCGCTCAAGCCGTTGCGGTTGAAATGCTCGAGGGCGATGAGCGAAGGGCAACCGGCCTCGGAATGTTCACCCGGCCGATGGTCGTCGAAGAGCGCTTCGCTGTAACGCTGCATGCGCTGCAGCTTGTCGCGGCAGCGCGCGCAAGTTCCCACATGTCCTTCGACATGCAAGACATCCTCGAGCTCGGCGAGATGGTGCAGATAGCGCGAGATGCTCGCGATGTCGAGACAGCGGCGCTGCATGTCGCTCCACGGCAATGAGACGGCGGGTCGAGAGGACATCGAGAATGCTCTCCGCCCGCCGAATTGTCAAGAAATCGTGTGCGCAAGGAGGCTCTCATGACCCGGGCGCAGCTTGCACGCGGATCACGCTCCATGTGGCGCCGTCGGCGAATTCGAACTCGTTGGCGCTCGGATCGGGCAGCGCCTGAGTTCCCTCGAGTAAGAATCGATAGCGATAGGTCCCGGCGGGGAGCGCGAACTCGACCTCCCAGAAGCGACCGTGCAGGCGCATGGGCAGCACCAGCGGTGGATCGATTTCGAGCGCGAGATCCACGTGCGTCCAGCCGGTGTCCTTGAAGCGCAGTCGCAAGGGTCGATGTGCGGCGACCGCGGCCAGTGATTGGGGCGTTTCCCCCGCACTCGGCGGCTGCAGGCATGTCTGCACCAGGAGCTCGAGTTGGCGGTTACTGCCCCAATTGCCGAGCAATGGCACCATTTGCGCCGCGGCTTCCTGCGCGCGCTCGAACTGACCGCTGCGCCACAACGCTTGCAGCAATCGCACGCGCGGGCGCACGGCGAGCCAGGTCTCGTCCGTGTCGACATCCTCCACCAGCGGATGCAAGATCTGCGCGGCTCGATCCGCCATGCCGAGCTCGAGGGACATGACCCCGAGCAGCAGCAGCGCCCGGCGCCTGCTGTCGCGATCGCTCCCACGTCCCGCGGCCGTGAGCACTGCATCCATGTCGCTCGGCGACGCGCTCTGATCTTCGCCCCACATCCAATTCGCTTCCGCCAAGCGCACGTCACGATGCGACGCGCTCGCATGTCGTTCGAGCTCGCGTTCGGCGTGACTGCGCAGATCCGCCACCTCGGGCGAATTCACGGCGGTCTCGAATGCCGCGCGCGCCGCCTCGACCCTACCGAGCTGTGCTTCGGCGAGACCGCGATAGTAGGAATGCCAGCCCGATAGCCATTGCACCGATTGCAGCTCTTCGCGGCTCATCCGATCGAGAATGGCGAGCGCGTCGTCCGCACGCCCGCTCACACACAGCGTGCGCGCCATGAAGAAGCGTGCGGCCACCGCGCCGTCATCACGCGCCAGCGGCTCGAGAGCGCGGAGAGCGAGATCGGGACGATCGAGCGACAGGAGCACCGTCGCCAGGCTCAAGGCCGACGGCAGACTGCGCGGGGAACGCGCGTGCAGCGCCAGCGCGAGCGGCAGCGCTTCGACACCGTCGTCCTCCATTCCCGCCAGGATCTCGACGAGGAAAAATGTCGCTTCGTGCTGCTGCCACCCGGGGCTCGTGGCCGCACGCCAGAGCTCCTGCAACCCACGCTGGCGATCCGCCTCGACGCTCAGGAAGCGTCCGACGAAGCGCAGGAACGCGGGCGCGCGCGCCGCATAGTAGTGATAGACACCGAGGGAAACGAGTGGCGCGACGAGCTCGGGATCGAGGGCGAGCGCGCTTTCGAGCAGCGGCGTGCCGCGTTGGTGGCTGCGCACTGCTGCCCAACCCTGACCGCGAATCCCCTGCAAGCGCCCGAGGGTACAGTGCGCTTCCCCGAGCGCGTACAGCGCGCGTACATCGTGTGGATCGAGTGCGAGCCGCGCTTCGGCAGTGGAGCGCACGAGTTGAAAATCCTGCATGAACGAGGATTCTGCCGCACCATCCCCTTCGAGAATGCACCACCACCACAATTTGAGACGAAACAAAGGCGCCAGAGGATCCTCCGGCTGCGTCTCGATGGCGCGCTCGAGCTGGACAGCCGCCACCTCCCGGTCCCCTGCTTGCAAGGCTTCCAGACCGGTTTGCAGGGCGGAAGAATCCGCCGCGGCCGGCAACAGTCTCGGGTCGGCGCCGGCCAGGTCGAAGAGGCCAAGCCCGAGGAGGATGTCGAGCGCCAGGATGGCACGGCGCACGGAACCACGCTGCATGACGTTGCCCCTCCCGGGCGCCGAGCGGGAGAAAAGCATCGAGGCTGCAAGCGACGTACCACCGAAACGGCGTTCAGGGGTGCGATTCCGGCACGGTCGGGGTGATGGCGCTCGCCTGGCGTGAGCCGACGCGGTAGGCGCGCCATCCAGGGACGCCGAGCGCGTCCTCGTCGGCGACCGGGGTGAAGATCATGCCATCGGCCGCGGCGTCCGGATGCAAGAAGTGCTCGAGGATCCAACGATGATCCACGACATAGTCGATGCGCGCCTCGGCGAGATAGGTGCGCAGATCGCCGCGCTGCAATGCCGCCAAGGCTTCCGGATTGACCTTGCCGTCGAGGTTGAACACACGCCGGTCGGAGAAGTACCCGATGGCACCGCTGTTGAAGATGCCGAGGCGCGCGTCGGGCGGCGTTTGCGATTCGATCCAACGCACGACGTGCACGAAGCGATAGTCGCCGTTGCGCAAGCGGTTCCACGACATGTACGGCAGGAACAGGAGGTAGAAACCCGCCAGCGCCAGCGCGAAGCGGCGGCTCCAGCCCGGCGGCAAGCGCATCAGCAAGGCATCGGCGGCGTGGCAAGCCACGGCGATGGAAAGATAGAACACCGGGTAGTAATAGCGACTGAAGAAGATGTGACCGAACACGATCGTACTGTAGGCGATGATCAGCAAGGCACAATAGAGGAACATGAAGCCGAGGTCGTCGTGCAGCGCGCGCGCGCGCACGCCGAGCAATCTCCAGGTGACGATCGCGGCGGTGGCGAGAAGGAGCAGCACCGCGACGGTCCGAGCCCGCGCACTCGCCGACACGCCATCGAGGCTGCGTTCGAGCGCGCGTGTGAACACGTGCAGCGGCGGCGACGTTCCGAGCAACAGGATGGATTGGCCGAGATTGTGCGCCCACAGCGGCATGCGCACACCGCCTCCGCTCGCATCCTGTCCGGTCGTGGGGAAATCGTGCGCCGCGTAGGCGGAGCTCAAGAAGCGCGTGGCCTCACCGCTCTCCGGAGTGGCTCTGCCGACCACGACGCGGCTCGTCACACACCACGGCAACACCATGCCGGTGGTGACGCCGGCCACCATGGCCCATGTGCGCCATCGACGGCGGTCGCGGCGCAGGCCATCCCAGATCAAAGTCAACGCGAACAGGATCGCGTCGACACGCGCGAGGACGGCGAGCCCGAGCAGAGCGCCGAGCACGAGGGCCTGCGGCGCAGCCGGATGACGCCGAAACCGCGTCAAGTAGTAGTCGAGGCACAGCGCCACCAGGAACATGGCGAGCGCGGTCTCGAGACCGTTCACCGCCTGACGCAAGACGGCGGGCGCGAAACCCCAGAGAGCGAGCCCGAGAAATGCGGCGGCGAACGAGAGATGCCGTCGCAGCAAGCGAAACAGCAACCATCCCGTGAGGACGTTGAAGACGGATGAAAGGACGAGCGCGAGATAGATGGCGCCATCCCCGCCTGCCAGCCAATAGAGCGGCACCAAGGTCCCGACCCACAACGGCTGGAAGCCATTGGTCACGTGCTCGCCATCGAAGGTCGAGCCATGACCCGCGGCGATGTGACGCGCGACTCCGAAAGCGTAGAAGCTGTCGTCGTACAGTGGGCCGCGATCGACGAGACCACGCACGTCGCTCATGACGAAGACGAGGCGAAAAGCCAGGCCGGCACAGAGTGTGGCAAGGACGAAGGCGCGTTGGCGTTGCGTCATTCCGGTCGCCGATGTTTGCTCTGGGTGTGACTCTGTACGACCTGCAGCCCTGGACCCACTGCAGGCGCTTGGCGACGAGCTTGACGGCGTCGCACGCAGCGTAGCATGGCGA
>DASRJO010000019.1:0-25717 GCA_035649435.1 Candidatus Krumholzibacteriia bacterium | reverse complement strand
GAACCCCGTCATGCTTTTGAGCATGCAAGACCTCCGTCGGGGGAGCCCCTCAATGTAGATGCCGTGACCACGGGGTGTCAACGGGCTGGCTGTGCCCGTCAGGGTTCAGTTCCACGCAGCCAATGCCCGCGGTCGTAGGCCACCTCCACCGTGGCCTGGAACGGCGGCCGGCCTAGGGTCGCTGCGCTTCGACGAAGGCGACGATGAAATCCGTCGTGATCACATCTGCCGGACTGCGCCCGACCAGATGTTCGCGAAGGAACTCGTCCCAGCGCGCGGCAGGGATTTTCCTGCCGAGCAGCTCCTCCAGACGGAAGATGAGGTCGCCGCTCCGAGTAGAATGCACGCCGTGACGAGTCGAATACTGCACGAGGAGACGATGGAAACGCTCTACTTCAAACAGCTCCTGGCCGGGAGAGATTTCGCCATCGGCGATGCCGCCGCGGCGCAAATGGTCAACTTCGTTTACGTCATCGGGGATCGCGCCAAGCGCGAATGCGTGCTCGTCGATCCCGCTTGGGATGTCGACGGCCTGCTGGCGCTCATCGACGCCGACGGCATGAAGCTGGTCGGAGCGCTCGGCACGCACTATCACCCCGACCACATCGGCGGCAGCATGTTCGGTTTCGAGGTCGAGGGTTTGCCGCGTCTGCTCGAGAAACGCCCAGTCCCGATCCACGTGCATCGTGCCGAGTCCCATGGAGTACGGGTCGTGACGCGATTGTCGGAGAGCGATCTGGTGCTGCACGATGCCGACGACGTGCTGAGTGTGGGCGATATTCCGATCCGGTTGCTGCATACGCCCGGGCACACGCCGGGAAGCCAGTGTTTCTTGGTCGCCGATCGGCTCGTGGCGGGCGACACGCTCTTCGTCCAAGGCTGCGGTCGTGTCGACTTGCCGGGGGGCGACGCCGACGAGATGTACCGCACGCTCACGCAGCGACTCGCCGCTCTCGCGGACGAGATCGTGCTGTATCCCGGTCACGATTACGGCGACCAGCCGGCGGCGACGCTCGGCGAGACACGGCGCTCCAACTACACGCTGCGCATGTCCACTTTGGACGACTGGCGTCGTCTCATGGGTGGGGCGTCTCAGTGATCGATTCGGAGACATCGTGGACACAACTTCTCTCGCACGCTGGGCCGAGGAGCACGGCGCGCACCTCGCCGGCGCCGTCGTGCAGCGCGTGGTCTGCGTCGGCGATGGGATCATCCTGGATCTGCGCCAGGGGCACGCCCAGGTCGAGGTCGGCTTGTTCGCTGCCCATGGCGCGGCATGGGCCACGTGTCTCCAGGACAAACCACGCGACTTCTTGCACCGTGAGCTCGCGACGCTTCACCCCGACTTCGTCGCGCCTGCACCGAGCGAGCTCGCGCTGCGCTCTGCCGATGCCACTTGCCTTGACGCGTTGCGCGCCTGGCTCGTGCGCCCGGCAGCCGCGACCCCTACCTGGCAGCAGCTGCAAGCGGCGACCTTGCGCAAGCTGCGGACGATTCCGGGCGATCGCCGGCTGTGGCTGGAGTTCGAGCGCGCCGACGCCACGACAACGAGCCGATTCGAGCTCCTGGCCGAGCTGTTCGATCGTGCTGGAAACTTCATCTTGAATGGCGACGGTGTCGAGATCGCCAATTGGAGCGGACGCAAACCGGCGCCGGCCTTGGCACGGGAAGAGGCTCCGCCGTCGAGCGCGTCACCGCGAGGCGATCACGGGTCGGAACCATCGCGGCATGGTGGCGCGGTGCAACACTCGCTCGCCGTGGAGGCGACCATCGCCCTCGCTGCGGCGGCCGCTGCCAGCCTGGCGCGAGCGCATCGGCAGTCGTTGCAACGCGATCTCAAACGCTTGCGCACACGCATGGAGCGCCTCCGGGAGGACGTGGCAGCGACCGCGCAGGCCGAGATCTGGCGGCATCATGCCGAGCTGCTGAGCGCCAACTTGCACCGCGCGCGACGCGGACAGGAATCTATCGAGCTCGAGGATCTCTATGCGCCGGGGACAACGGTCACGATCGCTCTCGACCCCAAGCTCGCGCCGCACGAAAACGTGGCACAGCTCTTCAAACGCGTGCGGCGTCTGGCGCGCGGCAAATCCAGCATCGAGGCGCGGATGCAGGAAACCGATACCGCGTTGCGCGACCTCGAAGCTCGCGCGGGCTCGATCGAGCACCAGCCCGTGGAATGGTCGCAAGTCCTGACCTGGGCGGCCAGTACCTGGAAGGGCGCGATGTCTCCGTCGGTGCTGCGAGCGGATGCGCGCACGTTGTGGGCGCCGGGAGGGCCTGTCTGGCAGCAGTCCGCGGCGGCGACCGAGACGTCGCAACGCGAACAGCGCGGCCCGGGCCGATCTTATCTCCTGCCGGGGAACTGGGAAGTGCGCGTCGGGCGCAACAACGCCGACAACGACGAGCTCACCCATCGCTTCGCGCACGCGGACGACGTCTGGTTGCACGCGAGCGGTGTTTCCGGCTCGCATGTCGTGCTCCGCATGCATGGACGCAAGGACAACCCGCCGCGCGAGATCCTGGAAGCAGCCGCCGCCATCGCCGCACGTTTCAGTCGAGCCAAGCACGCGCGCACCGTGCCGGTGCTGTGGACCCGCAAGCGTTACGTGCGCAAGCCGCGCGGCAGCTCCCCCGGTTTGGCCACCTGCACCAACGAAAAAACTCTGTTCGTGCGTCCCGGCCTGCCGGATTCTGCCGACGACGACGAGTCCTCTTGATTCCATCACGATTGGAGAAACGATGCCCGAGGTGAAGATCGAAGAAATCTATCGTGGGCGCGTCGTGCACCTGGTGCGGGAATCCTTCGCGCTCCCCAACGGCCACCCGGTGCAGCTCGAAATGGTGCGCCATCCCGGCGCCGCGGCCATCGTGCCCGTCGACACCGAAGGGAACGTATTGCTCATCCGCCAGTACCGGCACGCCGCCGGCGGCTTCATCTACGAAGTCCCCGCCGGGACCTTGCAACCCGGCGAAGCACCGGAGCACTGTGCGGCGCGCGAGCTCATCGAGGAAGCGGGCGTTCGCGCCGGCCGTCTCGATCTGCTCGGCAGCATCTTCACCACACCGGGCTTCACCGATGAAGTCATCCACCTGTACCTGGCACGCGATCTCGAGCCCACCTCGCAGGCGCTGGACGCCGATGAGCTGCTCACCGTCGAGCCCGTTCCCTTGTCGCGCGCCATCGAGATGTGCACGCGCGGCGAGCTGCGCGACGCCAAGTCCATGTGCGCCCTGCTCCTCGCCGAACGCCGCCTGCGCTGACTCGCGCGGGTCCCGCGTTCCGTGAGCTCGCGCCTGCTCGACAGTCCGTTTTTTAGCGCGAATCGCCCGGCGGGCCGACGGAGCGGGTGGCGCCCAGGCCGCGGAAATGGCCGATGGCCAGCAATTGGCGCTGGTCGTTGACCACGACGTAGTCGGCGCCGAGTTTGAGCGGTGAACGTGCGAATCCCCCGATGCGATCGACCATCCCCGAGGCGACGACGAGCGTTCGGCCGTCGACGGTCGGATGCCCGACAGCGAATAGAATGCCGGCATCGCGGAAGTTCCACGACTTGCCGTCGACGGTGAATGTATCGCCGTCGTAACGCACGGGCAGCTGTGACGCCACGGACTCCAGCACGCGATTCGTGCGCGGATCACCCACCAGCACCAGGTTCGTCGTCGATTGCAACGTGGCGTCGACGCGGTTGTCGGCCAGAACACGCGCCTTGCCTGCGAACAGCGCCGCCCACTCCAACGCGAAGTGCTCGGCCGCACGGGCATCGGCTTCGGGCCCCGTGACAGCGCGCTGGGCTGTTGAATCGGCGCCGGCGATGATGGCCGGGACTGTCAGGGCGCGCGTGCCATGCACGACCACGAACGGCGCGCGCGAAAACACGGTGGCGATCGGGCCGCCGGTGCCGCCGAACCAGGCCGGCTCTGGCGCGCTCGGCGTCTCGCTCTTGTGCGCCGCCATGAAGTCCAGATTCTTGCTCAGCTCGCGAGCGAACAGCAAGCGACCCGGCTCGGCGGTGGGTACGACTTCGAGCTCGTGGACGAGACCGTATTCGACCAAGTGTGCCGCCATGAGCCGGGCGTGCACGACCGAAATCACTGGATCCTGATCGGCGTGCACGATGCGGTAGGCGGTGCGCACTTCGGGCCGCAGCAATCGCGCCGGATTCATCGTCTCGTAGTAGAACAACTCTTCCGGCGCGTAGGACAATGCTTGGAACAGACCGGGTTGATCCATGTCGCCATAGCCCGAGACGATCGCCGCCGCGGCGAAGAGATGCGCGTGCCGCACACTCAGCAGCCAGGCGCCTGACGCACCCATGCCGAAGCCGGTGACATACACACGTTTCGCATCGACCGGCAGGTCCTGCAGCGACTGCTGCAGGATGTCGACCACATCGCGCTCACCGGCCAGCTGAAATCCGAGGTTGCCGCGTGCATAGGGGCTGATCGCGACCCACCCACGCGACTCCACCGCCGCCAGAAGCGCTGGGTCGAAGGGCGCCATCTCGTCCTCGTCGACTTCGTGCAACACGACGAGCAGTGGCACGGGCTTGGAGGAGGCGGCAGCCGCGCGCGAGAGGTACACGGCGTACGGCTGCACGCTGGCATCGGACACGGCACGGTGGCCGCGCAGAAACGGGACCCCGACAGGGAAGCCACGTGCGTCGCGCTGAGGCCACAGGGCTGCGAGTAGCCGTTCGTGCGCAGCCCGATCGCGCGGTGGTTGTGTCAGGTCCCGCAGAACTTGCGCCTCGATCAGCTGATTCTCGAACGCTGCCCAGGCGGATGCACGTGAGGCCAAAATGCCGCGCTCGGTATGGCGCGCTTCTCGCCACTCACCGAGCTTTTGCATCTTGTCGCCGACCTTTTGCAAGCGAGCAGCGACATCGGCAGCACGGGGGAACACGCGTTTTGGCGCCTTCTCGTCGTCGATCTCACCGGCACCGCGCTCGAGGCTGGCGGCGGTGGGCGCCAGATGCAGGACCTCGTGCCGCCACACCGGGGCACCCGGGACGCCGAGGTCGAGCTCCACGCGCCGATCGCTCGGCCATGGTGTGCGCGCTTGGAGCGCGGCATGGTAACGCACCAACGCCGGCGTTTGTGTCAACGCGACCCGCAACATTTTCTTCCCATGCTCCCCGACCTCGAGTGACGTCGGCGCCTTCGATTGCCCCCAGCGCAGCAGCGACCACTCGCACGGCACACCGGGCTCGAGATGACGGCTGCCGATGGCCGCGAGCCAGGTTCCATCCGGCGGCCCGTCGCCATACAGAAGTCGTGCCCACCCAACCACCAATGCCGATTTGCGGTCGACCGTCGCCGGACGCGTCACCCATGCCAATAGTTTCTCGCTGTGTGCGTCGACATCTTCGACGAGCACGTTGACGAGGAGGCCCGCCGCCTCGTGCGGCAGCGCCGGGAAGAGCACTTCCCACGGCACCAGTAGCTCGAACTCGACCTTGCCGCTCGGGCCCGTGCCTTGCTGCACGGTGGCGGCGCCGCGCGCTCCGAGCGCCTGGGGATCGAAGAGCACGACGCGGCGATTGTGCATGCGCGTCCATGCTTCGAGGCGGCCATCGGCCCAAATGCGCAGCGCGCGTTCGCCCCCGCGCCAGTAGCGTTGTGCGACCGTCGAGCTGGTGCCGACGTAGAGCAGAACGCTCTCGATGCGGCGCGGATCGACGCTGCCGGTGGTGAGCGAGTCGTCTTGCAGTCTGGCCCCGAGAACGAGGCCTTGCGTCGTCCACAACAGGGCGAAATCGAGCGCTGCATCACCGGCGGAGTTCAACGTGCCGCGGACGCGGGTGCTGGCGCCACGCAGATCGTGCCAGCGCACGACCGGCCAGTCGGCCACACGTCCATCGATCGTGGGAAGATCGGCGGTGAAGGTCGCTTGCAGCTTCGGGCGATCGGCGTCGGGAATAGAATCGAGCGGGAAACCGCGAAACGTGCGTGGATCGTCCGTATCGAGGAAGGGCGGTGGCAGCAGATTCGCGTCCCAGGCCTTGACCTCGAGGCGCGGCGCCGAGTCCGCTTTCTCGTTCGCGAACGATCGCCCGTCGCCATGCAGAATCAGCGTACAGGTCCCGACCGCGATGCCGACGCGCCAGATTCTCGTGGCGAGGATGCATGGCAGAAACCGGGCGATGCGTTTCATCGCCTCAATTTAGACCCAGGAGCGCGCCGCCACCAGCGCCCGCGCGACCTCGTCGGGGTGGGTCGACCCCAAGGTGCGCTTGGCGGCGATGCTCCCCTCTGGGGTGAGCGCGGCGCGGTCCATTTCGGCCAAGCCAGCCTGCCGCAGCTCGTCCTGGGTGGCGGCCTCGAGGCCGCGCCCGTCGGCCTCGCATGCGGCCACCAGGCAGCCCACGCTCTCGTGGGCGCGGCGAAACGGTACGCCGCGACGCACGAGCTCTTCCGCCAGGTCCGTCGCCACGGAGAAGTCCGGGCCGACCACGCGCGCGGCATGGAAGCGCGCACCAGCCAGCATTCCCGCCAGCATGCGGGCGCAATCGCGCGTCGTGTCCGCGACGTCGAACAAAGCTTCCTTGTCCTCCTGCAGGTCGCGGTTGTACGCGAGCGGCAGTCCCTTCAGCAGCTCGTGCAGCGCGAACAACCGGGCGTGAACGCGAGCCGTCTTGCCGCGCACGAGCTCCGCTCCGTCCGGATTGCGTTTCTGCGGCAGCATCGACGAACCCGTGCACCAGGAGTCGCCGAGTGTCACCATGCCGAACTCCGGCGTCGACCACAGCACCAGCTCTTCCGCCAAGCGCGAGAAGTGCGTCATGACCAGCGCACAGGCGCCGGCGAACTCGATGGCCCAGTCGCGATCGGAGACCGCATCGATCGAATGGATGGCGACACGGGCGAACCCGAGCCGGCGCGCCGTGGCCTCGCGATCGAGCGGAAGCGTCGAACCGGCGCAGGCACCCGCACCGAGCGGCGAACGATCGGCGCGGCGTGCGGCGTCGACGAGGCGACAGACATCGCGGCGCAACGCCTCCACGTGTGCCAGCAGATGATGCGCCAGCGACACCGGTTGCGCGCGTTGCAGGTGCGTGTAGGCATAAATCACCGTGTCGCGATGCAGCTCGGCCTGATCGACGAGAGCGCGCGCGACACCTCGCACGGAGCAAACGACTTCTGCCGACGCGTCGCGCAACCACAGCAGCACGTCGGTTGTGACTTGGTCGTTGCGGCTCCGACCCGCGTGCAACCGACGCGCCGCATCGCCGCATAATTCAACGAGTCGGTTTTCGATCGCCGAATGAATGTCCTCCGGCAGCTCTTCCACCGTCGCTGGGTCCGGCGGAAAGGTCCCGTCGTCGATCTCGGCCTCGAGCTGGGTCATCGCATCCAGCAGGCTCTGCCGATCGGGCGCGGGCAAGAGCCCGGCGTCGGCAAGCGCCTCGGCATGCGCGCGACTGCAGGCGAGATCCTGGCGCACGAGCCGGCGATCGACCGACAACGACGAGGAGAACCGGCGCAGGTCGTGATCGAGTGCGGCGCGGAAACGTCCTCCCCACAGATCGCTCACCGCATCGCCCTCCCGGTGACCGTGCGTCGCGCGGATCGCGACGCGGGTCCGGAACGCCGCAACGGCTCGACACGCGCTGCTGCGTCGGCAGGCGGCGTGGCTGCGAGCTGCGTCAACACGTCGACATGCGGAGCCGGCGCGAGTTGCGCCAACGCGTCGACGTGTGGAACTGCCGCCAACTTCGCCGAGGCGACATCGAGTGCGCGGCGCCGCACCGCGGCCGTCGTGCGTCCCGCGAGCCCGAAGAGCTCGATGAATCCGGTGGCGGCGCGATGGTCGAATGCGTCGCCGCTCCCGTAGGTCGCGAGCGCATGGTCGTACAACGCCTGCGCCGATCTCCGACCGACCGCGACCGCGGTGCCCCGGTGCAGACGCATGCGCACTTCGCCCGAGAGCGGCTGCGTGGCTGTGTCGACGAAGGCGCGGATGGCTTCGCAGAGCGGCGTGAACCACAAACCGTCGTACACGAGCCGCGCCAGCTCTTGACCGAGCACGGCCTTCAGTCGCCGCGTCTCGCGGTCGAGCACCAATTGCTCGAGGGCTTCGCGCGCGGCATGCAACACCGTGGCCGCGGGCGCTTCATAGACCTCGCGCGACTTGATGCCAACCAGACGATCCTCGATGACGTCGAGCCTGCCGACGCCATGCATTCCGGCGACGTGATTCAGCTGCTCCACCAATTGCACGCCGTCCTGCGCCTCGTGGTCGAGGGCGACGGGGATTCCCGCCTCGAAGGTGATGGTGATTTCCTCGCCGCGCTCGGGCGCCCGCGCCGGATCGGTCGTGAGCTGCCAGCAATCGTCTGGTGGTGCGGCCCATGGGTCTTCGAGCGCCCCGGCCTCGATCGCCAGACCCCAGAGGTTCTCGTCGATCGAATACGGCGAGGCTGCGGTCGCCGATACCGGAATGCCGCGGCGCCGCGCCCATTCGATTTCTTCTTCGCGCGAGCGCAGCTCCCAGTCGCGCAGCGGCGCCATGCAGCGCAGCTCGGGCGCCAAGGTGCGCACGCCGATTTCGAGTCGCACCTGATCGTTGCCCTTGCCGGTGCAGCCGTGCACGAATGCATCGGCGCCGACCTCGCGCGCCACGCGCACCGCGTGCTTGGCGATGAGGGGCCTGCCGAGCGACGTCGCCATCGGATAGATCCCCTGATAGAGCGCTCCTGCTTTCAGGCTCGGCCACACGTACTCGTGGATGAACTCGTGTCTCAGATCCGCGACCACGGCACGGCTCGCGCCCGTGGCCAGCGCTTTCTCCCGCACGCCTTCGAGCTCGCGCTTCTGTCCCAGGTCCGCCGTGAACGTCACGACCTCGGCCCCGTGCGTTTCCTGCAACCACTTGAGCATCACCGAGGTGTCGAGGCCGCCCGAATAGGCGAGCACGTATCGTGGCATTGTCCCCTCCTTTTCGGTCAGTCCAACTGCAACAGGGCGGCCAAATCCTGCTTCAAGCGCGCCGTGGATTTGACGCTGCGCGGGAGCACCAGAATCGTGTCGTCGCCGGCGATCGTCGCCAGCATGTCGTTCAGCTGTTGGCCATCGAGCCACACGGCCACCCCTTGGGCCCGGCCGTTGAGGGTGCGAATGATGATGGCCATCTCGTTGGCATCGATTCCCGTGACCTCGACGGCGGCGACGTTTTGCATGCGCGCGGGCGCCGCCGGCACTGGCATCGCATCCATTTCGGGCAGCGCGTAGCGATATCCGCTCGCCGTCGGCACACATGGCACGCGCAGCTCTTTGAGATCTCGCGACAAGGTCGCTTGCGTGACTCGAAAGCCCCGCCGCCGCAAAGCCCGGCGCAGGTCCTCCTGGTTGTGGATGACTTCTTCGCGCAGAACCGCGATCAGCTCCGACTGCCGCCGTACCTTGTCGATCGCGCTCACGGGACTCCTGACTCGCCAGTGCCGACCGCGAGTTGGGTCAATCCACGTTCCAGAAGAGCGCAGCCACTCTCGATCTCGTGCGCCTCGATGACGAGCGGCGGCAGCAGTCGCAGAACCTTCTTCCCGGCCTGCAAGGCCAGGAGCCCAGATTCGCGCAATGCGGCCACGAGATCGGGCGCCTGCGGCGCATGCAGCACCAAGCCCCACATGAGCCCGCGCCCGCGCACGGCGGCGACCAGTCGCGGATGCTCTGCCGCGAGCGTCCGCAGCGCTCGCCCGAGCTGCAAGCCTCGCGCGCGCACGTGCGAGTTGAACTCCGGCTCGAGCACGACATCGAGAACGGCGTGCGCCATCGCCGCCACGGCGGGTCCGCCGCCAAAGGTCGAGCCGTGATCGCCGCGCCCGAAGGCGCGCGCCCCCGCGTCGCGTGCCAGCAGCACACCCAGAGGCAGGCCCCCCGCCAGGGCTTTGGCCAGGGTCACCGCATCCGGCGACACTCCTTCCGCCTGACAGGCGAGGAAGCTGCCGGTGCGCCCGACGCCCGTTTGCACTTCGTCGCACACGAGCAACGCGCCGCTCCGATCGCACAACGTGCGCAGGTGCGCCAGGAATCCGGGAGGTGCGGGTAACACGCCGCCTTCGCCCTGGATCGGTTCGACGAGGACGAGCGCGGTGTCGCTGTCGATGCGGGCGGACGCGGCGTCGAAATCCCCGAAGGGCAGGGCGGTGAAACCGGCAAGGAGCGGCCTGAACGGCGCTTGATAGCTCTCCTGCATCGTCGCCGACAGCGCTCCGAGTGTGCGGCCATGGAAGGCGCCTGCGAAGACGACGACGTGCGAGCGGCCCGGTCGCGCCTTGCGCCCCATCTTGATCGCGGCTTCGACGGCTTCGGTGCCGGAGTTGCAGAAGAAGGCGCGCTGCATGCCCGTCACATCCACCAGGCGTTCTGCGAGCCGGACCATGGGCTCGGTCCAGTACAGATTGCTGGTGTGCAGCATCCCACCGGATGCGCTCCGCAGAGCCCGGCTGAGCGCCGGGTGCCCGTGGCCGAGCGCGTTCACCGCGATACCTGCGCCGAAGTCGAGGTAGCTCCGTCCTTGGCTGTCGAAAACGCGGCAGCCGCTGCCATTCAGGACCTCGATCGGTTCGCGTGTATATGTATCCATCAAGGCCGCGGCGCCGCGCGCTGCGAGGGTCCCCGACCATGCGGGGATGATCGGCTGCAGGGTGGCGGCGATCGTCGCATCGGCAACGACCAAAGTCCCTGGGTTCGACTGCGCGCACAACGCTTCGACGAGGACGTGCGGAGATCGGCCATCGACGAGGCGCACGCGTTGAACGCCAGAGCGCAGCGCTTGCAAAGCCGCCTCCAACTTCGGCCGCATGCCACCGGTCACGAGACCGCTTTCGAGCAGGGATTGCACGCGTGGCACATCGAGGAGCGGGACGCAGCTTCCGCCGTCGACGTAGCCCGGGACGTCAGACATGAACACGAGCTCGCTCGCGCCGACGGCGGCCGACACGGCCGCGGCCACCAGATCGGCATTGATGTTGTGCGTTTGGCCATTGTCATCCGTTGCCGTCGGTGCGACGACCGGCACGTAGCCGCCGTCCATCAGATGCAGCAGCGCCGACGGATCGACCGCGTCGATTGCACCGACGAAACCGATGTCCGCACCGCCGGGCTGGTGGCGGTGAATGCGGAGCATGCCGGCGTCGGAGCCCGAGATCCCGAGGGCGCGCACACCGGAGCGCAGGAGCAAAGTCACGATCTGTTTGTTGATGCGACCGGCGAACACCATCTCCGCCAGTTCGGCGGTGAGTGCATCCGTGACGCGATGGCCGTCGACGAAGCGCGGCTCGAGCCCGAGTCGCTGCATCCAGAGGCTCAGCTCGGGACCGCCACCGTGCACCACGATCGGCCGCATCCCGCGGGCAACGACGAGGGCGACGTCACGCGCCCATGCCGCGGCGCTCGCTGCATTCTCTTGCACCGACCCGCCGTACTTGAGCACGACCGTCGTCGAGGCACGAGCAGCCGCTTCGGGCACGGCGATGTGTTCCACCATGGTCTTCAACGACGCGACTCCTTCCGGCCACGACCGTTGGGCCGTGCTCGGTCGATTCACGAGCGATAGCTGGCGTTGATGTGGACGTACCCGGCACTCAGATCGCAGGTCCACGTGGTCGCGGTTGCATTCCCGAGCCCGAGATCGATCGTGATCGTGACCTCGTCGCGTTCCAAGGCGCGGCGTGCTGCGGCCGCCGAAAAACGCGACACGAACCCTGGGCGCACGACGGCCACATCGCCGAAGTCGACGCCCAGCTTTTCGGGCACGAGCGGCACATGGGCGCGGCAGGCTGCGGCGACGACGCGACCCCAGTTGGCGTCGGCCCCATGCACGGCGGTCTTCACCAGCGGCGAGCCCGCGACGGTGCGTGCGACTTGCAGCGCCATGGCTTCGTCGCTCGCGCCGCGGACGCGGATCTCGATCAGCTTGGTCGCACCTTCACCGTCGCGCACGACCATCTTGCCCAGCTCGATCAGCACTTCGGTGAGCGCGCCGGCGAACGCGGCCACGGATTCGGGGCGCTGGGCGTCCACCTCCACACCCGATGCGCCGTTGGCCAGCACGGCGATGGTGTCGTTCGTCGAGGTGTCGCCGTCCACGCTGATGCGATTGAAAGAGGCGTCGGTCGCCTGCCGCAGGCAGTCCTGCAACAGTTGCGGCGAGACTGCGGCATCGGTGGTGACGAATGCGAGCGTCGTCGCCATGTCGGGATGAATCATGCCGGAGCCCTTGGCCATGCCGCCGACGATGTAGGTCCCGCTGGCCGTGTCGACGCTGCGCACGCATTCTTTCTCGCGCAAGTCGGTGGTAAGGATGGCCGACGCCGCATCGGCGCCGCCGGCACGCGTGAGCCCGCGCACCGCTCTCGGCAACGCGCCGAGCAAGCGCGGGAGCGGCAACGGTTGGCCGATGACCCCGGTGGATGCAACCAAGACCTGCTCGACCGGCACGCCCAGGAGATCGGCGACGGCCAGCGTGGTGCGACGCGCCGCCACCAGCCCCGGCTCGCCGGTGCAGGCATTGGCATTGCCGGCGTTGACGACGATGGCGCGCGCACGGCCACCGGAAAGCTGCAAGTGCTCGCGACTGACGATCACGGGGGCCGCGACCGCGAGATTACGGGTGAAGACCGCCGCCGCGGCGGCGGCGCGATCACTGACCACGAGCGCGACGTCGAGACGCTTCTTGCGGATGCCGGCATGCACGCCTGCGGCGCGGAATCCCGCCGCCGCGGTGATCGCAGCGGTGGCATGGGAGTGTTCCACCGTCACGGCCTCAGCCAACGGGCTCGAAGTGGACACGTCCGACCCCTTTCTGTGTTTCCGGCAGCAAGCCCAGCGTCTCTGGCCAACCCAAGACTCGGTTCATGATCTGCACCGCTTGCCCTGCCGCTCCCTTTCCCAAGTTGTCGATGACACCGAGCACGACCAGGGTGCCGGCTTCCGCATCCACAACGGGAGCGAGATCGCAGAAGTTGGTGTCGAAAACGTCGCGCGTCTGTGGCAAGCGCTCGGCGGGATCGACGATGCGGACGAATGCCGACTCGGCGTATGCCGCACGGTAGGTGTCCAGGACCGCGCTCGCGTCGAGACCCTCACTCGGCAGGACGACGCTGGCGAAGATGCCGCGCCGTAACGGCGCGAGATGTGGCACGAACGTGACGCGGACCGGTCGACCACCCCAGCGCTCGAGCCCGGCGGTGATCTCCGGAACATGTTGATGGCGGCCGACGAGATAGGCGCGCAGGTTCTCGGCTACTTCCGAGAAGCTGGTCTCGACATCAGCCTTTCGACCCGCTCCGGTCGTGCCTGAGATCGCATGGATCACGACCCCTGTTGCCGACGAGAGTCCGAGGGCAGGAGCCGCCGCGAGCTGCGCCACTGTGGCGTAGCATCCGGCGCATGCCACGAGCTTGGCTCCGAGCAGCTCGTTCCCGAACAACTCCGGCAGGCCATACACGGCCTGACCCAACAGATGCGGTGCGGCGTGCTCGCGCCCGTACCAGCGGCGATAGGTCGCGGCGTCGGCACAGCGCAGGTCCCCGGAAAGATCGATGATCGCGCCAACCTTGCCGATCAACTGGGCAGCGACTCGCGATGCGATCCCGGCCGGCAATGCGAGGAAGACCACATCCTCACCGTGCAATCGCGTGGGGTCGATCGGTTGTAGCACACCGCGGAATACATGTGCCTGGCCGGGGTAGAGCGATTCGAATGCTGTCCCGGCGCTGCTTTCGGCTTGCACGGACGTGAGCGACACTTCGGGATGTCGGCTCAATCCAGCCACCAGTTCGGCACCGCCGTACCCCGAAGCGCCGATCACCGCACAGTCGATCATCCAAGCCCTCCCTCTCCCGGAACGCATGAAAATACATGCCGTGACATTTTTATGCAAGACCCTCCGGCCATGGGCCGTCGCGCTCGGCGGGAGGCCGCGACGACCGGGGTATGCCAAATGGGGGGCGACCTCGTTGGGCTAGCCAACGATGGAGTTCGAGAAACCTCGAGATGGGGTGAGCCAAGGATCTGTGGCGTTCCTTGGCCGGAGGCGCCGAGCCAAGCGGGCCGAAAATGGATGGGGCGCCCCTTGGGAGGGCGCCCCATCATGAGGTGTCGCCGCCTCTGCATGTCCGGACCGGATAGCCCCGCGTAGCCAAGCGAGGCACGCTCCGATTTCCGGCCGGACCGACGACACCAAACAAAGGCCAGGAGTGCTACGGAACGAGCAAGTGCTGTATCGAGCGATGTCTTCTCGCGGCGGGTTTCTGATGTGTGCTCTCCGAGGGGCGGCGAACCACCCCCCGGAGAACTCTCCGCCGTTGCTCGTTGCAACGAGAACTACCTAATGCAACCGAGGTGCCAGAGAGCGACAAGGCATCGGAGGACCCAGGCGGCAACCCAATCGATTTATTTATATACGTTTATGTCTCAGCGAGAAAATACAGGAAGAGCACAGGCCAAAAAGGCCCGGCATCAGCAAGTAAAAAAAGTTTACACCGTGTAAAAAATCCAGCCGTCAGCCGCCGACCTGGCCACCCGTCTTCTTGTCTGTCTCGCCGCCTTCGAGGCTGAACAGCTTTTCGGGCTCATTGATACTCAGTCTGATCTCTCGAAGAACGCCCTGCTCCACCCAGGTGATCCGAAGAATTCCGGAGGCTGCGCCTCCCGTCCGACGCGCGATTCCCGTGACCAGAGTTGGCGACACCGAGATGAACTGGACCTCGACGGTGATCCCGGTTGCCGAGATCTCAAAGTTCTGCCCGGACTCCGTGACGGTCACGGTTCCGCTCTGGATCTGAATGGGCTCATATTGTGCGGCGAAGGCAACGCCGAGACAGAGTGCCGCGGCGATGAAGATACTGATGGAACGCCTGCTCATCGAGGGCTCCTCCTTGGAGGATGTACGCGCGCGGCGAGTATACTCGTGCACCGTTTCACTTTCCACCCCCCAAATGCACTCGGGCCAAGGGCCTGCGCTGGATCGTCACTGGCGCAGCTTCGCGTACATGGTCGGGCGGCTGAGGCCGAGGAGACGGGCAGCCTGCGCCACCGCCCCGATCCGCTCGACCAGCTGCCGGGCGATCTCTCGTTCCAGGCGATCGAGCAGGGGGGTACTGGCCGAGTACGAGGCGTGATCGAGGACCCAGCGCGCCACCTGGTCCAGGTCCAAGGTGCCGGCGATCTCAACCGCGTCAGCCCCCTTGAGGATCTCGGCCGGGAGGTCCTCGGGCGCCAGCACCTCGCGATCGGACAGCACGAGGCTGCGCTTCATGAAATTCTCAAGCTCGCGGACGTTCCCCAGCCACGGGTATTGCAACAGGACCCGCAAGGCCTCGCCGGACAGGCGCTTCGAGCGCGTGTTGAGATTGCGCGCATGGTGATCGAGGAAGTATTGCGCCAATTCCGGGATGTCCTCGCGCCGGTCGCGCAACGGCGGCAGCGTGATGGCGAGAACGTTGAGCCGGTGATAGAGGTCGCGCCGAAAGCGACCTGTGCGCACCGCGCCTTCCAAGTCCTGGTTCGTCGCCGCGATGATTCGCACGTCGACCTGAATGCGCTCCATCCCGCCGATGCGCATGAAGGCCTTCTCCTCCAGCACACGCAGGAACCGAGTCTGCATGTCCCATGGCATGTCGCCGATCTCGTCGAGCAGGAGCGTGCCGCGATGTGCAGTTTCGAAGTACCCGCGTTTGGTTTCGTGCGCGTCGGTGAATGCGCCGCGTTCGTGCCCGAACAGCTCCCGCTCCCACAACCCCGTCGGTATCGCGGTGCAATTCACCGTGACCAGAGGCTGCGACCTACGTTCACCGGTGAAGTGAATGGCCTTGGCCACCACCTCCTTGCCGGTACCATTCTCCCCCAGGAGCAATACCGTCTCTTGCAGATCGCGCACCTGACGAATGAACTCGACTAGCGCCTGCCGCTTGCCGCTCTTGCCAATGATGTGATCGAGGCTCGTCTCCTCGCGTCGCGCCGGTGTCTCGGGTCGCTTGACCTCTCGAGCGGCCGCCTCGACGCCACGCTCCAGAACCAACGCCACTAGGTGCACCATGCTGCGCAGGACATGCAACACACCCGCGGCCGGAAGACTCGTCCCCTCGGGCCATTCGAGCAGGACGCAACCAAGGCGGCGCTCGAATGCCTCCACCGGGACGATGTAGAAGGGCCCGCCGCTTTCTTCGTCGCGCAGGTCGTCGGAACCGACTGGCAGCACCGTTTGCTGGGCGCGCGCGAGCAAGCGCGGCCGAGCGCGCAACCATTCGGCCACCCGCAGTCCTTGTTCCTGAAGGTGGCGCCCCAAGACCGATGCCCGGTGCGGCTCGCCGTCGGGGCGCACGAGAACGGCGCAACTCGCACCGGCGCAGTTCTTCATCTCGAGCAGGATTTGCTCGAGCGCTTGGACCTCACCACCGATGCTGGCTGCCGAGGCGCAGGCGCGCAGCAGCATGTCGACGGCACGGGTGCCGTCCGCGACGCCTGTCGTGGTGCGGTCGCCCTCCCCGACCTCTGCCTCCAGGTCGACCAGCGCCTTCGGCACCACGGCGCCGTCGCGCTCGTACAATTGTCGCGCCCGCACCACCAGCTCGCGCGCCCTGCCCGCGACCCCGCCCTGGTGATAGAGCTGCGCCGCGAGCAAGAACACACCCGCCGCCGCCTGCGCATCCGCAAGTCGCGCCAGATTGTTGCCCGCGTGCTCGTAGGACAGCGCCGCACCGCGGATATCTCCTTGTGCGGCGCGCAGCTCACCATGCGTGCGGTACCAGTTCGCCTCTTCCAACGGCGAGCCGGCTTGGGTCATGTACTGTTCCGACTCCTGGAGCAACGCCTCGGCGAGCGGCAAGTTGCCATCGCGTAGCTCCAGGGTCGCCTGCTTGCGCAGATCCATGAACAGCTCGGCGACATGGCTCACCTCGCGCGCCATTTGCACGGCGTCTGCGAGCGCCGACCTCGCCTCGCTGCGGCGGTCCTGCGCCAGATACACCGCACCCAAGAGCCCCTTGGCGGCTGCGCACGTGGTGCGCGAGTCGAGCTCGCGGCTGGCTCCATACGACCGCTGCGCCAGCTCTTCGGCGCGTGCGAGATCCTGCATCTCGAAATACACCCATGCGAGATTGAGGAGACCGCGCGCCACCCCGGACAGATCGCCGAGCTCTTGGCGGATCTCCATGCTCTTGCGGTGGTACTCCAAGGCTTCGGGAAATCGCCGGCGCGTGCGTTCGAGCAGACCGAGGTTGTTGTAGGCCCGCGCCACCGCCAGCAAATCGCCGCTCTTTTCGCGCAGCGCCAGGCTGCTGGCCAAGTAATGCTCGGCCTCTTCGTAACGGCTGGTGCGCCAGCGCACGAGGCCGAGAATGTTGTAGACCTTCGCCACCTCCTGCGGGTGACGCCGGGCATCGAGCAGCTTCAACGCCGGCTGGCAGCGCTCCTCCGCGGCGCTGAAACGCCCCAGACGAAACTCGGAATAGCCCATCTCGGTGAACAGCCGGCCGCGCTCGACGGCGGGAATCCGCTCGCCGAAGCGTTCGAGATAGTGCTGCAACAGTTCCAGGGAATGTTCGAAGTCCCCATGGCGTTCGAGCAACTCCGCGTGCGCCAGGAGCATCTCGCTCGTCCCGTTCAGATCCAAATGCGCCACATCGGCTTCGGGTAATGCGAACAGCTTCTCGGCGGCGCGCTCGAAATAACTTCGCCCTTCGCTCAGATGATTGCGTTCCACTTCCCAGCGGCCGAGGCTATGCAAGACCTCGAGAAGCTGCGGCACCTTCAAGTGGTGCGCCAGGTTCGAGTTCACGATCTTGCGCTGCAGCTGGCGCAAGAGCTGTTCGAGCCCGCGCCGTTGAACGCCTTGCAGCAACGGACCGCACTCGGCAGCGGCACCATCCCAGCTGCCGCCGGCGAAGAGATGCTCGAAACGCATGAGGCGCTGCGGCAGCGTGTGCGCGCCGACATCGGCGAGCAAGTGCGACAGCAGGAGATGCAGCTCCTCGCGGCGATGCACGGTCAACCCACCGCGGCGCAGCTCGCGCACATCGGGCCGCCGGCTGCGCAGGACGACTTGTGGCTCGGTTCCCCACCAACCGCCGGCTTCGAGAACGCGCCGCACATGCCCGAGGCTTTCCATCTCGACCAATGCCTGTGGCAGCTCGTGCTCCTGCTGCGGCAACGCCAGGCGCAGCATCTCTCCGGGCGCATCGCCATCGAAGACGCTCAACAGATCGAGAAGATGGCGCGCCGCGGCGGACACTGGCTGCGCCGGCGGCTCCCCCGCCTCGCGATCGAGAACGCAATGGACGAACGATGCATCCGTGCGCTGCCGCAGCCAGTCGCTCACGCTCGCGGCTTCCGCATCGGCGAGCGTGAACGAGGAGCGCCGGGCACCGACGACCCACACGGCGGGACGCAGCTTCTCTTGACCGAGCAAAGACTCGAGCGGCAGAAGCGCCGCTTCCGTCGGACTGAAATCGGGGACGAGAACGACGGTAGCGCCACGGCCGGAGAGATCGCGCATCTCCCAGGAGGTGAAGGTATCCACGCGGACGACGAACGGTCGTTCGGTGAGCAAGGCCAGGCACTCGCGCAGGACGAGGAAGAGCTCGGCGAGGGCGGAGCTTTGTCCAACGGCTTCCACGCAAAGCACCGTGCTCGCGCCGTCGGACATTTGCACCAGCGCAGTATCCAGCGCCGACAGCACTGGCTGCCAGCGCTCCGCCTCAGGCAGTGCGGCCGTGTCGACATCTAGGAGCCGGTCGATGCTGCGCCGAGCAGGCGCCTCGCTCTCGCCCTCGGTCCCGGCCGGCGCGCCGGGATTGGCCAGCCCATCGAGCGCGTCAGTGAGTGGCAGCCGCGCCCACGGCTCCAGTGCCTGCATGCGCGGCACGCAACGCCACCACTCCGGGCGCGGACCGGTGAGTCGTTCGGCAGATGCTTGCAGCACTCCGGCGACGATGAATCCATCCGTCGTGTCGTTCAGGTGTCCCGCGTGCCGGAGCTCAGGCGGCTGGAAGGGCGACCGGGTGCCGGCGCGTGCCAACAACTCGAGCGGCAGGATGTATGCAGCGGGCAGAATCCGCAGCGCATCGCGATGCAAGCACAGCGATTCCGGCCGCAAGTTGAGGACGTGATCGCCGGTTGCATTGGCGTTCGCGACATCGACAAGCAGACGCTGCAGTTGCTCACGCGATGGAATCTGTTCCAACGCCCGGCCTTGAAGCGAATCTTCGTCTTCGATCTCGAAGACGTAGTAGGGACCGGACTCCAGCGCGCCGACTGCGGTCACCGGGATCATGCTCGGAAGCTTGGCGAACCGCGCGACGCGTTCGCGGAGAATGGGCTGCCAATCTTGCGACCAGCGCTTCTGCAGACGCTCGAAGCCGTCCAGAGCCACAGTCTCCAGAACCGCCATCCGGCCGCTGATCAGGTCGCTTACCAGGAAGCGCTCGCGGCCCGCGGTCCGGGGCAACGAGTCGAGGACGCGGTACTTGGAATCGACGATCCGGTCGGGCACAGGTCCTCCATAGTCGATGCGTAAAGAATTTTTACCACCTTGGTCTTCCGAGTGTAAAGAGGCGAGACTATTGGACCGGATCAGCCGTGGTCCCGTAGACTACGGCGCAGGAATGGCTGGCCCTGGAAGAACTCTCGCGGGCGGCATTTTCATGGCCGCCGCCGTGACGATCCTGAACGTCGCGTTGTGGGTGCAATACAGGAGCACCCGGTCGGCGCTCGAAGCCGAGCTGGGTCGCCGCTTGGAAGACGTGGCGGTCGCACTCGCTGCCGTCTTGGACCCCGGACAGATCGTGGCGGCGTGGGCCGAAACGGAAAGCTCCGCCGCCGGCGTCGAGGCGCCTCTCTTCCTCGCGCGCCTGCGCGAGATCCAAGACGCTGCAACTCTCGCCTCCATCACGCTGTACGACCAGGATGGCCGTGCCTTCCTCGCCACGACAACCGGCATCGCCTCGAAGTCGATGACCGACCCTCTGTACCAGGCGGAGGTCCAGGCCGCCTTGCGCGGCAGCAGCGTGCACACGGCGCTGTATCGATCCGGAAGCGAGTATTTGATGTCCGGGTTCGCGCCCGTGCCCGGTGCCCAGTACGCGGTGGGAGTCGAAGCCGATGCAAAGTTCTTCACCAACTTGCAGCGACTGCGCCATTCGTTGCTCGTCGTCGGCGCTCTCAGTGTCGCGTCGTTGGTGGCACTCGGGATCTTCCACGCCCGTGTGCAGGACCGACTCGCCCGCGCCGAAGCCTCGGTGCAGCAAGCGGAGTCGTTGGCAGCGATGGGCCGGATGACCGCCGGCATCGCGCACGAGATCCGTAATCCTCTCGGCATCATCCGCGCCACCGCGACACGTCTGAAGAAGGTCTATGCCGACCCGTCGGCCCCGGACGAGAAGTTCGACTACATCGCCGAAGAAGTGGACCGACTGAGCGCGGTTCTGGACGGCTACCTCGGTTTCGCACGCGACGCCCCCTCGCGCCTCGAGTCTCTCGATCTGGTGCCCTTGGTGCGACGCACGTTCCTGCTGTTGCAACCCGAGCTCGAAGCCGCCAAGGTCATGGTCGAGATGGACCTGCCAGAGACCAGCATTCTGCGCGGCGATCCACAACGGCTGCGCCAAGTGCTGATCAATCTCGCGCTCAATGCGATGCAAGCCATGCCGGAGGGCGGGACCCTGCGCCTCCGTCTCACGCACGATGCGACGCACGTGCTGCTGGCCGTGACCGACACCGGACCCGGGATTCCCGCCGACCTGGCGACGCGTGTTTTCGAACCGTTCTTCACCACGAAGGCGCAGGGCAGCGGCCTGGGACTGACGATCGTGCGGCGCATTGTCGAAGAGCATGCCGGCAGCATCCGGCTCGACACCGCGCCGGCTGGCGGGGCATGCGTCGAGCTGCGCCTTCCGCGCGCCTGAACATGGGTCGCGATTCTGGCGATCCCGCTCATCGCCGCGCTGACCGTGGGTGGTGCGCACCGCTTGGATGGCATCCGAACCCGCTCTTGCTCTAGTGTCGCGCCCATCGTCCGAGCTCGAGATGACAGCGGGGGCATGCGATGACAGATATCCTGATCGTGGACGACGAAAAACGCATGGGCGAGCTCTTGCGCGAAGAGCTCGAGGACGCAGGCTTCCGGGTCGACGTCGCCACCACCGGCGCCGCGGCGCTCGAACGCTTGCAAATTGCGGACTACCGTTTGGTGATCACGGATCTGCGCATGACACCACCGGATGGGTTGGAGATCCTGCGCGCCGTCAAGACGCGCACACCTGACACCGCTGTCGTTCTCATGACCGCTTACTCGTCGGTTCAGAGTGCACGGGAGGCCTTCAAGCTCGGCGCCAACGACTATGTCATCAAGCCTTTCGACCTCGACGAGATGCGCCACATCGTCCAGAACCTGCTCGAGACCCAGCGCCTCGCGCGCGAGAATACTCTGCTCGTGCAAGAGAACTCGCTCTTGCGCGACCAGCTCGCCGGCCAAATCAGCGTGACCATCCTCGGCGACAGCCCGGCAGTGCTGGAATTGCGGCGCTTGATCTCGCTCGTGGCGCCGACCGACGCGACCGTCCTCGTGCAAGGGCCGAGCGGCTCGGGCAAGGAGCTGGTGGCGCGCGAGGTCCATGCGCGCAGCCCGCGTGCCGGCAAACCGTTCGTGGCCATCAATTGTGCCGCCATCCCGGCATCACTGCTCGAGAGCGAGCTCTTCGGCCACGAGAAGGGTTCCTTCACCGGCGCGGATGCGCGCAAGCTCGGCCGCTTCGAGCTCGCCCAGCATGGCACCCTGTTCCTCGACGAGATCAGCGAGCTCGACCCCGATGTGCAGGCGAAATTGTTGCGTGCGCTCGAACAGCGCCAGATCACGCGCGTCGGCGGTACTCAATCCATCGCCGTCGATCTGCGCGTCGTCGCCGCCACCAATCGCGACCTCGAGGCAGCGATTCGCAGCGGCAGCTTCCGCGAGGATCTCTATTACCGGCTCAATGTGTTCCCGGTGCTGGTGCCGCCGCTCGCGGCGCGACGCCAGGACGTGCCGTTGCTCGCCGAGTTCTTCCTGCGCGAGATGCGCTACCCACACCCGCGCATCGCGCCGGCGGCGCTGGACTCGTTGCGCCAGCACGACTGGCCGGGGAACGTGCGCGAGCTGCGCAACATCGTCGAACGTGCGACGATCCTGGCGCAGGGACAGCCGCTCGAGGCCATGCATTTCCTGATGCCGGGCACCGTCCCTTTCACCCCGAACTTGCACGCCGCGATGGATCTCCCCGATGGTGGGATCGACCTCGATCAGCTCGAAGGCCACTTGATCCGTCGAGCCCTCGAGAAGACACAGAACAACAAGGCGGCCGCCGCCCGGCTCCTCGGAATGACGCGTCGTACCTTGTACAGCCGGATGGAGAAGCACGGCATCGCGCTCTGAGCCACGCCCGTCGCACACCGGGTGTAGCTCACCGCCCCGCCTTGTTCGCCCAAACGAAAGCGGCCCCCGGGCGTCCCGAACCGGCCATCGTGTACGAGACGGGTCACGCGCGCGCGTTCCCATCCTTGGAACGCCGTGCGACGCGGTCGCAACTGACTTATTCTTTGTTAGTTGCGCTGGACCCCGCGGCCTCCGAAGCCTGGACCGTCCTTTGCAATCCCCATTCGGACCGCGGCGGGCACGCGTTCGAGTGGTGTGTGGAACCCGTGTCCGGGTCCAGGGACGACCAGGAGAGGCACCATGTTCCGGCCCGTACCGAGAATCCTCGTTCACGCCGGGCTCGTCGGGCTCGCCGCGGCCTTCTGTTTCTCCGCCTCGGCGCACGTGGCGGTCGCGCAAGACCCCGCGGACGCGGAGAGACTCCACAGCGAGATCGAGCGGACCGACCAAATCCTCGAGCGCGCGAGTGCCGTGGTCGAACAACACGGCAATCAACGCGCCCGCAACCAACTGCGCTTCGCCTTTCAATTGCAAGAGACCGCCAAGTCGATCGAGCGCTCCGCCATGGCGAGCGTCATCGATCTCAGGCGCAGCATCGAGCTCACGCGTCGTGCGCGGCTTTTGGCCGAGCGCGCGGTGTACATCGCTTCGCAGCAAGCGCATCTCGAGCAGCGTGCGCAGCAGTTGTTGGATCGACTGGATCGCCAGCTCCAGGAGGCCCGCGCACTGGCAGGCGATGCGCCCGACCCGCGCGTTCTGCGCACGCTCGAGCTTGGACACGAGCGACTCGAACGCGCGCGCGAAGCCTTCCACGAACAGCGCTTTCAGGAAGTCATCGGCATGAGCGTCGACACCTCGCGCCTGCTCGACGACTTCGTGCGCCCGAACCCGAAACGGCAGCTCGAGCGCATGCTCGAGAACACGCGCCACCTGCTCGAGCGCGCCGAGGACGACCTGCAGGAGAATTTCGCAGGATTGGAGCTCTTGCAGCGCGCCGCCACCATGCTCGACGATGCGGAGGCTCACCTGATCGCCGGTCGCGAGGCCCCAGCCGAGCGCTTGTTGCAACAGGCACGTGAGATCGTGCTGCGCGCCATGCGCCTCGGTGAAACCCCGCTCGATCCCTCCGGTGTCGACCTCGCCCTCGAGGAGCTCGCGCAATTCATCGATCTCACCGCGCCGCGAGTGCAGGAGTCCGGCAGCGGCGAGGCCGTGGCGCTCCTCGAAACCGCGCGCACCCACCTCGACCGCGCCCGAACCTTGCGGCTGGAAGGCAAGCTGCACCAAGCGCTCGAGGAGGCGCGCGTGGCGCGCAACCTGACAGGTCGCGCGGCACAGCTCGCGGAAAACCCTGAACCCTGAAACACCGGCCCCCGGGGCCGATTTCTTCCGGTGCAGCGCATGCGTTTCCTCCTCGCCTCTTCACTCCTCCTCGGCTCTTTGATCGCCGGCGATGCGTCGGCGCAGACCCCCGGGCGGTGGCGACTGCGCTCGAGCGCGGCCATTGCCTACGACTCCTTCGGCCAGACCTACACGATTGCAGACAAGGACACGCTCGACTTGATCGACGAGCTGAGCGGGAGGGTCATTCTCGGCCTCGAACGCCAAGGTCGCACCTGGTTCGAGCTCGCCAACAGCATTTCTGTCGGACAAGAGGCGACACGCGACGATGTGCATCTTGGCCTCCGCCGGCGCGGCAACGGTCTCGATCTCCTGCTCATCGACGATCTGCACCTGAAAGCATGGCGCGATTTGTCGCAGTACGCGTTGTCCAGCGACTACTTGAGCAACACCGCGCGCCTCACTGCCGTGGTTTGGCCACAGCGCCCTTGGCGACTGCGCCTGACGGAACGATTGGAGAGCGCGAACTTCGCACAGCGGACGCGCTACAGTTACGACTATGTCCGCAATGATGTGGGCGGCGAGATCGAACGGCGGTGGGGAGTGTTCTCCTCGCTCCGCGCCGGCTATGCCTGGGGGGCGGACCAAGTTCCCGATTCCAGCGCCATCGATGCACGCACCCACAGAGTGAGCACCGGCTGGATTCAAGAGTTCGGCGTCCACACCTTGACCTGGGAGCAGACGCTCGAACGCCGGCGGTACCGCGACCCCGAGACTCGCAGCCCGTACGTGGACTATCAGGGCACGGTGACCGCGAGCGCCGCACTCGGAAGCGTGTTGCGTTTCCGTCCCGCCTATCGCGCTCTCGTCATCGACTACGATCAGCCGGACAGCGTCTACGCCAATGCCCGCGAGCATTCGATCGAGATGATCCTGGAAGGGGAATTGAACGAGCGCACGACGCTCGGAGCAGGACCGCGAGGCGAGTTTCGCCGCACCGAGAACGTTTTCGACCGTCCCTACGATCAATGGGGGGTCAAGGGCACGCTCTCTTACCTGGTTGGCTCGGCCTTGTGGGTGCAGTTCTCGAACGAGGTGGGCGTGCGCCGGTATCGCGACGCCACGGCCTTCCTCACCGACTATCTCTACAATTGGTCGACGCTCATCCTCTCGGCGCGCCTGCCCCCGCGTCTCACCTTCGATCTCTTCTTCAGCCTCGAGCCCGAAGATCACGACGACGACCGCAACAACACCACCACGATCTTGGTCTCGACGGCGCTGACGCTCGCACTGCACTGACTCGAACCATGCGGTCGGTCGTCAGTCGAGGACCACGACTTTGCGCGTCGACGTACTTCCGGCCCACGTGAGACGCAGGATGTAGACGCCGCGCGGCAGCGCCCGTCCGCTCTGGTCCTGGCCGTTCCATTCCAGCCGATGGGGGCCGGCGGACAACGTGCCGTCCTGCAAACGCCGGACGCGCCGGCCTGCCACGTCGTAGAGATCGAGGGTGACGCGAGCTGGCACGGCGAGGTCGATGGCCACCACTGCGCCCGGCTTCAGAGGGTTCGGGGTCGAAAAGGAGGACTCGAAGGACTCATCGTGCACCGCGACGCCGTTCGGCTCCGCGAAGACGACTCCCGGTGTCGATTCGAGATCGGCGGCAAGCTGCTTGGGGTTGCCACCGATCGGGAGCAGGAACTTGAAGAACAACGACCAGTCGGTCAAGCGGACCGTACTCCCGTCCCGCGTCGTGTGCAGTGTGTCGGCCAGGTCGAAGCACGAAAAAGCCTTGGACACCACTTTGCACGGCATGACGGCGGGCGAGCGTGCGCGACCTGCTGAAGGAATCGATAGCCAGGGCTTGGAGCCGATCACCAGATCCTGGCATACTCCAACCTCATAGAGAATCGTCCCGTCGGAACACGGCCGAACACCCTCGCCACCGTGCGCCGGACACCG